>NZ_JBIAKG010000003.1:0-132025 GCF_042872345.1 Micromonospora sp. NPDC005299
CCACGGGATCCCGGTGTAGAGCACGAACAAGATCCCGCACAACACCTTGCGGTCATCGAGGGGCTTACGGCCCGGGAACCGGTGCCTGCGCGGTGCACGGGGCGGCAACAGCGGCTCGATCTCCGCCCACAACTCGTCCGAGACGATCCACGGCGGCTGTTCACCCCTCCTCACGGCCGAGCACTCTAGTCGATCGTCCATCAAGGACAAGACCCCTAGATCATTCTGTTAGGAGTTCTTAGTCAGCTGCCGAAAGGTTCCCCGTCACATACACGCCCTTACCTTGATGACCCTCGACCAGCCCCTCAGCCTGCAGGATCAGCAGAGCGGACCGGACCGGCTCGGCGGAGACACCGTAGTGCGCAGACATCTCGCGGAGCGAAGGCAGCTTGACCCCCGGGCCGTACTCGCCCGAGCTGATCTTGTCGCGGATGTCCTGAGCGATGCGCTGACGTTCTGGGATTCGGGGCATGGCAACTCCTGGTAGGCCCCAAGATCCTCCCACGCCGCCACCTCGGCAGCCAAGACTTCGCGTGCTTAGCATGTTCGGCTCTTGTCCTTTGCATGCTTTGCATTGTATGTTGAGCCCCGGAAGCCCGGCACTGGATCGCCTGGTAGGCAACCGGCCCTCCCGGTTGGGCATCCACCTCCGCTGGCACGGCTGACTTCGCTCGTCGGCTGTGCCAGCACCCCAACGCAAGCAGCCCCTGCTGCCGCACCCCGAACCGGCCGCAGGGCAGGGCAACCTCCGCCGACCGGAATCCGCGGAGGCCGCCCACCACACTTCGACGCGACCCGACGAAGGGCGGTCCCCCGTGCGCAACCTGTTCCGTCGGTCGGCAGGCCGACGCGACGACGAGCAACTAACCGCACAAGCCAACCGACGCCAGCCACTTCGCCCTTGGCAAATCCGTGAGCGCTGCTTCAACGTCCGCCGCCGCGGCCTCGACCCAGCCGAGATCCGCACCTTCCTCCACCAGGTCGCCGACGAACTCACCGTCGCCCAGACCGCTCTGCGAGCGGTGCAGGAAGAGAACGTCCGCATCAAGAACGCCCTGCGCACCTGGCAGAGCGCCCAGTCGGCGAACCACCGCTACCGATGACCGACCGCTGGGTGATCCACTTACCCGTGACCGCCCCCGACCTGCACCGCGCCCGCATCTTCGCCCGCACCGCCGCCCGCCTGCTCGCCCAGCTCAGCGCCCGAATAGAGCCCGGCGGCGTAACGGTCTCGACCGAAGACCAGCAGTCCCTACGCCATTGGGTCTTCTGCGACCGCCCACTACCCGGCGGCGGGCGCTGCGCCCTGCCGGTCGACCACACCTCGCCCTGCGCGCGACGCGCACCCTGGCTCACCCGCAGCTGAGCACGACCGATGCGCGGCCAGCGGTGGCGGAATGGCGGCGGTCCCAGCGGGTACGCGGACTGGAGGCAGGGCGGGTAGACGCCGTGCTGCGGAAGCGCCATCTCCGATCTGACGCACGAGAGAAGAGGGGCACGCGATGAAGGACAGAATCCTCACCCCGATCAAAAGGGCGACAAAGAGCATCCAGGTGCGCCGTAGACGGGGAGACTCCCTGATCACCAAGGCGAAAGCCACCCGGCCCGGCCGGGTCTTTCAGTAAGCCCGAGACACCGGACCGACCGGTCCGCTGAAGACAAGAACTGCCAGCGCGCTCGGCCTCCACGAAGGCCGAGCGCGCTCGTTTCCGCTCATGAAGACACCGGCGACCGACGCAGGTAGCGAGCACGGCGGCCGGCGTCCTGGAACCCGAGCCGCCGGTACAGCTCAGCCGCCGGGTTGTTGTCGTTGACGCAGAGCCACACCTCCCGCGCCCCATCGGCCGCCAGACCCCGCAGCGCACGAGCCACCAGATACGCCCCGACCCGCCGCCCCCGCCACTCGGGGACCACACCCACCTGGTCGACCCAGTTGTCGATGACGTTGACGAAGCCGACGGCGGCACCGTCGGGACCACGCGCGATGAGCGACAGGTCCGCCAGGTACTCGTCGTCCTCCCCCAGCTCACCCAGCCACTCCTCCGCCGTGGGCGAGGCGAAGTCGGGCCGGTCGGCGAACGACGCCCGGTAGGTCTCGAACAGCTCGGGACCGAGCGCCACCGGGTCGGCGGTCACGTCAACGGGCCGGGCGACCTCCGGGAGCGCGCCGAGGTCGTGCCGCTGCACCCACTCGGCGAAGGTCCGCTCGAAGCCGCGCGCCGTGAACAGGGCGTCCGCGCCCGGGTTCCACGACTCGGTGGTCACCAGCAGGTCGGCATCACCCGCCTGTTCGCCGGCCCAGCTCAGCAGTCGGCCGCCGAGGCCCCGCCCCCGCCAGTCCGGATGCACCAGGCCCGTGCTGGTGGCCGTCTGCCCGCCGAGGCCGACCCCCACGGCCGCGACCAGGCCGCCGTCGTGCCAGGCGCCGAGGGTACGGGTCTGGAGCAGCCGCGCCCGCACCAACGGGGTACGGGCGAACAGCGGCAGCCCACCGTCGACGGCCAGGCACGCCTCGGCCAGCCGGGTCAGCTCCGCGAGGTGTTTCTCGCCGAACTCTTCCCAGGTCAGAGCGTCCGTCCCGTCCATCCCTACCCCTGTCGTCAATGGCCCACCGGCCGGCCATCAACCGAGTACCGGCCGGTGACAAGGCCCGGCAGGCAGTAGGCACCGCGCCCCCGCTGGGTGTCAACCAGATTCGAGCCGGATGCGGTGTCGTACCCGCCTGGGAGCATCAGCCCATGGCGACCTCGAAGCAGCCGGTGACCGTGCCGACCGACGCCAGCGTCGACGATTTCCTGGCGGCCGTGCCGGACGAACGCCGGCGGGCCGACGCCGAGCGCCTCTGCGCGCTGTTGCGTGAGGTCACCGGCGAGCCCCCGGTGATGTGGGGCCCGAGCATCGTGGGCTTCGGCACCTACCGCTACACCTACGAGAACGGGCGCACGGGCGATTGGCCGCTGGTTGGCTTCTCGCCGCGCAAGCAGCAGCTCGTCGTCTACCTGGTGGGCGGGTTCGAGGAGCGCTACCCGTCGGTGCTCGCCCGGCTCGGTCCGCACAAGACCGGCAAGGGCTGCCTCTATCTGAAGCGACTCGATGACGTCGACGAGAGCGCCTTGCGCGAGCTGGTCGACCGCACGGTCCGGGCGCACAGGGGCGTCGACCGGGCCAGCCAACGCTGACCGGAGGCGGGGGTCAGCTCGCGACCTGCAACGGCGCTCGGCGAACGCCTGCGGCACGTTACGGGCCGCCTCCGGCGGCGTCGGGGCGCGTCAGTTCCAGACTGACGCGACGGCGGCGGCGTGTGCCGCGCCGACGGCCCGCCCGGCGCGGGCGGACGCCGCCCGGGTCGCCGGTGACAGCGCGTTGGGGCCGAACGCGTCGACGGACGCCTGGTCGGCGCTGATCACGTGGACGGTGGCCGAGGCGAGTGCGGCGATCTCGGCGTCGAGGTCGCCCCACGGCTGCGGCGTGTCCGCGAGGGTCGGCTGGATGATCAGCACGCGGTCGGCGCCGGCGGCCAGGTCGGCGTTGGTCATGGAGCGCACTCCGCCGTCGATGTAGCGGCGGTCGCCGATCTCGACCGGCGGCCAGATGCCGGGCACCGCGCAGCTCGCGGCGACGGCGTCGCGCAGGGTCACCCCGGACTCGCGGGTGAAGATCGCCTCATCGCCGGTCTCGGCGTCGACCGCGGGCAGCAGCAGGCGCCGGTCGGGCCACTGCTTCACGGGGAGCCGGGCGTCGATCGCGGCGAGCCGGAGGGCCGGGTCGACGGTCCGCGCGGCGAGGGCGATCTCGCCGAACCGGCGGCGGGCCTCCTGCGGCCCGGACACACCGGTCAGGGCGGCGGCGTAGTCGGCGAAGAGCTTCTCCGTATCGACGTCTACCTCGATCTCGGCGGTCTCGGGGCGCAGCTGGGCCGCGTACAGGTCGTCGAGCGCGACGCCGCTGGTGATCTGCGCGGCGACCGCGGAGCCGGCGGAGGTGCCCACGACCAGGTCGGCGGCGAGGATCCGGTCGGCGAGGGTGGGATCGGCGTCGGCGAGGCCGCGCAGGACGCCCAGCTCCCAGGCAATCCCGGCCACGCCGCCACCGGCGAGTACGAGTGCGTTCGTCATGATCGCCAGCCTTGCACAGCGGGCGGGCACGGTGGATCCCGTGATCCGTGACGGACGCCTCAGCGGGTCAGGTCGCGACCTGCAGCACCGCGTCGGCGAACGCCTGCGGCGCTTCCTGCGGCAGGTTGTGCCCGACGCCGCCACTCACGGTCCGGTGTTCGTACCGGCCGGAGAATCGTCCGGCGTAGACGGACGGGTCGAGGTGGGGTGCGCCGTTGGCATCGCCTTCGAGGGTGATGGTGGGCACCTCGATGCTCGGGTTCGCGGCCAGCTTCTCCTCCACCTCGTCGTACTGTGGCTCCCCGGCGGCGAGGGCGAGGCGCCAGCGGTAGTTGTGGATGACGACGTCGACGTGGTCGGGGTTGTGCAGCGAGGCGGCGCTCCGGTTGAACGTCGCGTCGTCGAAGGCCCACTTCGGGGACGCCGTCCGCCAGATCAGCTTGGCGAAGCTGTCGAGGTTCTTCTCGTACCCGTCCCGGCCGCGGTCGGTGGCGAAGTAGAACTGGTACCACCAGGCGAGTTCGGCCTGCGGCGGGAGCGGTGCGCGCCCCGACTCCTGGCTGGCGATCAGGTAGCCGCTCACCGAGACGAGGCCCTGGCAGCGTTCCGGCCACAGCGCGGCGATGATGTCGGCCGTGCGGGCGCCCCAGTCGAACCCGGCGAGGGTCGCCTTCGGCACCCCGAGGGCGTCCATGAAGGCCACGGTGTCGAGGGCCAGGGCTGCCGGCTGGCCGTTCCGCATGGTGTCGGCCGACCGGAACCGTGTCGTGCCGTACCCACGCAGGTGCGGCACGAGCACCCGGTGGCCGGCCGCCGTCAACCGGGGGACGACCTCGGCGAAGCTGTTGATGTCGTACGGCCAGCCGTGCAGCAGGAGCACGACCGGACCGTCCGGGAGGCCGGCGTCGACGTACCCGACGTCCAGCACACCGGCGTCGACCTGCCGCAGGTCGGTGAACAACGTTGACGATCCGCTGGCGTTCATTACCGGCCGCTCCTCGTGCTCGCCCCGCCGACGTCTGCACGCTAGAGCCGGGCGACGGCCACCGGCGGCGTTCCGGGAGAAGGCGTTCGCGGCGACTCCGGGATGGCTAGGATCGGCCCCCGCTGGTCAGGCAGCGGCACAGATGGTGGCCAGGGGCCGACCGAGCGGCACCCGGGCGCGCACCTGCACGCCACCGAGACCGGGTGCCGGGCAACCCGTTACCCGGTGTCACAGCACCCGGGTGACTCGCTCTCCCGCCATGCGGGCGTCGCGGTCAGCCGGGTTGAGGTTGGCGCAGAGCACCACCGACGCCTCGGCGGCGAGGGGGGCAAGCAGCCACTTCAGCGGCTGCTCGTGCTCGGCCACGTCGACCAGCAGCCGGTCGCCGGCGCGCAGGTCGAGCTGGTTGGCGTACTCCCGGGCCACCGCGCCCCACTCGCCGTAGCTGGTGCCGTCCGGGCTGGCCGGGTCCGTGGGGCGGAGAGCGGCCAGGTCGGGAGCGATCTCGGGGTGCCGGAGCACCTCCGGGGACCAGTCCAACCAGCCCGGCGGCACCTCGTCCAGCGGGCCGGGGCCGGTGCCGACGAGGTAGCGGTACGTCCCCTCGGGGACGTCCTCCAGCCAGTCGTCGAGCCGCTCCGGGGTGACGAACACCGCGTCGTACGGCAGGTCGGCGCCAGGTTCGAGGACCGCCAGCCCGGCCAGGGCCCGGGGCCGGAACGAGACCGCCAGCCCGACCGACCAGGCCCCGATGAGCACGGCCGCGGTACGCCAGTGCGGCGGCAGCAGCACGGCGACCCGGTCACCGGGGCGCAGCCCGCAGCCGTCCCGGAGCAGCCCGGCGCTGCGGGCCGACCATGCGCCCAACTGCTGGGCGGTGAGGTCGGTGCGCTCGCCGGTGGCACCGTCGAGGTAGCTGAGCAGCGGCTCGTCCGTCGCGACGGCGACGGGTGCGTGGTCGGCCATCGGGTGCACTCCTCCCTGGCGGTCAGCTCACCCTAGTGCGGTGTCCACTAACGTTCACCGGGTGTCCGGTGGGGGTTGTGGATCCTCGCCTTTTGGGCGAGCGACTCCCCACCGGGTGGTGGGGCGGGCCTCCGCGGGCCAACTGATCCTCGCGCCGCCTGGTGTGGGCGGCGGGGGTCACGTCGGGACTGGCCGGCACCGGGGAGGTGTCGTCCGGCTCGACGGTGCGTGACCACCCCGGGCACCCGAGCGGGTGTGGGGGTGGTGGTTCCGCCGCCCGGGGTGCGGGTGGCGATGGTGGCGGCCGCGACGAGGTCGCGGTGCCCGGTAAACGTGCAGTGTGGGCAGGACAGGGTCCGGCCGCGGGGTTTCGGTACCCGCCGCCGGCAGGCCGGGCAGGTCGAGGAGGTGCCACGTTCGTCGACGAGGTGGACGGTGATGCCGGCCAGGACAGCTTTGTCGGTGAGGACCTGCAGGAGCCGGCCGATCTGCCACTGCCGTAGCCGCAGGTTGTGCCGCCGCCCGGCCGGTAGGTCGAGCACGCCGCGCGGATCACCCACGTGCAGCACACCCACCCGCTGGCGTACCGCCCAGGACACGACCTGGCGGGCGGCCTCGTGTTGGGCCTGACGCACCCGGCGCCGGTGCCGGCCTTCGACCAGCCGCGCCCGACGCCGGTACTGGCGCCACCGCCGTGACCCCTTCTGCCCCGGTTTCGGGGCCCGCCGGGCGACCGCACGGCGGCGGGCCTTCGTGTCGGCCAGGTGCATGCGGTGTTCGCCGCGGATCGCCCGCCCCGACACCAACAGCCCCGCACCGTCGGGGCCGGCCACCGCGTACGGGTGGATGATCCCCAGGTCCACCCCGGCCACCCTGGCCGGGTCCGGTTCCTCACCGGGCGGGTACGTCGCCACCGGCACCTCAGCGGTCACGTCCAGGAACAGCCGGCCGCCCTCACACAGCAGCGTGATCGACCGGACCTGCTCGACCGGGTAGGGAAGAGCGCGCGCCAGCCGCACCCACAACGGTGCGGTGCCTCTCGCCGTCGGGATCCGCACCCGGGCACCGTCAAGGGTGAACGTGCTGTGATACCAGCGCACCGGCATCAACCCCCGCCGCCGGCGCGGGAAACGCGCCGACACGTCACCCACCTTGCGGCGTTTCGTCGCCGCGAACCAGGCATCGGAGAACCGGCGCAACACCGACCGGGCACCCGTCGAATCCAACTCCCCGAACGTGCCCGGCCCCGACACGGACAGCTCCCGACACAACTCCTGATAGCCCACCAGCGGCGCGTCGCGGCGGCGACGTCGCCACCCATTGACCTCCAACACACACGCCCACACGTCACCGGCCGAACGCAGCAACCCGAAACACCGCCGCCGCTGCCCTGACGTCACCCCCAACGCCACACGCGCGGTGCGATGCACCACCCGAGGCGCGGCAGGATCCCGACGACGAGGCACAACCCCACCCAACACCACCAGTACGACAAACTCCCCGGCAACCGACCCGGCGAACGTTTGTGGTCACGGCACTAGCCGGGTGAACCGGTCGACCAGGAGGCCCAGCCGCCGCTCGTGCTGCTCCCGCCGCAGCCGGCCGGTGCGCATCAGCGTGACCAGCCCGTGCAGCCCGCTCCAGAAGGTCTCGGTGAACGTCTCCAGGTCGTCGTCACCGGCGAACGGGCGCAGCGTCTCGGCCAGCTCGGCGAAGGCCCGGGCCAGCTCCACCGGCACGTCCTGGCTGGCGAAGGGCAGGCTGGTGGGGAGGATGAATATC
This sequence comes from Micromonospora sp. NPDC005299, assembly GCF_042872345.1. Lineage (NCBI taxonomy): Bacteria > Bacillati > Actinomycetota > Actinomycetes > Micromonosporales > Micromonosporaceae > Micromonospora > Micromonospora sp. NPDC005299. The sequence continues at coordinate 7,849 of NZ_JBIAKG010000003.1, forward strand.
GCGTCGTAGAGCGCGGGCCGGCGTTCGGCGAACGCCGCGTACGCCGTGGCGATGCCGGCCACCGCCTGCCGCGGGTCGGTGGCGGCGGCCCGGGCGGCGGCGAGTTCGGCGGCCAGATCACCGCTGCCCTCCACGGCGACCGCCGCCATGATGGCGTCCTTGCCCTTGAAGTGGCTGTAGAGGACGGGCTGGCTGTACTCGATCTCGGCGGCGAGCCGGCGGGTGGTGACCGCGTCCCAGCCCTCTGACTCGGCCAGTTCCCGGGCCGCGGCGACGATCGCCCGCTCCCGTTCCGCCCGCTCTCGCTCCCGCCGCGCCTGAATCGACATGACCAGAACTCTAGCACCGCTAGCCAATCTGCCGCCGCTCTGTTAGCGTCGCTCTCACATCTAGCACTGCTAGCCATCGGAGTCAGAGATGCTCAGCGCCATCGCCTACGGGCTCGCCGTCGTCCTCAGCCTCTTCTGCGTCTTCATCGGCGCCCGGTTCCTCCTCGCGCCGCAGGCATCGGCCGCCGGCTACGGCGTTCCGGTCAAGCCGGACGAGGACCCCGCCTACCTCACGATCAAGGGCCTGCGCGACCTCAGCTACGGCCTGCTCGGTCTCGCGCTGATCGCCTTCACCAACGCCGAGGCGGTCGCCTGGTACATGCTGATCGTCGCGATCAACCCGTTGGGAGACACCCTCATCGTGCTGCGCCGCGGCAGGAAGGCCATCGCCTTCGGCGTCCACTTCGCCACCGCCGTGGTCGTCCTGCTCAACGCCGTCCTGCTGTTCGCCCTCTGACCCGCACCGCCACGACAGGAGTAGCGCGATGTCCCTGATCACGCCCGACTTCGACCGGTCCGTCATCGTCCGTGACGCGGACGCCGAGGTGGTGGGCCGCGCCCCCACCACGATCCGGCTGCTCGCCGACAGCAGCGCCACCGGCGGGGCGCTCTCCACCCAGCGGGTCACCCTCACCGACGGCGCGGACGGCGCCCGGCCGCACCACCACGGCAACTCCGCCGAGCTGTTCTACCTGCTCGACGGCACCGCGCAACTGCTCTCCGGCGAGCAGGTCGTCACCGCCGAGCGCGGCGACCTGGTCATCGTGCCGCCCGGCGTGGCGCACGCGTTCGCCGCCGCCCCGGGCGAGAACGCCGACATCCTCATCGTGATCACCCCCGGCGTCGAACGGTTCGAGTACTTCCGCCACCTGGAGCGGATCGCCTACGGGAAGGTGCCGCCGGAGAGCCTGCTGGAGGTGCAGGAGCTGTACGACACGTACTTCCGGAGCAGTGACGCCTGGGACGCCGCCCGCCGGTGACCGACGATCGGGCCCGCGACCGTCGACTTTGGTCGCGGGTCCCGTCGTCCGACGGCCGTATCGGCGGACCCGGCAAACCCGGAACGGTGGGGCCATGACAACAAAGCGAAGTCGCCTCGCACCGGCGATCGCGTTGCTGCTGCTCGCCCCGTGGGCCGCCGAGTGCGCCTGGGGCGGCTTCACCCTCGCCGGCATGCCGTTCGTGGTGCTCGTGCTCGCCCCGATGTACGGGGGCGCCGCCCTGCTGATCCGCGAGACGGCCCGGCGGCTCGGCCTCGGCTGGCCCGGGATCGTGGCGCTCGCCGCCGCGTTCGGCGTGGTCCAGGCCGGCCTGGTCGACCAGTCGCTGTTCAACCCCGGTTTCCTCGCCCACACCGAGTTCGCCGACACCCAGCGCGTCGCCGAGGCGACGATGGTGCCCGGCCTCGGGTTCAGCGCCCGGCAGGTGGTCGACTACGTGGGCAACCACGTGGCGTTGAGCATCTGCGGGCCGATCGCGCTCGTCGAGTCCTGTCTGGGCGCGGACCGGCGGCTGCGCCCGTGGCTCGGCCGGCCGGGCCTGGTCGTGGTCGCCCTGCTCTGGCTGGGCGGCAGCCTGCTGGTCTTCACCGACGACGGCGGCCGGAAGAACTTCCTGGCCACCCCGACCCAGCTGGCGTTCGCCACCGCCGTGGCGCTGGCGCTGATCGTCGCCGCCCTGCGACACCGCCCGCGACCCGTCAGCCCGGACACCCCGCCCGCGCCGCGTCCGGCCTGGGTCGGGCTCGTGGTGGCCGTCGCGTACGCCGGTTCCGGGCTGGTGTCGGGCTGGCCGGGGATCGGCCTTGCGCTAGCCCTCGCCGGCATCGCGGCCGTTCTGCTCGTGCGGTGGTCCCGGCGCGCCGGCTGGGGGCAGCGGCACGTGCTCGCCGCCGGCTCGGCCAGCCTGCTCGTCGCCGCCGCGTACGCCTATGTCGTGCCCACCTATGCCCCGGCGACGCCGGCGGCGGCCCTGGTGGGTGACGTGGCGATCAGCGCGATCGCCCTCGCCCTGGTCGGCGGCGCGTGGTGGCGCCTGCGGCGGGTCAGCTGCCGGGCAGTTCCGGGCCGCCGTCGAGCAGCGGGGCCAGCAGGTCGCCCTGCTTCTCCACCCGCTTGAGCACCTCCGGGGCGGTGTAGGGGCGGGTCGACGGGCGCTTGCCGGCCGCGCCGGCCTCGACCTCGTCCCAGGTCAGCGGGGTCGACACCGAGGGCACGTCCTGGGCCCGCAGCGAGTACGGCGCCACCGTCGTCTTGGCCGCGTTGTTCTGGCTCCAGTCGATGAAGACCTTCCCGGGGCGCAGGTTCTTCGCCATCTTCGAGACGATCTGCTTTGCGTGCTCCTTCTCCAACTCCTGCGCGATCCGCCTCGCATACGCCGACACGTCGTCGGAGGACTGCGTGCCGGCGATCGGGCAGCAGAGCTGCATGCCCTTCTTCCCCGACGTCTTCGGATAGGCCGCCACCCCGTCGGCAGCCAGCCGGTCCCGCATAACCAGCGCCACCTGGCAGCACTGCCGCAGCGCGGCCGGGGCGCCCGGGTCCAGGTCGACCACCATCATGTCCGGGTGCTCACCGACCTTCCACTGCGGCGTGTGCAGCTCCAAGGCGGCGAGGTTGGCCAGCCAGACCAGCGTGGGCAGGTCGTCGGCGACCACGTAGTCGATGGTCTCCCGCCCCTTGCTCGACCCGGGGGCGGGCAGGTTCACGGTGCGTACCCACTCCGGGGTGGCGGCGGGCGCGTTCTTCTCGAAGAACGAGCCGCCGTCGACGCCGTTGGGGTAGCGGATCCGGGTCAGCGCCCGGTCCTGAAGGTGCGGCAGCAGCACCGGGGCGATCCGGGTGTAGTAGTCGATCACCTCGCCCTTGGTGAAGCCGGCCTTCGGGTAGAGGACTTTGTCCAGGTTGGACAGCTCCAGCGAGCGGCCCTCCACCTCCACCTTGAAGCGGTCAGCTGGCATCGTCGACCTCCTCGGCAGGCTTGTCCGGGCGCAGGCGCAGGATCCGGGGGAAGCGCAGCCGGCCGTCCGGCGTGCGCTGGCCGTACTTGACCTCCACCACGACCTGAGGTGTTACCCAGATCGCGCCGCGGGCATCCTCGCGCGGCACGTCCCCGGCGAACGGCGACCCGCCGGAGCGCAGCGGCTCCAGCTCGCGCAGCAGCTCACGCTCGATCGCCGCGCCGATCCCCCCGCCCACCCGGCCCCGGTAGATGAGCCGCCCGTCCGGGCCGGGCACCCCGACCAGCAGGCCGCCGACCTTCCGCGCGCCGGGCCGCCAGCCGCCGACCACGAAGTCGCCGGTGACCTCCAACTTGACCTTCACCCAGTCCGGCGAGCGCACCCCGGGCCGGTAGACCGCGTCGACCCGCTTGGCCATCACCCCCTCCAGGCCGTGCTCGCCGGCCGCCGCATAGGTGGCCGGACCGTCGGCGAAGACCGGCGGCACCGCCCACCGGGCGGCGCCGAGCCCCAGGGACTCCAGCGCGGCGCGCCGCTCCCGGTAGGGCCGGCCGGTCAGGTCCGCGCCACGCAGCCGGAGGACGTCGAAGATCATGTACGTGACGGGGACGGTCGCCGCGAGCCGGGCGGCCTTGGCCGCGTTGCGGACGTGCATCCGCTCGGCGAGGGCGGTGAACGACGGCTGGCCGTCGGTGAAGAGAACCACCTCGCCGTCCAGCAGGGCGTCGTCGACCTGCTCGGCCAAGGGGATCAGCTCGGGGTACGCGGTGGTGATCTCGACGCCCGAACGGGCATAGAGGTGCTGGTGGCCGCGGCTGATGTCGGCGAGCGCGCGGACCCCGTCCCACTTGAACTCGTACGCCCAGCCGTCACCGGCCGGGAGCTGCCCGGTCATCGCGAGCATCGGCTTCAACGGCGCGCCGGGCACCTTCTGACTGTAGTTGCACGCGGAAGCGCGTGCGTCCCGTTCGATCATTTGCGATTCTGGTCAGAACCGGGGAGAGGAGCGCGTCATGCGGGCGATCTGGAAAGGAGCGGTGTCGTTCGGCCTGGTGTCGATCGGGGTGAAGGTCTACTCGGCGACCGAGGAGAAGGACATCCGCTTCCATCAGGTGCACCGCGAGGACGGCGGCCGCATCCGATACAAGCGCACCTGCTCGGTCTGCGGCGAGGAGGTGACCTACGACGACATCGCCAAGGGCTACGACATCGGCGGCGGCGAGATGGTCATCCTCACCGACGAGGACTTCGCCGAACTGCCGCTGACCACCTCGCACGCGATCGACGTGCTGGAGTTCGTGCCGGCCGAGCAGGTCGACCCGATCCTCTACAACAAGGCGTACTTCCTGGAGCCGGAGGGCACGGCCACCAAGCCGTACGTGCTGCTGCGCGACGCGCTCGCCGACTCGGAGCGGGTGGCGATCGTCAAGGTGGCGCTGCGCCAGCGGGAGCAGCTCGCCACCCTGCGGGTCCGCGAGGGCGTGCTGCTGCTCAACACCATGCTCTGGCCCGACGAGGTGCGCCAGCCCGACTTCGGCTTCCTCGACGAGGACCTCAAGGTACGTCCCCCGGAACTGGCCATGGCCAGCTCGCTGATCGACTCGATGGCCGGCGAGTTCGAGCCGGACGCCTTCACCGACGACTACCGGGCGGCGTTGCAGGAGGTCATCGACGCCAAGGTCGAGGGTCGCGAGGTGGTCCAGCCGGAGGAGGAAGAGGCCGCGCCGGCCGCCGCGGTGGACCTGATGGCCGCCCTGAAGGCGTCGGTCGAGCGGGCCCGGGCGGCCCGGGGCGAGGCGCCGGAGGGCGGGGCGGGCGAGCCGACGCCGATCTCCGCGGCGCGCTCGGCGCAGAAGGCGGCCAAGGCCACGAAGGCGCCGGCCAAGAAGGCAGCCGAGAAGAAGGCCACGGCGAAGAAGGCGCCCGCCAAGAAGGCGGCGGAGAAGAAGGCCGAGCCGGCCAAGAAGACCGCCGCGAAGAAGGCCCCCGCCAAGAAGGCGGCCGAGAAGAAGGCGGTCCCCCGCAAGACCGCCTGACGTCGAGGGGCCGGGGCCCCGCCCCTCGACGGCGGTGGCTCAGCCCCGGCCGAGCTTCTCGGTCGGGGTGATCCGCACGATCACCCGCTCCTCGCCCGGCCGGCGGAACGGGTAGGTCTCCTGCCCCAGGTACTTCTGCGCCATCCGGTCGATGTGCTCGTCCGCCCCCTCGGTGACCAGCTCGGCGGTGCCCTTGACCCAGAGGGTGCGGAAGTCGTCCGCCTTGTCCACCACGGAGACCGCGACCACCGGGTTGCGGGCGATGTTGACGTACTTCTGCCGGCCCTTGGCGGTGTTGAAGACGATGTGCTCGCCATCGGTGTCCACCCAGACCGGGGTGACGTGCGGGGTGCCGTCGACCTCGATGGTCGCCACGTGGGCGAGCTGCGGTTCGGCGAGCAGGGCCAGGTCTTCTTCGGTGAGGATCGCCATGGTCGAGAACCTACCCCGCCCGCCCGATCGTCACCCGCGTTCCGCTGCCGCCCGCGCCGCAGCGAGCTGTCCGAATCCGGCCGGCCGAGGGAGCACCGCGGGCGTCCGGGCGGGTACCGTGTGCGCTGGCTTCGGCGGCGGCCCGCCGGAGGCGCACCCACCCCACCCAGCAGGGAGTCGACGTGAGCGAGCGCGTGGAGAACCGGTCGGCGGGCCAGAGCCCGGGCACCAAGGCAGAGCGGCGGCTGGCCGCCCAGCTGGCGGCGAAGAAGGCCGCCGAGGCGCGGCGCCGCCGGCAGTCGATGCTGGGTGCCGCCGCCGGTGTGATCGCCGTGGCGGCCCTGATCGGTGGCATCGTCTGGCTCAACAACGGCGACGACGACAAGGCGGCGAGCCCCACCGCGTCGGCCAGCGCGACCGCCCCGGCCGAGCCCACCGCGGCCCCGGAGCAGCAGTTCCCCGCGGACCTCGACCCGGCGCTGAAGACCAAGCCGACCGTCGAGGCGGGCAAGGGCGAGCTGACCAAGCTCGCCGTCACCACGCTCGTCAAGGGCAAGGGCCCGGCGGTCAAGGCCGGCCAGCAGATCACCACGAACTACGTGGGCGTGTTCTACAAGGACGGCAAGGAGTTCGACGCGTCCTGGAACAGCGGCCAGCCGGCCACCTTCCCGATCGGCGTCGGGCAGGTCATCCCGGGCTGGGACCAGGGCCTGGTGGGCGTCCCGGTCGGCAGCCGGGTGCAGCTGGACATCCCGGCCGAGCTGGCGTACGGCAAGGACGCGTCGGGCGGCCGTCCGGCCGGGCCGCTGCGCTTCGTCGTCGACGTGCTCGCCGCGCAGTAGCTCACAGCAGGCTTCCGCCCGGTCACCCAGCGGCAGTAGGTTCATGGTCACCGCGGGCGGTCCACCGCCCGCGGCGACCCGCCCACAACCGCGGAGGTGCACGTGGCGGCGCTGGACGACACCGGGCTGGCCCGGCTGATGTGGACACACTTCGAGCCGGTCCACGCGGTGACCTACTTCCACCCCCGGGCCCGCACGGCGTACGAGGCGGTCGGGTTGCGCGGCTACTGGCGGGGCTACTTCGCCGGCCGGGCCGCCCCGCTCGGGCCAGTCGGCGCGCCGACCGTGGTGGCCGCGTTCTTCAGCTTCGCGCCGTCGATGGTGGCTCGGGCGCTGCCCTCGGTGTGGCGGCTGGCCACCCCGGAGGAGGCGCTGCGCGCCCGGCTCACCGGCGCCGTGCAGGCGCTCGCCGAGTTCACCTACGAGCTGCCCGAGTCGCACCTGGTCGAGGCGGCCGACCTGCTGGAGGAGGCGGCCGGGCGGGTGGAGACGGCCGGCCGGGTGCTCGGCGCGGTCAACGCGGCCCTGCCCCGGGGCGAGTACCCGCTGGCCCGGCTCTGGCAGGCCGCCACCACGTTGCGCGAGCACCGGGGCGACGGGCACGTGGCGGCGCTGGTCACGACCGGCCTGGCGCCGGTGGAGGTGGTCGCCTGGCGGTGCCGGGTCGACCAGTCCCGCGAGTTCCACCAGCCGGCCCGGGGCTGGACCGACGAGGAGTGGGCCGCGGCCGAGGAGCGGCTGGTCGAGGCGGGCTGGCTGACCGCCGACCGGGCGCCGACCGAGCACGGCACCGCGACCTTCCGGGCCGTCGAGGAGGCCACCGACCGGGCGGCCCTCGGGCCGTGGCGGGCGCTGGGCGCGGAGCGGACCGCCCGGCTGCGGGAGCTGCTCGAACCGATCGCCACCCGGTGCCGCACGATCATCCCGCCGAAGGCACCGATCGGCCTGCCGGCGCAGCGCAGCGTGACCACCGACGCAACGAGCCCGGCCCGCTGAGCGGCGGACGGCGTAGCCTTCCGGGCATGTGGATCGTGGAACTTGCGTTCACCGAGGCGCCGGAGCGGCTCGCCGCCCGCCCCGCCCACCGCGCGCTCCTCACCGAGCTGCACGAGAAGGGCGTCGTCCGGATGGCCGGGCCGCTGCCCGACGACTCCGGCGCCGTGCTCGTCTTCGACGTGCCGGACCGGTCGGAGCTCGACCGCGTGCTCGCGGCCGACGCGTACTTCACCACGCCCGGCGTGGCGGTCGCCCGGGTCCGGGAGTGGGCGCCGTTCCTGACCTGACCCCGGGCCGTCCGGCAGGATGGGGTACGTGGTGGACGCGGTGCTCTTCGACCTGGACGGCGTGATCGTGGACTCCGAGCCCGTCTGGGAGGAGGTCCGGCGGGCGTACGTGGCCGAGCACGGGGGCACCTGGCAGCCGGACACCCAGCACCGGCTCATGGGGATGAGCACCGGCGAGTGGGCCGCGTACCTCAGCGGTGAGCTGGGCGTCGACCGCACCGCCGAGCAGGTCGCCACCGAGGTGGTGGCCGAGATGACCCGGCGGTACGCGCAGCGCGTACCCCTGATCGACGACGCCGACGCGGTGGTGCGCCGCACGGCCGCGCGGTGGCCGCTCGGGCTGGCCAGTTCCTCCCCCACCCGGCTGATCGCGGCAGCGCTGGACGCGACGGGCCTGACCGACGCGTTCGGCGCGACCCTGTCGACCGAGGAGACCGCCCGGGGCAAACCGGCGCCGGACGTGTGGCTCGCCGTGGCGGCACGGCTCGGCGTCGACCCGGCCCGGTGCGTGGCGGTGGAGGACTCCTCGAACGGGGTCCGCTCGGCGGCCGCCGCCGGTTGCCGGGTGGTGGCCGTGCCGCACGGCTCCTATCCCCTCGATCCGGACGCGGAGGCGCTGGCGGCCGCGCTGCTGCCCTCGATCGACGCACTCACCCCCGAGGTGGTGGAACGCGCGGCTTGCGCCTGACGCGACGGCGGCGGCCGGCTGACCCGACCGTCGGTGGAACGCCACGGGTGTCACCGCCGCCCTTTGACACCCGTGGCGTTCCACTCAAGGGGCTGATGTCCCTCCGCGCCCCGGTTGTACGGTTTCGGGGGCGCGCCGGATCGGAATGATCGCGAGGCGTCCGGGTAGCGCAGCCGGGCAGGACGGCGGAGGGGACGGCGATGAGGGCGATCGTGTACGAGAACAACGGGGACGCCTCGGTGCTCCAGCTGGTCGACCGGCCGGTGCCGGAGCCGGGCCCCGGCGAGGTGCTGGTGCGGATGGCCGTGGCCGGGGTGAACCCGACCGACTGGAAGGCCCGCCGCGCCTGGCCGCTGCCGCAGGGCTGGCAGATCCCCGGGCAGGACGGCGCCGGGGTGATCGAGGCGGTCGGCGAGGGCGTCGACCAGATCCTCATCGGCGAGCGGGTGTGGCTCTGGGAGGCGGCCTGGCAGCGGCCCTGGGGCACCGCCAGCGAGTACACGGTGGTCCCGGTCCGGCACGCGGTGAGCCTCGGTTCGGCCTCGTTCGACCTGGGCGCGGCGCTGGGCATCCCGTTCATGACCGCGCACCGATGCCTGACCGCCGGCGAGTTCATGCCGGACAAGCTGCACGCCGGCGCGTTGAGCGACCACGTCGTGCTGGTGCAGGGCGGGGCGGGCGCGGTCGGCAACGCGGCGATCCAGTTGGCCCGCTGGGCCGACGCGTGCGTGATCGCCACGGTGAGCAGCCCGGAGAAGGCGCAGCTCGCCGCGGCGGCCGGGGCCAGCTTCGTGGTCAACTACCGCGAGCAGGACGTGGTCGAGGAGGTCCGCAAGATCGCGCCCGACGGGGTGCACACGATCGTGGAGGTCTCCGCCGCCCGCAACGCCGCCGCCGACGTGCAGATGCTGCGTACCGGGGGCGCGGTCTGTGTGTACGCGGACGACGGTGGCGAGCAGGTGACCCTGCCGATCCGGCCGCTCATGATGCCGAACGCCCGCTGGCAGTTCGTGCTGATCTACACGGCACCGAAGGCGGCCAAGGCGCAGGCGGTGACCGACATCGCGGCGGCGGTGGCCCAGGGCGCGATCCGGGTGGGCGAGGAGGCCGGCCTGCCGCTGCACCACCACACGCTGGACGCGGCTCGGCCGGCGCACGAGGCGGTGGAGAATTCGGTGGTCGGCAAGGTGCTGATCACGACCAGCGACACCTGAGAACGCGAAACGTATTTCGCCATCATCGGGACAGAGACGAACAAGTTTCGCGAGAATGACATTGCGGGTCGCCCCGCATGGACGGGCGGCCCCGGCGCGGTGCGAACGCCGGGGCCGCCCTCTGGGGAGGAATGTCCATGAGAGGAACACGTCCCTACCCGTGCTGGCGACGGTACGCCGGAAAGTGTTACGGCGCGGTCAGTTCGCGTACGTCCAGGCCACCCTCCGCGTACCGGGAACGCACCACCTTTTTGTCGAATTTGCCGACGCTGGTCTTCGGCACCGCGTCGATGAACGCCCAGCGCTCCGGCAACTGCCAGCGCGCCACCGACGTCGCCAGGAACTCCCGCAGCTCCTCGGCGGTGACCGAGGCGCCCTCCCGGACCACCACGGTCGCGAGGGGCCGCTCGTCCCAGCGCTCGTCCGGCACGCCCACCACGCACGCCTCCAGCACCGCCGGGTGCGCCATGAGGGCGTTCTCCAGCTCGACCGAGGAGATCCACTCCCCGCCCGACTTGATCACGTCCTTGGCCCGGTCGGTGAGGGTGATGTAGCCGTCCGGCGAGAGCATGCCGACGTCCCCGGTCCGCAGCCAGCCGTCGCGGAACTTCTCCTCGTCCGGGGTGTCGTCGCCGACGTACCGGGCGGTCACCCACGGCCCGCGGACCTCCAGCTCGCCCACGGACGTGCCGTCGGCGGGCAGCGGCTCGCCCAGCGGGCCGACGATCCGCGCGGCGACGCCGGCCGGCACCCGGCCCTGGCTGTAGCGGTAGCGCCACGCCGCCTCGCCGGTCGCGCCGGCCGGCGCCCGGGAGACCGAGCCCAGCGGCGACATCTCGGTCATGCCCCAGGCGTGGATGACCTCGATCCCGTGCCGGTCGTGGAAGGCGTGCATGAGCGACGGCGGGCAGGCCGAGCCGCCGACGATCACCTCCTGGAGCGACGAGGTGTCCACCTCGTGGCTGTCCAGGTAGGTCAGCAGGTCGGTCCAGATGGTCGGCACCGCGCCGGCCAGGGTGGGGCGCTCGGCGGCGATCATCGCGGCGATCGGCTCGGCCTGGAGGAACCGGTCCGGCATGATCAGCGACGCGCCGGAAAGGAAGGCCGCGTAGGGCAGGCCCCAGGACATCGCGTGGAACATCGGGACGATGGCCAACTCCCGGTCCTTCGGGCCGAGGCCGAAACCCTCCGGCATGCAGACCTGGAGCGAGTGCAGGTAGATCGAGCGGTGCGAGTAGGCGACGCCCTTGGGGTTGCCGGTGGTCCCGGAGGTGTAGCAGAGCGCGGCGGCATCGCGCTCGTCCACCTCGGGCCACTCGTAGGTGTCCGGCCGGTCGGCCAGCAGGGCGTCCCAGTGATGTACGGCGATGCGATCGCCCGCCGCGGCCACCAATGGGGCGGGGTCGCCGCCGCCGACCACCACCACGTGCCGCACCGTGGTCATCTCGCCGATCACCCGGGCCAGCAGCGGGATCAGCGTGGTGTCGACCAGCACCACCCGGTCCTCGGCGTGGTTGGCGATGTAGGCGACCTGGTCCGGGAACAGCCGGAGGTTGAGGGTGTGCAGCACCGCGCCCATGCTCGGCACCGCGAAGTAGGCCACCAGGTGCTCGTTGTTGTTCCACATGAAGGTGGCGACCCGCTCGTCGCCGGTCACGCCGCACTCGTCGCGCAGCGCGTGGGCCAGCCGGGCGGCAGTCCTGCCGACCTCGGCGTACGTCATCCGACGGGGCTCGGCGCCGGTCCAGGTGACGACCTCCGCCGTGCCGTGCACGGTGGAGCCGTGTTCGAGGATCCGGGCGACCTGGAGGGGGGCGTCCATCATCGTGCTACGCATGGGTAACAACGTAGTGTCGCCGGTCACACGTACGGAACCCCCGGAACGGCCGAGCCCGATCGGGGAAGCTGCGTAGATTGTCCCGGTGAGCATCTCGTGGGCCGACTCGTACGTGGGGCAGCTCCGGGCCTTGGCCGGTGACCGCACCCTGATGTTCGTCGGCGCCCGCGCCGTGGTCCGGGACAACGCCGCCCGGGTGCTGCTGATCCAGCGCTCGGACAACGGCCAGTGGGCGCTGCCGGCCGGCGCCATGGAGCTGGGCGAGTCGATCGCCGACTGCGCCGTCCGGGAGGTCCGCGAGGAGACCGGGCTGCGCGCCCTGCGGGTCTGCGCGTTCGCCCTCTACACCGGCCCCGACTTCACCAACACCAACATGTACGGCCACACCTACCAGGTCTTCACCTCGGCGTTCCGGGTCGAGGAGTGGGACGGCGAGCTGGCCCGGGTGACCGACGAGACGATCGACGCGGGGTTCTTCCACCGGGGGGAGCTGCCCGCCCCGCTCTCCGGCAGCGTCCTCGAGACCCTCGCCGACCTGGACGTCTTCGAGCAGACCAACCGCCTCATCCTCAAGTGACGGCCCCGGCCGCCACCGGCCGCTCGTCCGGGGCGGCCCCGGTGTGGCCGCCCGGCCGGGCGCCGGACCGTTCCGCGCCGATCCCGGCCACCACCACGAAGGCGATGCCGGCCACCGCGCCGACGCCCGGCACCTGACCCAGCGCGACCAGGCCGACGACCAGGGCGATGGCGGGCTCCAGGCTCATCAGCGTGCCGAACGCGGCGGTGGTGAGCCGGCGCAGCGCCAGCAGTTCCAGCACGAACGGGACGACGGGCAGCAGCACGGCCAGCCCCAGACCGGCCAGGAGCACCGGCCAGGTCAGGTCACCGAACACCGACGGACCGACCACCACGGTGGCGACCACGGCGGCCACCGGCATGGAGACCGCCAGGCCGCGGATGCCCGAGACCTCATCGCCCACCCGCTGGGTGAGCAGGATGTACGCGGCCCAGCAGGCGCCCGCCCCGAGCGCGTACGCCACCCCGACCGGGTCCGCCCCACCGTGCCACGGCTCGGTGAGCAGCAGCACGCCGACCGCCGCGAGCGCCGGCCAGAGCTTGGCGCCGCCCCGACCGCGCGCCACGGCCACGCCCAGCGGCCCGAGGAACTCCAGCGCGCTGGCCGTACCCAGGGGCAGCCGGGCCACCGCCGCCATGAACAGCATGGTGACCCCGGCCGTCACCACGCCGAGCGCCAGGCAGGCCCGCAGTGCGGAGCGGGTGAAGGCCGACGGGCGGGGGCGGACCACGACCGCCAGCAGCACCCCGGCCCAGGCCAGCCGCAGCCAGGCGGCGCCCTCGGGGCCGACCCGGTCGAAGAGCCCCACCGAGGCGGCCAGCCCGAGCTGGACGCAGGTCATGGAGGCGACCGCCATGGCGGTGCCGGCGCGGGCCGGAGTCGCGGTGCTCATGCGGACAGTAGAACCGCTCCGGACCGCTCACGTCCACGTGCCATTCCTGGACGAATCATTCGGCAATCGTGAACAATCGCCGCCATGGACCTGCGTCGCCTCCGCCTGCTGCGGGAACTGGCCCGGCTCGGCTCGATGCGCCAGGTCGCCGACGAGCTGCACGTCACCACGTCGACGGTGTCGCAGCAGCTCGCCGTGCTGGCCCGGGAGGTGGGCACCGAACTGGTCGAGCCGCACGGCCGCCGCGTCCGGCTCACCCCGGCCGGGCGCCGGCTGGCCGAACACGCCGTGACGATCCTCGCCGCGGTCGACGCGGCCCGGCTCGACCTGGACGCGCGTGCCGAGCCGACCGGCACCGTACGCGTCGCCGGCTTCGCCATCGCCATCCGGCGCTCGCTGCTGCCGCTCACCGCCCGGCTGGCGGTGGACCACCCGCGGGTGCGCCTCCGCATCCACGAGCACGAGCCGGCCGAGGCGTACGCGGCGCTCGCCGCCGACGACGTCGACCTCGCGCTGACCTACGACTACAACCTGGCCCCGCTCTCGCCGGACCCCGCGTTGGACGCGACGCCGCTGTGGTCGGCGGCCTGGCAGCTCGGGGTGCCGGCCGGCGCGACGTCCGGCCCGGCGGCGGACGCACCGGCGGTCTTCGACCGGTTCCGCGAGGCGGACTGGATCGTCAACTCGCGCAACACGGCCGACGAGGTGGTGGTCCGGACCATCGCCTCGATGGCGGGCTTCGAGCCCCGGATCGTGCACCGGGCCGACAGCCTCGACCTGGTCCAGGACCTCATCGTCGCGGGACTCGGCGTCGGTCTGCTCCCCGGCGACCAGCCCACCGCGCCCGGCGTCCGCCTGCTGCCGCTGACCGGACCGCAGGCCCTGCTGCGCGCCTACGCCCTGACCCGCCGCGGCCGGGCGGCCTGGCCGCCGCTGGCGCTCATCCTCGACCTGCTCACCGCCGGGCCGCCGGACACCCGGTGACCCACGACCGCGCCCGCCCGCACGGGCGGCCGGTCAGAGCATCGTCTGGGACTTGGACTCCATGTCGGCGGCGGCCTCCTCCTTCGACTCCTTGGTGAGGGGCTTGCCGCCGGGGGCGGCCGCCTGGCCGCCGAGCGGGTCCGCGCCGCCGGTCGAGCCCTGCGGACCGGCGCCGCGCAGCTGCTCGTTCGGCATCAACAGGGTGACCAGCACGGCCAGGATGGCGATCAGCCCGGTGGTCAGGAAGACCAGGTGCAGCGACTCGACGAACGAGGCCTGGATGGCGGCCCGCACCGGCCCGGGCAGCGCCAGGACGGTCGCCGGGTCGTTGATCGAGACGTTGGCGCCGCCGCTCGCCGCCACGGCCGCCCGCTGGTCCGGCGGGAGCTGGGCGATCGCCGCCGGCAGCCGGCCGGCCAGCTCGCCGGTGAGCCGGGACGACAGCACCGCGCCGAGGATGGCCACGCCGAACGAGCCGCCCAGCGAGCGGAAGAACGTCGCCGACGAGGTGCCCGCGCCCAGGTCACGCGGGTCGACCGCGTTCTGCACGGCCAGGATCAGCGACTGCATGCACAGGCCCAGCCCGACGCCGATCACCACCATGTAGCCGAAGGCCGCCCAGAGCGAGGTGGCCACCTGCAGCTGCCGGAACAGCAGCATGCCGGCGACCAGCACGGCGGCGCCGGCCACCGGGAACCACTTGTACCGGCCGATCCGGCTCATCGCCCGCCCGGTGATGATCGAGGTGAAGATGATGCCGGCCATCATCGGCAGCATCAGCAGGCCGCTGCGGGTCGGCGAGGCGCCCTTGACGATCTGGAGGTAGAGCGGGATGAAGATGATCGACCCGAACATCACCAGACCGAGCACGAAGCCCGCCGAGTTGGCCAGCGCGAAGGTGGCGCTGCGGAACAGCCGCAGCGGCAGGATCGGCTCGCGTACCCGGGCCTCCTGGAGCACGAAGAGCGCGCCGAGCACCGCCCCGGCCACGAACAGCCCCATGATCACGCCGGAGCCCCAGGCGTACTCGTTGCCGCCCCAACTCAGCGCGAGCAGCAGGCAGCTCACCCCGGCGACCAGCAGCCCGGCGCCGATCCAGTCGACGGTGTGCTCCCGGCGCTGGAACGGGACCAGCCGCATGACGTGGTAGCAGACCACGATGGCGAGAATCGCCAGCGGCACGTTGATGTAGAAGATCCACCGCCAGTTGGTCTCCGCGAAGTAGCCGCCGACCAGCGGGCCGGCGACCGAGGAGATGCCGAAGACCGCGCCGAACAGGCCCTGGTAGCGGCCACGTTCCCGGGGTGGGACCACGTCCGAGATGATGGTGAACGCCAGCGTCAGCAGACCGCCCGCGCCGATACCCTGCACACCCCGGGTGACGATCAGCTGGGTCATGTTCTGCGACAGGCCGGCCAGCAGCGAACCGAGCAGGAACGTGCCGATCGAGAAGAGGAAGACCGGGCGGCGCCCGTAGAGGTCGGCCATCTTGCCGTACAGCGGCGTCGAGGCCGTGGAGGCGAGCAGGTACGCGGTGACCACCCACGAGTAGTGGTTGATCCCGCCCAGCTCGCCGACGATGGTGGGCAACGCGGTGCCGACGATGGTCTGGTCGAGCGCCGCCAGCAGCATGCCGGTCATCAGGCCGAGCATCAGCAGGCGGATCTGGCGGGCGTGCAGCACGGGACGAGCGGCCTGGGCTGTCATCCCGCTTCCTTTCCCACCGAGGGCGGAACATGCCCCCGGTGGGAGAAGAAGTCAGTGCTTCCCCTCGGCGAACTCCTCGACGATTTTGTCGCAGAAGGCCGGCAGGTCGTCCGGCTTGCGGCTGCTCACCAGGCCGTTGTCGGTGACGACCTCCTGGTCCACCCAGTTCGCGCCGGCGTTGGTGAGGTCGGTGCGCAGGCTCGGCCAGGAGGTGATCGTGCGGCCGCGCACCACGTCCGCCTCGACCAGCGTCCACGGCCCGTGGCAGATCACGCCGACCGGCTTGCCGGCCTCGAAGAACGACTTCACGAAGCGCACCGCGTCGGGGTCGGTCCGCAGGAAGTCGGGGTTCGCCACGCCGCCGGGCAGCACCAGCGCGTCGTACGCCCCCGCGTCCGCCTCCTTGGTCGTCACGTCGACCGGGTACTGCTTGCCGTGGTCGAGGTGGTTGAAGGCCTGGATCGAACCGGACTCGATCGAGACCAGCTCGACCCGGGCGCCGGCGCTCTCCACCGCCTCGCGGGGCTTGGTGTACTCGACCTCCTCGACGCCGTCGGCGGCCAGGAACGCGATGCGCTTGCCCTGCAGTGTCGCTGCCATGGTGGTTCTCCTCTCCGGGGTGTGCCTGCACCCGTTCCCGGGCGGGACCGGCCGAAACCGGACGCCGGGGGTGGCGTGGGGCGCAGGTTTGGCCGGTCCCGCTCGGGGGACCCGAAGGGGCATGGCAGGAGCAGCAGCGGAAGAGCGCCGGCTCGCCACCGTCGTGGCCGGTTGGCAGGGGCGTCCCGTGCTGGTCGTCGGCGATGCCATGCTCGACGAGTGGCGGTTCGCGGAGTCGGAGCGGCTCTGCCGGGAGGCGCCCGCACCGGTCCTCACGCTGCGTCGCCGGATCTCCGCCGCCGGCGGGGCGGCGAACACCGCGGTCAACGTGGCCGCGCTCGGCGGCCGGGCCGCCCTGGTCGCCCCGGTCGGCGCCGACGTGGCGGGTGACGAGCTGCACGACTGCCTCGACCGGGCCGGCGTCTGGGACCGCACGGTCAACCACCCCGGCCGCCCCACACCGGTGAAGCGGCGGATGCTCGCCGGGAACCAGATCCTGCTCCGCGAGGACTCCGGCGACCCGGACGACGCGCTCGACGACGACGGGGTGGCCCGTCTGCTGACCGCGCTGCACTGCGCCACCGAGGAGCTGCGGGCGGCGGCCGCCGGGCAGCCGCTCACCCTGGTCGTCTGCGACTACGGCCTGGGCGCGCTGCCCTCGGCGGTGCGCGCCTGGCTGATCGCCAACCGGGACCGGTACGCCACCGTGGCGCTCGACGCGCACGACCTGGCCGACTGGCGCGGCCTCAACCCGACCGTGGTGACCCCGAGCTTCGCCGAGGCGACCCGGCTGCTGGCCCGGGCGGCTGCCGGCTTCGGCGGTGGGCACCGGAGCGCGGCGCGCGGCGCGACCGCCGGTGACCTGCACCTCGACCACCTGGCCGACCCGGCCGACGGCCCCTCCGAGCTGGTCGTCGGCGCGGCGCCGGGTGGGGCCGGTGAACGGGAGCCCGGCAGCCCGCATCCGACCTCCGGCGCGCCGGGGACCGGGCGCGCCGGCGGAGCCCTGGACCCAGGCATGGCCGAGCACGGCGGCGGGGTCGCCGGCCCGACCGGCGAGCCGACGCCCGGTGAGGAGCGGGTCGCGCTGACCGGGGACGGGCTCAGCGTCACCGGCACCGGCGTGACCGTCAACGCGGCGGCCGGCGCGGGCGTGGACCGGGCGGTGCTGGCCCAGTCCCGCCTGGACGAGCTGCGCGAGCACACCGGCGCCGACGTCGTTGCGGTGACCCTGGACACCGAGGGCGCGGTGGTCGGCGGCGCCGACGGCGAACCGCGGCGCAGCCACAGCACGCCGGTCCCGGCCAGCCACGCGGTGGGGGCCGGGGACGCGTACCTGGCGGCGATGACCCTGGCGCTGGCGGCGGAGGCGAGCCTGCCGACCGCCGCGCAGCTCGCCCAGCTCGCCGCGACGATCACCGTCGGCGACACCGGCACCTGCGTGTGCCGCCGGGAGGACCTGCTCGACGCGCTGGGCAGCGGGCGGGAGGAGATCGGGCGCCCGACCCAGGTGGGCGCCGACGAGCTGACCGCGATCGTCGCGGAGCACCGCCGGGCCGGCCGGTCGATCGTCTTCACCAACGGCTGCTTCGACGTGCTGCACCCCGGGCACGTCCGCTACCTGACCCAGGCCCGCGCGCTCGGCGACCTGCTGGTCGTGGCGGTCAACTCCGACGGCAGCGTACGCCGGCTCAAGGGCCCGGACCGGCCGGTCAACCCGGTCGAGGACCGCACCGCCCTGCTCGCCGCGCTGGAGTGCGTCGACCACGTGGTGGTCTTCGAGGAGGACTCCCCGGCGAAGCTGATCGAGGCGGTCCGCCCGGACGTCTACGTCAAGGGCGGCGACTACCCGCCCGAGATGGTCCCGGAGGCCCCGCTGGTCCGCCGGCTCGGCGGCCAGGTGCGCACCCTCGGGTACGTGCCGGACCGCTCCACCTCGGCGATCATCGACCGGATCCGGGCGCACCCGGTGATCCCGCCGGTGGGCGAGGGCAGGCCGGCGTGAACCGACCGCTCGACCCCGGCGCGCCCGACGGGTTCCGCCGCCCCCGGCAGCTCGACGTGCTGATCCCCACCCGCAACCGCCCCGCCGAACTGGCGGTCACCCTCTCCGGGCTGGCCGCGCAGGAGGGCATACCGGACTTCGGGGTGGTGGTGAGCGACCAGTCCGACGGCGAGCCCGCGTACGCGCACCCGGCGGCGGCCACCATGGTCCGGGCGCTGCGCCACCGGGGGCACCCGGTGCTGCTGACCCGGCGGCTGCCCCGGCGCGGGCTGGCCGAGCACCGGGCCTACCTGCTGGACCGGTCGGCGGCCCGGTACGTGCTCTGCCTCGACGACGACGTCTGGCTGGAGCCCGGCACGCTGGCCCGGCTGGCCACCGCCATCCGGGAGCTGGGCTGCGGGTTCGTCGGCAACGCCGTGCACGGCCTCTCCTACGCCGACGACGTGCGCCCGGAGACGCACGGGCACTACGAGGAGTGGCCGGGGCGCCCGGTGCCCGAGCGGATCCGCCCCGGCACCCCGGAGTGGCAGCGGGCGTCCATCCACCCGGCGGCGAACCTGCTGCACATCACCGAGAAGCTGCGGCTGCCGGCCGGGGCGTGGCGCGCGTACAAGGTGTCCTGGATCGGCGGGTGCGTGCTCTACGACCGGGCCAAGCTGGTCGACTCCGGCGGCTTCGACTTCTGGCGCCGGCTGCCCGAGCGGCACCAGGGCGAGGACGTCGCCGCGCAGCTCGCGGTGCTGGAGCGGCACGGCGGCGCCGGCGTGCTGCCCAGCGGGGCCTACCACCTGGAGTCGCCGACCACGGTCACCGAGCGGGAGGTGGAGGCGTGGGAGGTCGTGGCCTACGAGCCCGACACCCCGCAGCCGGCCTGATACTCACTCCGCAGCAGGTCGCGGGCCGCCTCGACCACCTCGGCCACCGGCACGTCGGCCACGAACGAGTCGCGGTGCGGGCACACCCCGCCGCCCGGTCGGTGCGGATAGATGTCCCGCGTGCAGTCGACGCCGCAGACTGGGCAGCGGATGGTCCACGAGGCGATCGGCCGGTGCCGGACGCGCAGCGGAGTCGCCCCGTTGATCAGGTTGCCGATCCAGTAGACGCCGACCGTCGGCGCGCCCACCGCGGCGGCCAGGTGCAGCGGGCCGGTGTCGTTGGAGACCACCAGCGCGCAGCCCGCGTACGCGGCGGCCAGCCCGCCCAGGCTGAGCGTGCCGACCTGCGGGCGGACCGGCACGCCCGCCGCGGCGACCACCTCGTCCACCGTCTCCCGCTCGGCGGGGGTGCCGGTGACCAGCACCTCGTACCCGTCGCCGGCCAGCGCCCGGGCCACCTCCCCGAACCGCTCCGGCGGCCAGCGCCGCCGGCTGTCGGTGGCCCCCGGGTGCAGCGCCACCCGGGGCCGGGTCGGCTCGCCGAGCACCGCGCCGGCTTCGGCCCGGTCGGCGTCGGTCACCGCCAGCGCCGGGGTGATCGTCACCGCCTCCGCCCCGACCAGGGCCACCGCCTCCAGGTAGCGGATCACCTCGTGCTGGTAGTAGATGTACCGGATCCAGCGGTCCAGCGGCGGCGCGTCCTCGGCCCGCAGGCCGGCGGTGACCCGGGCGCCCAGCCCGGCCATGATCGGATTGGAGTTGGCGCCCCCACCGTGCAGTTGCAGGGCCAGGTCGAACCGCTCCGTGCGGGCCGCCGCCACGAAGTCCGCCAGGTCGGACGCCGGCTCGTCCGGGCCGGGTTCGCGGATGCCGGGCGCCGGCGGGACCACCAGGACCCGGTCCACCGGGCCGGGGCGGTCGCGCCAGAACGTCGCGTGCCACGGCGCGCCGAGCAGCACGATCTCCGCCGACGGGTACGCGGCCCGCAGCGCCTCCAGCGCCGGCAGCACGAAGATGAAGTCGCCGAGCGCGTTCGCCCGCAGCACGGCGATCCGCTCGACGTCGGGGACGCGCTCGCCGACCGGGCCGAGCACCGACGACGGCTCCAGGTCGCGGCGCGGCGACAGACGCGCCGCGCTGGCGTCGTCGGACGGCGGCTCCAGGTCGCGGCGCGGCGACAGACGCGCCGAGCTGGAGTCGTCGGACAGGGTGGTCACGCGACCCCTACGGCCGGTCGATCTCGTCGGCCGTGGTGTCCGGGTGGTGCAGCTCCCGGTCGGCGGCCGGGTCGACGAAGCTCCGCGTACCCCCGGAGGTCGCGTGCGGGCCGGTCCGGCCGACGGTGATGGTGCGCGGCGCGGGCCGGGCCGCCCGGGGCAGCCGCACCCGGAGCAGGCCGTGGTCCATCACCGCGTCGATCCGCTCCGGGTCCACCCGGGACGGCAGGTCCACCCGGTATTCGAAGCCCCGGGTGGTGAACCCGCCCGGGATGCCCTGATCGGCGTTGACCTCGGCCTCCGACCGGGCCCGCACGCACAGCTCCCGGTCGTCCAGCTCGACGGCCACCTCCTCGGGTGCCACGCCGGGCAGCCGGACGACCACCTCCCAGCCATCGGCGATCTCGGTCAGCTCCACGTCCGGGCTGCCGGCGCGGCCACCGACCAGCCGGCTCAGCTCGGCACGCAGTGACTGCAGCTCACCCATCGGGTCCCAGCCCTGCTGTCGACCCCGCCAGCCCCGCCCGCCACCACTCTGTTCCGTCATCGCACGTCTCCGATCCGCTGGGTCGCCGAAGGGGGTCGCAGCGAGCTGGGGGCGTTCAGGTCGTGCTCCGGGTCGACGCCCACACCCAGCCGGTCCACCAGTTCGCCGCCCAGCCAGGCGCTGACGCCGAGGATGGCCACGGCGACCACCTCGATGGCGATCAGGGCACCGCCGGCGGCCCGGGAGTCGGCGTTGAGCCGGACCACCCAGACCGCGGCGAAGAGCAGGATCACCGCGACGTTGGCGGCGGCGTGGGTGAGCCCGACCCGCTTGGCGCGGGTGCCGGTGGGCAGGGCGAGCAGGTCGAAGGCCCCGGCCGCCGCGGCCAGCAGGCCGCCGACCAGGCCGACCGTGATGTTCCAGTACGCGACCTCCCCGAGGAAGTCCGGCCCGCCCACGGTGTCGATCACGTCGAAGATCAACGCGGTCACCAGGAGGGCCACGGGGAACATCACCAGCATCGGATGCACGGGATGGCCGAGCACCTTCAGTCGGCTCTCCATCTCCGCCTCCACCGATCGCGTCCGGGCGCGCTGCGGCTCAGTCCGTACCCGCGGGCTCCGGGGGCAAACCTCGCCGTCGACGCGCTCTCCTAGGCTGACGATGGCGGAAACCGGCCGTTCGCGGGCCGGAATCGCCGTCAAGGTCAACGGACGGGGGAGGCAGACGTGACGACACGGGAGATCACCAGCCCGGAGGAACTGGCGGAGCTGCTGGGCGCGCCGACGCCGCGGGCGCGGGACAAGGAGCGCACGGTGCTGCACCAGCGGGACCGGGAATGGCTGGCCGCCTCGCCGTTCTGCCTGGTCGCCACGGCCGGCGCGGACGGCAGCTGCGACGTCTCCCCGAAGGGCGACCCGGCCGGCTTCACCCTGGTGCTGGACGAGACCACCATCGCCATCCCCGAGCGGCCGGGCAACCGGCGGGCTGACGGCTACCGCAACATCCTGGCCAACCCCCACGTCGGGCTGATCTTCCTGATCCCCGGTCGCACCGACACGCTGCGGATCAACGGCCGGGCCCGGCTGGTGACCGACGCGCCGTACTTCGCCGACATGGTGGTCAAGGGACACCGGCCGGTGCTCGCCGTCGAGGTGGCCGTCGAGCAGATCTTCTACCACTGCGCGAAGGCGTTCCTCCGCTCCGAGCTGTGGCGGCCGGAGACCTGGCAGCCCGACGCGCTGCCCACCCGCGCCCGGCTGGTCAAGGAGGTCGAGGCGCCGACGTCGGACCTCGCCGACCTGGAACGCCACTACGGCCCGGACTACGTCAAGACCATCTACGCCTGACCGCGCCCGGCCGCCACGGCCCTGCCGGTGCGGCGGCGATCAGTTCGACGGCGAGAAGCGCGCCGGCACGCCGATGTCCGACAACGCCCGAGCGAGGTGCGGGGCCGTGGTCTTGACGTAGGCCGCGCCGATGTGCGAGCCGCCGCGGTAGATGAGGACGTTGCCGAACACCACCGGACACTTCTCGGTCGGGCAGATGGCGTCGAACAGGTCGATCATCTTGACCTCGGGCATCCCCGCCACCGCCTTCCGCTGCATCAGGAAGGCGGGGTCCTGCTCGTGGCGCTCGCGGTCGAAGGCACAGGCCGAGAGGTGCTTCCGGTTCTTGTCGGCGCACTGCACGATCGCCGGGCCGGGATGGGGGTTGTTGGCGAGGACGACGACCTTCACTCCCGCGGAGTCCAGCGCCTTCCACGAGGACCGCACGCCCGCGATCATCGCGTCGACCGACTCCTTGCCCGCGGCGTCGAGGGCGCTCCCCGCCGACTGCGAGGTGACGACGTAGTCGGGACGTTCCTCGGCCAGCCTGCGCAGCAGCGTCCTGTTCCACTCCATGCAGTCGGTGTAGGGCTTGTGGGAACCATCGCCCTTGAGCACACGGGCGCTGGTGAACGGGCACGCCGCCTTGGCGGCGATCACCAGCTTCCAGTCGTTCTGCGCGGCAAGCACCTGGAACGCCGGCAGCCACTGGTCCATCTTGGAGTCGCCCACGAGGGCGACGGTGGTGGCCCCGTCCGGGTTGCCGTAGGTGCAGGACAGGACCTCGGCCCCGACGACCTGCTGGAAGCACTTGTCCCGGTTGGTGTCGGGCACATCCATGAATCCCTGCGTGAGTTTCAGGGGATCCGGCGCGATGAAGTCGAACCGCTCCGGGACCGGGCCGATCGGGGCGGTGCCGGGCGTGGTCGCCAGCAGCGCGGCGCCGGGCGCGTACCTGTCTCCGCTCGGCGTCGCGGCGGCCGCCCACGCGCCGGTCAGGACCAGGGCGAGGCCGGCGCAGATCCCGGCCATCGTGAAGTTGCCACCGAGGCTCAACGCGAGACGCGGCGACGTCGAGATCGCCCGCGAGTAGCGCAGTGGGTTCTCCACGAGCCGGAAGGTGATCCAGGCGGGGACCACCGAGGCGAGCGCCACCGCCAGGCCGCGCTTCAACGACAGATCGCCCCAGTACGCGCCGGCCACGATGAGCATCGGCCAGTGCCACAGGTACAGGGAGTACGACAGGTCACCGACCCAGCGGAACGGGCGCGTGCCGAGCACCAGCACCGGACCGCGGGAGCCCGCCGCGGCTCCGGCCGCGATCACCGCGGCGGCGCCGAGCGTGGGCAGCGCGGCCGCGTACCCGGGCCACGCCGTCGCCGCGGTCACCAGCAGCGCCGCTGTCACGATCGCGGCGAGACCGAGCCACCCGAGGATGACGGCCAGCGCCCGTGGCATGCGCGCGGCGCTGGTCGCGATCAGGGCGATGCCCGCCCCGATCGCCAGCTCCCACAACCGCGTCGTGGAGACGAAGAACGCCCGCTCCGAGGAGGTCGCCGTCTCCACGATCGACCAGACGAACGACGGCACCGCCAGGATCGCGAGACCGACCCACAGGACGGGCCGCACATTCGACCGCCGGAGCCTCCTCGCCGCGAGGATCGCGAGGATGATCAGCAGGGGCCAGACCAGGTAGAACTGCTCCTCGACGGCCAGCGACCAGAAGTGCTGGACCGGCGAGGGCGGAGCGTCCGCGGCCAGGTAGTCGACCGCGCGGTCGGCGAATCGCCAGTTCACCACGTAGATCGCCGCGGCGGCGATGTCGCCGCCGATCTCCTGCCACTGCCCCCGGGGGACGAACAGCCGGACCGCCACGGCGGTGGCCGCCAGCACTACCGTCGCGGCGGGCAGGATCCGCTTGGCCCGCCGCGCGTAGAACCCCAGCAACGAGACGCGGCCGGTGCGCTCGATCTCGGTCAGGAGCTGCCCGGTGATGAGGAAACCGGAGATCACGAAGAAGACGTCGACCCCGACGAAGCCACCCGGAAGGAACGGCAGCCCGGCGTGGTACAGCAGCACCAGCCCGACGGCCACGGCGCGAAGCCCGGCGACATCGCCCCGGAAGCGACTCGGCGAGGGCTCCCGGCGCGGCTCGGGTCCGGTTGCGGCGCCCGGCGACGTGCCGGATTCCGCCGGGACGGCCGACTTCTCGATGTGGGAGCTTCCCCGGGCGGGAACTGTCGTCAACTCCGGGGAAGTCATCACGATCCTCAAGCTTGGGGGCTCCGGCCTCGGAACGATAGCGGCTCGTCAGGTGGGTGGGCAATCGTGACTGCCCAGGTCAGCCTCACCTGCCGCACCGTCCATGCCGCACCCGGTCGCCGGCCGTTTGGGGGCTGAAGGTCGACGCTCCGACGGGAAGCAGAGCAACTTCTTCCGGCTGAAGAGCCCGGACCGCGAGGACGGCTGACAGCCCACCAACTCCGATAGGCCGGGTCGGCGCGCCGACCCGGGCCTTTCGGTTCGATTGGGCCGCATCCCCTGGGGTACGGATTCCGGTGCAGACCACTGAACGACAAGGAGTGCTCATGGTCACGAAGGTCGAGAAGTCCATCGAAGTCGACGTGCCGGTCAGCACCGCGTACAACCAGTGGACCCAGTTCGAGGAGTTCCCCCGGTTCATGGGTGGCGTGCAGGAGGTGCGCCAGCTCGACGACCGGCGGATGCACTGGGTCGCCGAGATCGCAGGCGTGAAGCGCGAGTGGGAAGCCAAGGTCCTGGAGCAGGTGCCGGACCGCACGGTCGCCTGGGCCGCCACCAGCGGCGCCACCAACGCCGGCGCCGTCCACTTCCGGCCGATCGGCACCGACCGCACCCAGGTCCGGCTCTGTATGGAGTACGAGCCGGAGGGGCTGGTCGAGAAGGCCGGCGACAAGTTGCACCTCGTGGAGAAGCGGGCCGAGGCCGACCTGGAGAAGTTCAAGGCGTACATCGAGGGCCGGGGCGCGGAGACGGGCGCCTGGCGCGGCACCATCGACGAGGGCCGTACCCTCGGCACGCCCGGCGTGGAGCACGCCGCGGCCTCGCGCGGCGACGACGGCAAGGCCGGCGTCTCGGCCACGGCGGTGGCGGCCGGCGCGGTCGCCGCGGGCGCGGCGGCAGCAGCGGCCGCCGCGGCGGCCAAGCACCGCGCGGAGACCGACGAGGAGCCCGGCTCGGAGCCCGAGACGAAGTACGTGGTGACGGACGTCCCCGCGCAGCGGACCGAGGCCTTCCCGCCCGACCCGGCTGACCCGCGCCGCACCCTGTAGACCTGTCACCTCCCTGCCGGAGCGAGCCCGGTGGACCGGCCCCCGCGCCGTGCCCGCCGGGCTCGCTTCGTGTGGCGCGTATCCTTGCCGCCCGTGACCGACCTCGGACCACGCCCACCGGAGATCACCGTTGCCACCCCGGCGGACCGCTTGCGGGTGGTCGACTCGCTGGTCGCCGCCTTCGCCGCAGACCCCGTCCTGACCCACCTCTTCCCCGACCCGGCCAGCTACCCCCGGCACGCCGCCGCCTTCTTCGGGCACCTCTTCGACAAGCGCGTGGGGCGGGAAACCATCTGGACGATCGGCGGGGGCGCCTCGGTGGCGATCTGGGAGCCACCCACCCCGTCGGAGCCGGGGCCGACCGACCCGCTGGCCGCCCACCTGCCCGCCGACGTCCTGGCCCGGGTGCGCGCCTACGACGAGGCCGTGCACGCCGCGCTGCCCGCCGGCCCGTTCTGGTACCTCGGCGTGCTCGGCACCCATCCCGGCAGCGCCGGCCGGCGCTGGGGCCACGCCGTCATGCGGGCCGGGCTGCGCCGGGCCGCGGCGGACGGGCTGCCGGCGGTGCTGGAGACCAGCAACCCGGCCAACGTCGAGCTCTACCGGCGGGCCAGCTGGCACGTGGTACGCGAGGTTGCCGAACCGCTGCCGACCTGGATCATGCAACAGCCGGCCTGACCACCCGGTCAGACGGCACAGCGAGTTCCTCACCGGCACGTGGCTCGCGCTGGCCGGGACGCTGGTGCTGGCCGCCGCCGTCTCGACCCTGACGGCGACACCGCAGCTTCCGGCGGCCGCCCGCCCGACCCCGGCGGAGCCGGCGCCGGTCGCCGAGGCCATCGCGATCAATCCGCCGACTCCCGCAGCTCCGCCCTCGATTTCCGCACCCGGTCCACACTGGACCGCCCGCCCGGCGCTGGTTCCCTGGTGGCGGCGCCCCTGGCCGGTGATCGGCGTGGCGGCTTCCGTCGCCGGAGTGGCCATCGTCGGAACGGTAATCTGGTACGCGGTTCAGGCGCGCGTCGAACAGGACCGCGACCTCGGCGCGCTGGTGGTGGCGGGCCCCGCCCGAATCGACGCCCACCACGCCGGCCGCAGTCGACGATCGCGTCGACATCACCCGGATCCTGCCGCTCGGCGAGGACTTCCGGTCCCTGATGCTCGTCGCGGAGGTACGCAACACCGTGCAACACGCCGCCGGCGCGGCGTGGACCCGACCGGACTCCGCCTCGGTGACGGTCACCCTGCTCCAATTCGACTCGGTGTCGGCGGCCGACCAGTTCCAGCAGTCCTACGTCGATCTCCAGCCGCCGACTCGCGGCCTCGGCGACCTGGTGGAGATCCCCGACGTGCCGGGCGCGATGGCCTTCACCGGCGAGGACCAGAGCGAGGTACGTGCGGTCGCGCACCGGGACAAGATCGTCGTGCTCGTCACCGTGGCCGGCGGACCGCCGGACGCCGTCACCACCATCGAGTCGCTGGTCCGCGAGCAGTACGGCCGACTCTGATCCCCGCGCCTGATGGAATCGAACCGTCGACCTACGCATTACGAGATCAAATTGCCAGCGCCGGCTACCTGGGAACATGGCCGTCTAGCTGCGGCAAGGCCTCTCGACATCTCGCACCGCTCCCCCGTCCTCCGCCGGCCCCTTGCGGACTGGTTGCGGACCGCTCGCATGCCAGATCGGGACCCTGCGCAGCCGCACGCTGGCCGACCTGGATATGGGGGCCGTGCGGGCGCTATAGCCCGATGTTGCTCTTCGGGCCCATGTATGACCCGGCGTTTGGCCACCCGGCCCGGGCCAACTTCACGAACCGCTCGTCGAACCCCAGCGACGGCAGGTCCGTCAGCTTGACGAACTCGACCGCACGGATCGGCCGGGTGTCTGCCCCGGCCTTGACCGCCCCCAGCTTGCCGCCCAGCCGGCGGCACCGAAAGGTGAGGTGAACGACCTGCGCCTTCACGACATCGCACACGTACAGCAGGTCCCCGACCCGGATCTCCAGACCGGTCTCCTCCCGCACTTCGCGCTCCAGCGCCTCCTCGATCGTCTCCCCGGGCTCCACCTTGCCGCCGGGCAGCGACCACGACCGGTCACCTTCGGTGTCCTGGTCCAGCAGCAGAATCTCGTCTTCCTCGATCACGATCGCGGTGACGCGAACATTCATCGCCACCGGCAGACCGTAACAATCCCAGACGGTCGAAGGGCACCGTCAGTTTGGAAGGACGAAGATCATGGCCGATGAGTTCCTGGTGGGCCAGGTCAAGGCACGCATAGCCTGACCGTTCATGCCCGGTGGTGAACCCATCCGGGGTACCGGCTACTGGCACGTGAGTGGCACGACGGGTCTGGCGAACCACGAACCTTGGTCCTCGGCGAGCGCGTGCGTCAGATAGCGCGTGTGGTGCTCCGGAAGCTGCGGTAGGGCGTCAAGTTCAAACCATGCCACCTGGATCGACTCGTCGTCGTTGACCCTCGCCGCGCCGCTGGTGGCCCTGCAACAGAAGACGACGTTCAGCCAGTACACCTGGTCGCCGTTGGCCGCGACGGAGAGATCTAGCGCCTCCACGCTGACCAGTCGTTCGACCGTCGCTGACACGCCGGTTTCCTCGCGCACCTCCCGGGCGGCTCCCGCCGCGGGCTGCTCGCCCGGCTCCAGGCATCCGGTGACCAAGGCCCATCTGCTGTTGTCGGATCGGCGGACCAGCAGGAGACGGCCCTGTGCGTCAAAGACGATGGCCGTCGCACCGTGTAGCGGCAACGGGTCGTGACCGATCTTCGATCGCAGTGCCAGGACGAACTCGGGGACAGGCATGGCGGCGACCCTAGCCAGGTCTACGTCACCACGCTGTCCCCATCCCTCGGATAGGTGCCGACAACTGCGGCGCCCGGTCGGGGTCAAGGGTGGCCGAAGGCCATCGGCGTGCCGACGCGCAGCGCCCTTGAGGTCGGGCGGGTGGCGTAGAGGATGGGGCACCTGGGGGATGGATCACGCCCTGGTCCTCGTCGTCATCGAACCGCGGGCGGTGCCCACGTGACTCAGGGGCAAGCAGCTCTGCTGCGCGGCAGCGATCGCCCCGCCGTCAACGGCCAGCAACCCCGATGGCGATCGTCCCGCCTCAGCCTCTCGTTCATGGCTCCTTGAAGCGTGGCCGGCCGGCCCGGCCGATGCCGGCCGCAGGTCGCCAGCAGGCCGGGGCCGGGCCGGCGCGGCCCGCTTGCGGGCCGCCTTGATGCTGCGAGACGGAATCAGGCACCACCCAATGTTTCGGCAACTGCCACGGCCGAGGAGGGAGCAGCATGAAGGCCCGGACCATCGAACCGCTGTGGACGGCTGAGGACGTGTCGACCTTCCTCGGCGTTCCGGTGAGCACCCTCTATCAGTGGCGATACCGCCGAATCGGGCCGCGTGCGTCTCGGGTCGGTCGTCACCTGCGCTACGACCCGGCCGATGTGCGGGCCTGGCTCGTCAAGCAGGCGGGGTAGCCGGTGAGCGTCGAGAAGCGGCCCAATCGGAAGTGGCGGGCTCGGGTCCGGGACGCGTCCGGGAAGGAGGTCGCTCGGCACTTCGACCGGAAGTCGGACGCGGAGCGGTGGGAGGCGTCTGCCAAGGCGGCCATCACGCGGGGCGACTGGATCGACCCCGCTCGGGCGCGGGTGACCGTGGGTGCCTGGGCGGCGCAGTGGATGGCGGCTCAGGTGCAGCTCAAGCCGTCGACCCGTGCCCGGTACGAGTTGGCGTTACGGCGGCAGATCCTTCCGACGTGGGAGGACATCCCGCTTTCGGCAGTCTCGTACGCGGAGGTAGCGGCCTGGGTGCAGCGGCTCACCGCCTCCGGCCTCGCCCCGGCAACGGTCCGGTACGCGCACCGGGTGCTGTCGCTGGCCCTGGCGCATGCCGTGCGGGACGGCCGGATGTCCCGGAATCCGGCAGATGGCGTTCGGCTACCTCGGGTCGTGCGGGAGGAACCGGTGTTCCTTGACCACGACCAGGTGGCGAGCTCGCGGAGGCGTGCGGGCGGTACGGGCTGCTGGTGCGGTTCCTGGCTTACACCGGGCTGCGGTGGGGTGAGGCGTCGGCGTTGCGGGTGTCGCGGCTGGATCTGCTGCGGCGGCGGGTGACGGTGGCGGTGGCGTTCGCGGAGGTCGGCGGGGAGCTGGTCGAGGGCACACCGAAGAACCATCAGCGCCGGTCGGTGCCGATTCCGCGGTTCCTCGTCGACGAGCTGGCCGCCCACGTCGCCAGCAAGCGTCGGGACGCGCTGGTGTTCACCGCTCCGAACGGCGGGCCGCTGCGTAACACCAACTTCCGGTCCCGGGTCTTCGCACCGGCTGCGGCGTCGGTCGGGCTGGCTGGGCTAACTCCGCACGACCTGCGGCACACGGCGGCGAGTCTGGCCGTGGCGGCGGGTGCCAACGTCAAGGCGGTGCAGCGGATGCTCGGGCACGCCTCGGCGTCGATGACCTTGGACGTGTACGCGGGGCTCTTCGGTGACGACCTGGACGCGGTCGCCAACCGGCTGGACGAGGCGGTCGCGGCGCGGGATGCGGACTATTTGCGGACTGGCACCGCCAGCGGCGGCGTTGTCGACCTCGGGAAACGGCGAAGCCCAGGTCGTTGACCTGGGCTTCTGTACCGAGCCGCCTGACGGAATCGAACCGTCGACCTACGCATTACGAGCGTGTTGGATGGGACTGACCTTCTCTGAATGTCCCTGCTCAGAGCCCTGATGTGAGCCCGGTTCAGGGCCAGTCAGAGAAGGTCAGTACACCGTCCTGTACACATTCCACAGATTACTCCGAGTGATTTAGCTGGTCGAGCCGGTGCCGAAGCCGCGCGTGTCGCGTCCGTCGCGGCGGAAGTCGCCGAGCTGGATGACCTCTCCCCCGGGCTCGTCGCCGGCGGCGAAGCCCTCCCACCACGCGTCGCGGCGGTGCTTCTGCACGACGTACTGCGTTCCCAGGTAACTGGTAGCGGCCATGGCCAGGAGGCCGGCCCCGATGTAGTAGGGCATGCGGTTGGCGGGGATGCCGGAGAAGACGAAGCTCCCAACGAAGGTGACGGACCAGATGCCGATGGTGATGCCCGCGGAAAGCCAGGTGGCGCCCAGCAGCATCTTGGTCGGGGGTTTCGGGGCGGTGCTCATGTGCTGATTCAACTCCGATCGTCGGTTGGGACGGGTTGATCGGAGGCGGGTGTTTCGCGGGCCGCCTGCCTCCTGCCGGGGGTCCCCGGCGCATCTGGCCTGCTCTCCGCAGCAGGCCGATGGTGAGGCTTAGGCGGGTCCGGGCTCGACGCAGATGTGCCGGCCTGTGGGGATGGCCGAGCGGGCGCGTACCTGCTCGAGGCGGTCGAGCACGGGCAGGGTGAGTCCGGTGGTGGTGTCGGCGTAGAAGTGCGTGTTGCTGCTGCCGGCCGCGTTGGTGGTGGCGGCGCCGGTGCAGCCGGGCTGGTCGGGTGCCGGCTTGGGTTTGCCGGGGCAGCCGGGTACAGCTTTCACCTTGGGTTGGGTGGTGGGTGCGGTGAGGCTGTCGATGAGCTGCCGGATCAGGTCCCGGTCCAGATTGATGGCGTGGCCGGTGTCCGTGCAGTCGGGTACGGGATCGGCTTCGACGGCGGCGGCGCCGGGGATTTCGCCGACGGTGGCGGTGTGCTCGACGTGGTCGGCGGTGGGGCCGATGACGACGGGCAGCTGCACCGGCAGCACGGGCGCCGGGGCGGCCACGGGCTTCGGCTTCGGCTTGGTGGCGGGTGCGTCGGGCAGCGGCGCCGGGTCGGTGGACGGCAGGATCATCGGCACGTCGGCGACCGGGGCGGGTGTCGGGGCCGGCGCGGTCGGGGTGGGCTCGACGACCGGCGGGGTTTCGACGACCGGCGGCACCTCGACGGGCGGCACCACCGGGGGCACGTCCACGACCGGCTGGGTCGGCGTCGGGGCCGGGGTGGGTTCGGTGGTGCGCGGCTCCGTGACCACGGGTTCGTCGGCCGGTGTCGGCTCGACGGTGGGGGTCGGCTCGACGGTGGGCTCGGCGGGGATGGTCGGTTCCTGCGTGGGCTCCGGCTCCGGCTCCGGTGTGGTCTCGGGCTCGGGTGCCGGCGGGGTGGGCGTATGGGCGGGCTCCTCAGCGGGCTCGTCCTGCCCCGGCTTCTCGGCTGCCACCTGGCCGACGGTCGCCTTGGCGCGGGTGCTGGCCTGGTTGGGGAGCCGCGCCGCCTGGTCGACTACACCCCCCGGGCAGTCGACCGCGGCGGCGGGCTTGTCGGAGGCGTGGGCGGCGTGGGTGGCGGCGTCGTAGGCCGCGGCGCCGGCGATCCCGGCGGCGGTGAAGGCGCCGGCCAGGAGCCAGCGGCGTGCGGTGTTGGTCATGGCGGTCACCTCCCCCACGGTGGTGTCTGCCTGTCCCGTCGGCGGGACTTCCCGTTGTGTCGTGCCTAGCAGTGTGGTCCGCGTTTGGTGGAAGTTCCATCTTGGCGCAGGACAAGAGTCTTCACACTATGCGAGTTGTGTCGGTGACGGCTTGTGCTGTCCGTCCGATGATCGACTGTCCGGTATGGCCGGATCGGACGTGAGGATCTCTTCGCTATCTGAGGATCTTGTCGACCGGCGGGTGGCGGACGGTGATCAGCGGGTGTCGCTCGACTTGCGACGCCGCTCGGCGATGAGCCGGTCCACCGCTTCCGGGGAGACCATCCGGTAGCCGCCCCGCTCGGTGCGGTACCAGTCGACGCCTTCCTCGCCCAGCTTCCTGTCGGTCAGGAGTCGGCGGATGGTCTGCGTGCTGTCGTGGTAGCCGGCGGCGATGAGGCGGTCGCGGACCTGGCTGATGGTCAGGTACCCGCTCTCGCCCATGTGGTCTCCCAGGTCTTCCAGGTCTTGCAAGTTGACCAATGGTCGCATGGCAAGGCCCAGCGCGGGAGCGATGGGAGGGCTCAACATGTCAGGCACTCTACCAACCTTTCCAACCTTTCCAAGATGTGTCATGCTGGCGGGCATGCCGAACTACCGAGCTGACCTCTACGCCGCCGGGGACCGGTTCACCGGGACCGAGCGGTTCGACGCCTCCAACCCCGTCGAGGCGGTCGAGATCGCGCGTCAGTGGGTCGTCGCGCTCGGCCTGGACCACGCGGTCCTCTACGCGTGCGACGGCACCGGCCTCACCCAGCACGTCGCCCAGGTGGGGGCCGCCCGATGAACTGGCCCAAGGTCCGCACCGTCGCCTTCGGGGTCCTCGCGGGGGTTGTCGCCTCCGCCGGAACGTTGGCCGTGACGGTGGCCGGGTTCGCGCTGTCGTACGACGCGATCCGTGCTGTCGGCATCGCCTCCCGGATCCGCACCGAGTGGGCGTGGCTGCTGCCCGTTTCCGTGGACGGGGCGATGGCTGTCGCGACGATCGCCGCGGTGGTCCTGCGGCGGATGACCGGCCAGACCGCCTGGTACCCGTGGGCCGTGGTGCTGGCGGGCGCCGGCATCTCGATCGCCTGCAACGGCCTGCATGCCGTCCCGCCCGCCGGTTCCGCTCTGGTGATCGAGGAGGCCAAGGTCCGGTTCGCGGTGTCGGCGATCCCCGCTGTGATGCTTGCCCTGTCGGTGCACTTGCTCGTGACGCTCGTTGAGGCGGCCAGCGTGTTCGGCGGTGACGCGCCACCGCGTCAGGATCTGACGCAGCCGGTTGACGCGCCGGTCGAGCGGGTCGCTGACGCGCCCGTGACGGTGCCGGTGACGCAGCTTCCGGCGGCGGTGACGCGGCCTGTTGACGCGGCCCTTGACGCGCCCGCGTCGATCGCGTCGAAGCCCGCGCAACCTGCGGTGACGCGGTTTGTGACGCAGGCTGACGCGCCGTCGCGACGCACCCGTGAGGTGGTGATGCGCCGGCCGGTGAGCGCCCCTCCGGCCGACCGTGACGCGGCGCTGGCGCAGGCGCTTGACGCGGTGCTGAAGGAGGGCGCGTCGATCCGTGGCGCGGCGCGTGACGCGGACGTGCCGGAGGCGACGCTGCGCCGCGAGGTGAAGGCGCGTCGCGAGATGACGCAGACCAACGGCCACCAGTTCGAGTTGGCCGCAGCGACCACGAAGGAGAGCTGACCGATGGAGGAGCTGACCGTGGTCGAGCTGATCCGCGAGTACGGCAAGGAGATGGACATGGCGGGCAGGTACACCGCCCTGCGGAGTTCCGCGGCGGCGGCGAGCCGGACCAAGGCGGCTCGCCTGTTGGCCGAGATCGTGCGACGCATCCCCACCCAGTAGAAGCCGCGGGTCCCGGTCCCACCTCCTACAGCCGGGCCGGGACCCGCATCCAACCCCGAAAGGAAGGAGCCCCATCATGACGGACCTCGTCCTGGCCCGTGAGCAGCGGGCCGAGTCCGACAGCCAGGTGGTCCTGGTCGCGCCGTCGGCGCAGTACGTGCACACCCGCTGGCCGAGTCCGGCGCAGATGACCGCGAACGGCGCGGTCGCCGCGATGGCGCTGGTCGGAGGCGGTCTGCTGGTCGGCGGGTTCACCGGCCGCGTGGACGTCGAGTCGCCGGTGACCTGGGTGGCGCTGGTGGTGCTGTACGCGCTCGCGTGGGTGGCGATCCGCGCCCGCCGTTCGGCGGACAGCCACCGCGCCGACGTGGAGGTGAAGCTGTGACCCAGACCGTGACGGATCGTGAGACTGCAGTCTGCAGTGCAGACTCCCCCGGCGTGCCCTCTGAGCGCGGGATCGTGCCGGAGAAGCCCGCAACTCTGCACCCTGCAATGACCGAGCGTGAGCGCCGGCCGTTCGACACGCGTGCGTGGCTGGCCAAGTTCGGCGCCTACTGCACCCCGCCGGCGTTGCTCACCGAGCGGCGTCCGGCTGTCGACACGATGCGTCTCTACGCGCGGCGTGGCCGGTACACCGGACAACTCCGCGGCCCGGCCCGCCGGCTCGGCCTCATCTGGCTTGCCATGGTGGCCGCCCCCGCTTTGGTGGCGGCCCGGACGTGGGAGTGGCTGATGGAGCGGCCGGCCCGCTTCGCGGTCACCGTCGTCACCGTCAAGCTGCTCTCCACTCTGCCCCCGGTCGCCTGGCTGGTCGACCACGTCATCCACCCCGGCGCCGACGTGGCGCTGCGGGTGTTCCTCTGAAAGGAGTCCCGGTGTCGAAGAACAAGACCGTGAAGCGGATTCAGCAGAAGGGGGTGAAGACCCTCGCCTGGTTCTCGCTGGGCATCGCCGCCGTCGGCGGGACCGCAGCGGCCGGCACCTTCCTCGGCGACTGGATCGAGAAGGCGGCGGACAAGCTGCCGTGGCACTGGGTGCCGGTGCTGGTGCTGCTGATCCTCGCGGTGACCACCGCGATCGACCTGCTGGTCGACATGACCCCGAACAACGCGGCCGTCTACTCAGTGATCGCCATGCCGTCCGTGGCCGGTGCGGCGCCCGGGAAGCTGGGCGACACGATCGGCGGCTGGTTCGACGGGCTGATGGGCTGGGTGAACGACGGCCTGGTCCAGTGGCTCGGCACGGACAGCGCCGTGGGGCTGGCCATCGCCTGCATCGTCGGCGCGCTGCTGATGGCCCGGCGGGTCATCAAGAAGTCCGCCGGCGTCCCGGCCGGGGCGTGACGCCATGGGTATCGAAGTCCTCTTCTGGATCTGGGTGCTGACCTGGATGGCGAAGACCGCCGCCACGGATGTGCTGCACGCGGTGAAGGGCACCCCGAACCCGCGCTACGAGCTGAAGAAGCAGCGCGCGGCGACGGCCGGCCAGACGGTGGCAGGTCAGCCGCGGTACGGCACCCGGGAGTGGCTGGGTGACCTCTACTCGGACGCTCTGGCCGCTCAGACGGAGAAGCGGCGGGCAGCGGTGAAGGCCAAGTCGGCGCCGGTGGACGACATGGTGGACGTCGTCCGCGAGCCCCCGGCCGCGCGAAAGCCGCCGGAGCCGACCGCCCCACCCGCGCGCCCCGAGCCACCGGCCCCGCCCCAGCCGCCGACCATCCCCGACAACCGCCCCCTCGCCCCCGTCATCCCGATGTTCCCCAACCCCAAGCAGATCGAGAAGGAGATCACCATGGCTAGCTCCGAGGTCACGGGCCTGTCCACCGCGATGGCGTTCGCCGACGCCGCCGCGTCCGCCCACAACTCGTTCGCCACCGCCGGCGCGGAGGGCTACGTCGGCGCCCTGGAATCCGGCGGCATGGGTGGCGCCGCCGTCGGCTCCGCCCGCGAGGCCATGGAGGCGTCCGGGGTCGCCGCCGCCAAATGGTCCGCGCACAAGTCCGAGCTGGAGCGGCAGATGAACGTCAAGGAGGCCTACCAGGGCCAGCAGGACGCCGCCGACAAGGACTTCCTGCTCGCCGAGTAGTCGCCCCGGCTCCTCCCGTGGGGCGCAGACATCCCCCGTCTGCGCCGCCGCGGTGGAAGCCGGGACACCGGACAGAAGGAGAACCATGCACACCACCGACACCCCGGTAGAGGGCGGCCTGCGGCAGCAGCTCGCCCCGCACGCCGCCGTGGGCGCCCTCGTCGTGGCCGCCGGGGCGGCGCGGATCGCCGCGCACGTCAGCGGCGACGAGCAGCAGGTCGCCCGGTGGGTGGCCGGTGCCGCGTTCGCCGTCGCCGTGGTGGCGGCGGCGCAGGTGCGTAGGCGGGTGTTCGGGAAGAAGGCCCGCCGCCGCGCCTACGCGTTCCTGGCGGTGGCCGGGGTGTGGCTGACCGGGGTGACCGTCGCCGGGCTGTCGTTGGGCGCGGTGGGGCTGCTGATGGCGTTCGGGTACGGGCTGTCGATGCACTGGTGGCGGCAGCACCCGGTCGGGCTGATCCAGCCGAAGGTGTCCCGGTCGGAGTACCAGCGGCTGTGGTCGGAGAACATCGGCTGCTCCGATGGGGTGCTGCCCGGGTCGCGGCTGACCAGCCCGGAGCCGTTCGCGTCCGGCTACCGGTTCGCTCTGCGGTTGCGGGCGGGCCGGCAGCACTACGGGATGGTCCTCGACAAGATTCGGGTCGTCCGTGGCGGGCTGAAGCTGCGGCCCGACCAGGAGCTGATCGTCGAGCGGCACCCGACCGAGGCGGAGCCGACGGCGCTGCTCACCGTCGTCACCCGTTCCCCGATCCGTGGTGACCAGGACTGGCCGGGCCCGGCGGCGTTCGAGCGGGACACCGGCTGCGTGCGGCTGGGCCCGTTCACCGACGGGGAGGGCGTCGCCCGGTGGAAGGCGTACACCGCGAACCGGCTGTGGGGCGGGTACGCGCAGGGCGGCACCGGGTCGGGCAAGTCGCGGCTCATCGAGTCGGTGGCCATGTCCCTGGCGGCGAGTGTCAGCCACCCGACGGTGATCCTGTACGGCGATGGGCAGGGCGGTGCGTCGTCGCCGCTGCTGATGAAGCACGCCGACTTCAAGGCGCGCACTCACGAGCAGATCCTCGCGATGCTGGAGGGGATGCACCTGGTGATGCTGCTGCGGCAGGACGAGAACGCCGTCGAGGGGCTGGAGGGGTTCACGCCCACCACCGACCGACCGGGCCTCCTGGGGATCATCGACGAGTGCCACAAGCCGCTGTCGAAGATGGAGAACCCGGCGCTGTGTCAGCGCACCCAGTATCTGGCGGCGACGATCGCCCGGGAGGGCGGCAAGGTCGGTGTGGCGCTGCTGCTGGCGTCGCAGTCCCCGACCCTGGACGCCTTCGGGGGCGCCGGGTCATCGAACGCGGAGGCGATCCGGTCGAACCTGCTGGCCGGCAACGGGGTGATGCTGCGGGGGAAGGACCCGAACGCGAAGACGGTGTTCAAGGTTGAGGTGGACCCGACGTCGTTCCCGCCGCTGCCGGGGTACGCCTACCTGATCGACCCGGACCCGGAGGCCCGGTCGGCGCCGTTCCGCGGCTACTACGTCAGCGACGAGCAGCGGAAGGTGTGGCCGAGCCGCATCGTGTGGCGGTCGCTGGACGCGGGGTCGGCGGCGGCGTGGGGGCAGAGCTACCTGCACCGGCACGAGCTGGCGGAGAACGCGTTGGAGGAGGCCCGCCGGCGGATCGCTGCCCGCCGCGCGGGTGTGGTGGTCCAGCCTGCCCCGGCGCCCCAGCAGGCCGCTGGTGGGGACGGCGACGCCCTGCAGGTGTTCGGTGGGGCGTCGTTCCCGTCGTGGTCGCAGATGGTCGCGCAGGCGCAGCAGGAGGCGCGGAAGGCGCTGCGGGAGGGCCACCACAAGGTGCTCACGGCGATCCGCGCTGGGCACACCGGCCCGAAGGCGATCCAGGACGCGACCGGCTACTCGGAGCGGCAGGTGCACAACTTGCTCGGTGAGTTGATGGAGGCGGGTGAGATCGCGCGGGGCGGGTACGGCCGGTACGAGCCGGCCCGAGCCGCCTGACCCGGACAGGACGAAGCAGCCCCACCGCAAGCGCGGTGGGGCTTTGTCGTTGACCTGGGCGACTATGGTGCCGGGGCATGACCCGTACCCGCATCCTTCCCGCGGTGGCCGTTCTGGTCGCCCTCGCCCTGGGCGGCTGCTCCGGCGGCGACGACAAGCCGTCAGCCCAGGCCACCAGTTCGTCGCCGACCACAGCCGCCGCCACATCCGCCGCTCCATCCCCGTCCAAGAACGGGCCCGACTCCCACGCCGTCAGCGCCTGTCAGAAAGCTGCTGCCGCCCTCGACGCTGACGGTGACGGGCTGGACGCGTACGCAGAGGTGGTGTCCGAGGCGCAGCAGTCCGGCGAGCAGTCCATCGTTCAGGCCGGCGTGTTCCTGGATGAGCACGTGAAGCTCGCGAAGGCTGCCCAGGGCGCCGACGACGAGGCGGCGATGGAGGCGGGGTTGGCTGCCAGCGCGCTGGACTTCACCGGAGCCTGCGCGGAGGTTGGCTTGGTGTACTGACCGCGGGCACGCGAAAGCGGCCCCCCTCGCCACGAAGGCGAGGGGGGCCGCAGTCTGTGCAGCGGAGGTCAGGCGGGCTTGTTGGGCACGGCGTAGACCAGGCCGAGGGCAGCGAGCGTGGCGAGGCCGACGCCCACCCATTCGGCGTTCGTGACGCGGTCGTCGGCGAGGGCTGTCCCGAAGGCGGTCAGGCCGGCGACGAGGCCGCCGACGACTGCCTTGGCGTAGGGCTTCCAGTTCACGGGTTCCTCCTGGGTACGGTTCGGGTGTGACGCGGTATCGGAAGACGGCCGCCGGGTGGGCGGAGATACCGGAGCCGTGCCAAGCCGGCCACCGGGACCCGGACGGCAACCCGGAGACCACCCCGGCGTGGGGTGCCTGTGAACGCTGTGGGGCGATGGGCCGCCAGTGGCGCTGCCAGCGGGAAGGCTGCGGGCGCAGGGTGCAGCACGAGCACGCCTGCGGCTAGCGGCGAGCCGGCTCCCGGTCACGCTCGCGGTCGCGCTGCGCCTGTGACAGCAGCAGGTGCGGCCAGTACAGGTGGGCGATGAACGCGGCGAACAGCACGAACGACGCGACCCGTTGGCCCGGCCAGCCCGGGAAGTAGTAGTTCACCAGGGTCAAGGCCAGCACGGCCGCGATCAGGGCCCGCCCGTACAGCATCCACCGGCCCTCGCTGGTCCGGTGCCACGCACCACCCGTCCGCAGGTGATACCGGATCGGGAAGGACGCCGCGAGGGCGAGCCCGATCCAGCAGAGCCAGATGTTCAGGGTGAGCCACCCCTGCCAGTGGAGGAAGTCAGTCACCGTGTGCCCCCAGCGCTGAGGCGATGCGAGGTGCCATGTGGTTCTCCCGGCGGATCTTCTCCTGGACGCGGTGCGCCTTGTCGACTTCCGGCTGCCGGGACAGGGCGCTGTTGAGCCGGCGTACCGCTTCGGCGACGGCGCTGCGTGCCTGCTCCAGCTCCTGCGGTTCCGGGTCGGGTGCCTTCCAGCGTCTACGCCTCATCGGCGCGCTCCGCTGCCGCTTTGATGGCCTGCCAGGCGTGGGCGGAGGTCTGCGAGTGCTCCAGCAGCTTGTCGACCTGGTCGCGGAGCACCCGGTTGGCTTCGACCTCCACGGCATGTGCGGCCTTCCACGCGGTCACGTCGTCTTTCTTCTCCGCGATGACCGTCTCGTACGCCTTGACGATGCGGTCGACGTGCGGTGCGGGGACCAGGAGGCCCTTGAGCACCAGCCCGACCACTGTGACGATGACGCCACCCAGCAGCGCCCACGGCCCCCCGCTGGCCGCCGCCGTGGGCAGCCATTCCACTACTGCTGGAGCCGGGCGACCAGCTCGTCGACGACGGCCTTGGCGTCGATGCCGCCGGACTGGTACTGCTGCACCAGCTCGGTCAGCTTGGCGTCCCGGGCGGTGTCGGCGTCGGCCATCCGGCGCACCTCAGCCAGGGTGGCGTCGTCGAGGCCGGGCAGGGTGGCGACGATGCCGTTGACCAGCTTCTCCAGCTTCGCGATCCGGCCGAGGGCCATCTGCACCCCCGGGTCGCCGAGCACCCGCAGCTTCGCGCGGTTAGCGATGTCGTCCTTGTCTTCGGGTGTCACGTCGTCCTCCAAGAGTCCCCAGGGCTGCGTGTTCTGCTCCGCCTTCACCGTCTGGTCGATGGAGACGTGGAAGTGCTTGTCGTGCGGGTTGACGCCGTCGTACGGCTCGGGCTTCCAGCCGCGCAGCCGGTGGTAGAGCTTCCGCTCGTAGATGACGTACCGGGCGGACGGGTGCCGCTTGATCGCGGCGAACACCACGTCGAAGTCGAGGCCGTCGTCGTCGAAGTCGGCGGCGTCGACCGAGCCGCGGATGTTCGGGTTGTGGTCGCTCTTGGTGGCTTGGTGCCGGGTGTCGCCGACCGTCCCGTCGGAGGTGTGGTCCCGGCCCGGCCAGCGGGCGTTGATCTCGTCGCGGAGCACCTTCAGCGAGGGTGCGAGGTGCCAGTCCACGGATGCCTCCTGGATGAGCTGTCGTAGCTGCGCCTGCTCGGGGTCCTGGCCGGCGAGGGTCCACTCGTCCTTGTGGAACCAGCACACCGTCCACGCCCCGTCGCTTTCCGCGGCGGCGACCATGTCGCGCATCCACTGGACGCGGCCGGCGCCGTCCCGGTCCGCCGACACGCGGATCGCCCCCAGCTCGGCGATCAGATAGGGCAGGCCCGTCCGCCTGGCGACGTCCCGGGGGATGGTGAGCAGGTCGTCGGGGGTGCGGTAGCCGGCGCCGTTGTTGTAGACGTCCCAGCCGACGAAGTCGACCGGCACCTTCACCAGCCACCGCATGTCCCCGGCGTTGTCCTGCCACCAGTAGCGGGTGTAGACGGGCCCGAGCAGGATCTCGTCCCGCATGGGGTGGCCGTCGAACGCGGGCACCAGTTCGCCCCAGCGGGCGTGGAACTGCTGCACCGTTGGGTCGCCGTACTTCTGCTGCTCCGGCTCATGGCCGTACGTCAACAGCAGCAGCAGGCCGGCCGGCTTCTTCGCCGCCCAGGCCAGCAGCTCCGGCACGCTGTTCGTCTTGAACGACAGGTGCACCAGCACCCCGGCGGGGATCGGTCCGAGGACCGGACCGTCCCAGGCGGGCAGCGGATTCCCGACGCCAACGAACACCCGCACGGCGGTGGTGCCCGGGTACATGGCCAGCATCTCCGCCACGGGGCGCCCGCCAGGGCACCAGCCGACACGGGTCACGTCATCACCCCGACACGTATTCGACGTACAGCCGGATCGGGAACGTGGCGTCCGCGTCGGCCACGATGTTGCCGGTGCCCGTCGCGCGGGTGCCCGTCCCCACGAACGTCTTGTTGCCGCTGGCCACCGCCGTGTACTCGGCCTCGACCGTGCCGTCCCAGCGTGTGCCCAGGCCGCCGGTGGTGGGGATGTTGATGCGCAGGATCTGCAACTGCGTGCCCGTCACGTTGTTCTCCCGGATGCGGGAGAACACGGTGTCGTTCGCCACCGTGGACACCCACGCCACCGTCCACCGGATCTTGTAGGTGCGGCCCTGCACCAGCGACACGGTGATCGAGTCGATGACCACCTCCGTGGTGGTGAACGCAGCCGAGTCCGACGTGCGGGTGGTGACCCCGATCCGCTCCCCAGGCCGCTGACCTGCGCGGACGATCTGCCCTGCCGGCATCTGCTACCTCCTGCTCACAACGCCACAACAGCGGCCTGATAGACGTCGACCGGGGTGCCGGCTGGCCACGCCCGCGCGACACCGTTCACGCCGCGCTGGGACACGATCGCGGTCTGCACGGAGCCGGTGCCGCCGATCGTTGACACGCGCATGACCTCACCGCCGACCTTCACCAGCATCGGGAAGTCCGCGGCGACGGTCGTCCACGGACCATTCCACGCGGTCGACTTGATCTCGAAGGATCCCCACGTGGCGTTCGGGATGGCACTGTTCAGAGTCGACCCGTCGGAGCCCTCACGGCTGACGTCCACGACGCCGACATCCCACGCGGCGGCCGGAGACGGGTTCACCTGCACCAGCCACGACCGAGGCCCGATCGTCTCAGACCAGCCCTCCACCAGCCGGTCCAACGGATCCGCCCCGTACTGGGCGGGCGGGTTGGTCCGCAGGATCCGCGAGCCGACACCACACGACAGCCACCCATCAACCAGCGCCGGATTCGCCGCCAGGTCGAGAGGGAACGTGTCCTCCCGCAGCTCGTCCACCGTGCCGAGGCGCACCCGCCACGACGCGTGATCCGCCAGCACCCCATCGGAGGCCACGCTCAGCTCCTCGGAGTCGTCGTACACCCCCGAGCGTTGCTGATGGGCGGCATCCAGGGCGGTGGCGGAAGCGCCGTTGACGCGGCTGACCGTCCACTCGTTGCGCAAACCCTGATCGTCGTACGTCGGCTCAAGCACGTTGTCGCTGCGGCCGGACACGGCGTAGGTGGCCAGGTCGATAGTCATGGCGGTCGGGGTGTTGTAGCGGGCCTCACGCGGTCGGTACGCCAACCCGTAGCCCAGCTCGTACAGCACCCCCATGTCGGCGGCCTCAGCCTCCCGCAGCAGGTCCATCACCCCTGCCGTGGGCTGCGGGCCCATCGGCTCGCTGTAGCCGGGCAGCACCGACACCGGAATGCCCTCCTCGGCGCACAGCCGCGCCACCCGGGTGGCGGCCGGCTCGCCCGGATTACCGAACGCCGCCGCCACACACGCGGGGTGGTTCGGGTTGGACGCCCACACCGCCAGATGCCCCTGGGCGATGTCCGCGCCGGCCTGCGCCGCAGCGGCCAGCGCGATCGACGTGACCGGCGGCACCGTCATGTTCCCGGTGGTGCTGCCGCCATTCACGCCCACGCCGTCGACGTAGACACCCCACGACACCTTCGTGCCGTCCTGCCACACGAACCAGCGCACATGATGCGGCTGACCGTCGAACAAGGTTGAGGCGGTGCCGCCGACCTCAGACTCACCGTTCATGGACACGTCCACGCCCTGCAAGTCCGGCAGCAGCGTCAACTGGGGCCAACCCAGCGCACCACCCGGCAGATACGACGGGTTCACGTCAACCGTCGAGTCACTGGCGTCCGTACCAGACCGGTACATGAAGTCAACACACCACTGGCTGGTCGCACCCATACGCACCGGCGCCCACACGATCGCCAGACCGTGGCTACCAGTCCTCGACAGCGCGTCAGGCAGCCACGGCGCCAGTTCACCCCGACCCCACTGCGCGAACGTCACCACCGCACCAGACGGGTGGGTGCCAACGAACGGGCGCATCGGCTCACCGCCCAC
Source organism: Micromonospora sp. NPDC005299 (assembly GCF_042872345.1). Lineage (NCBI taxonomy): Bacteria > Bacillati > Actinomycetota > Actinomycetes > Micromonosporales > Micromonosporaceae > Micromonospora > Micromonospora sp. NPDC005299. The sequence goes on from NZ_JBIAKG010000003.1 coordinate 51,097, forward strand.
CGCCGCGGTGCCCTCAGTCACCAGCTGCCCGTCCTCAAGCGGCCAGTAGGCGACCGGGCTGGTGGTGGGGATGAACCGTGCCGGGGCGGACCGGGCCGGCTTGACGCCCTGGTCGAGACGGCGCAGCAGACCCGAAGCGGTGATCCGCGCGGCGGACGCCGACTCACCCGGGCGGATCGGCAGGAAGGTGGGCTCCCACTGGTCGATGAACCTGTTCGCCAGGTCCACCCGCAGCGCGTAGTTCTTGTGCAGCGCGGTCACGGGCAGGGTGTTGGTGTTCCCGGCGACCAGCCACGACTGAAGGCCGGTCGCGCCAGCCGCGGTGATCGCCGTGTCGGTGGCGGTGAGCTGCCAACCCGCGGGCTCCGCACCGGCGGCGGACCACACCTTCATGGCCAGCTGCGTGCCGACCACCGACGCCCGCACACGCAGGTACGTGTTCGCCGCATAGGTCAGCGACGGGACCAGGTTGAGTACCGCGAGGTCGGTGAAGCTGCCCCCCACACACTTCGTGATTTTCAGCATGACGTTGGTGGCGCCCGGGTTGAACTCGCAGCGCAACCAGTAGTAGGTGGTCGTCGCCGAGTTGTACCGGAACAGGAACCCCGTCACCAGGGCGGCACCGGTGAGCAGCGCCGACGTGGCCACGTCGATCACCTGCTCCGAGTCGGCCAGCGAGGTGGCCAGGTAGGTGCGACGGATGTTGTTCACGGTCGGGTGGGCATGCCGGGCCACCCCGCCGGCGACGGAGAAGTCCGCTGCGGCGGTGCCGCCGGTCGTCCACGCCTGCCCGGAGGTGGCGGTGCCCCAGCCGCTGCTCACCGTCCGCGCGAACGTGTCCTCACCGCGGCGGAACCGTGCCCGCAGGGGCGTGCCCAGAGCCACGTTCGGCCAGTACGGGCTCATCGCGTTACGCGGGGTCAACGCCCCGTCGTCGTTGAGCAGCGTCGCCGACAGCGTGCCCGGCGACACCTGACCGGCACCAGACGACCGGCCAGCCCTGTTACGCATCGGCTCGTTCTTCAGCCGCGACGACAGGTCCGTCCACGACCAGGTGCCCGGATCAGCCAGCAGGTTCGCCCCGAAAGCGGCCTCCAACTCGACGGGCAGTTCCCGGTCATCCGGCCACACTGGCGCACCCCCCATCCATCCACGAACAGCCGATCATCCGACGCAGCCGGTGACCGCGTGTGCACACTGGACTAGTGACCAAAGCCCGCCGTATCTGGCTGACCCCCGCCAACGCTGTCCTCGCTCTCGCCGTGATGGCGCTGGTGGTCGTCACGTCCGCTGCCATCACCCAGAAGGTGCTCGGCAAGGAGGCAGCGCCGGCCGTGGTCGAACCGCCGCAGCCGAGCGTCTCGGTTTCGGTGCCGGGCGTCGACATCACCGGGGAGACGTACACGCTGGCCGGGAAGGTACGGCTTCAGCCCGGCCAGTTCACCCGCGATGAGGGCATCTGCCAGGGACCCGACTCCCCGGTGGTCGTCACCGACAAGACCGACGCGCTGATCGCCTACGCGCCCCTCCAAATGGGCAAGCCGACCGGCGGCGACTGCGAGGTGCCGTTCACCCTCACCGTCCCCGCCGGGCGGGGCAACTACGGGGTGGACGTGCCCACCGTCGGCCGGCTCGACTACACCGAGGCGGAACTGGCCAGGACGGTCGAGCTGGCCATCGGCTAGCTACCGAACGCCGCCTGCGAGCTCCCGCCGTAGTAGATGCGGGTGTGCTCCCGGATCGCCCGCACGATCGGATCCCCGTCACCGCCAACCCACTGCGCCGTCAATTGGCCCGGCGCCGGCACCGACGGCGACGAAGCCGGCAAGCCAGCCCCCGACGAACCCGACAGGGCGAACGTGCCCGCCAAATCAGACGCCGCCGACCGGGCAGCGCCGAGCGTGTCAGTGACCCCCGACGACAGCATCCCCACGATGCTGCGGCCAGACAGGTACGGGCTCCCCGACCCCGACAGCGGACCCCGCTTCGCCGGAGAGTGCGGCAGGTAGTCACTGACGGCCTGCGCCACCGCCGCACCCACACCGTGCAGCGCACCGAACTTCGACCACATGCCGTCGATCAGCCCCTGCACCACGTTCCGGCCGGCCTGGTACAGCATCCGACCCGTGTTACCCAACGCCGACACGATCCGGCCAGGAACACCACGCATCGTCGCCACCACCGACGACACCTGCCCCGACGCCCCCGACCGCAGCCGAGAGAACTCGCCGAGCACGAACGTCACCGGCGCGGCGACCGTCCGAAGCGCCCCCGTGACCTGACCGAACGCTTCCTTCACCCGGTCACGGAACCCGGTGACCTTGTTCTTCCACTCCTCGATCGTGTCGAACCACCCATCGACGGTGTCGATGGCGTCCTTCGTCTTCCGGATCGCCTCCGGCAGATCCTCTTTCAGGAACTTCCAGATCCGATCGATGAAGTCCCTGACCTTCTGCTGATTCTCGGGGTCCTTGAACCACTCCGCGATCTTGTCGAGCGTGAGCTTCAGGCCCTCCCACGGAGACTTCGAGGCGTCATGCTCCCCGAACAGGATCTGGACGATCGACCCGAAGATCGAGAAGATGTCACGGCCCATGTCGAAAACGTCCGACAGGATGGTCGACGCCTGCTCGAAGAACGTGTCCAGGCTGCCGCTCTTGTCGAGCTTCTCAATCCACTTCGAGAAGTCCTCGATCACCTTGCCGAGCTCGTCGCCGAGCCGCTCAACGAACGGCCCAGCCGCCCGCGACAGCCGGCCGAACGCGTCCACCAGCGGCCCCGCGACCGCCCGGCCGATGCGCTCCAACGCCTTCCGCGCGGACTCGGCCCCCGCCGCCATGTTGTCGATGAACGACTTCTTCCGCAGCGACGCCGCGGCCTCCCTCGCCAGCCTGTTGAACGTGGACGCGTAGTCCCCGAGCGTCCTGTTGAGCTGCGGGAACCAGGCCGTGGCCAGCTTGCGCACCGACTTGTCGAGCCCCTCGAACAGCCGCTGCTGCACGTTCAACCGCAACCGCTCGAACGCCGGCTTCAACGACTTGATCGTGTCGACGAACTTCTGCGCCGCCGGCGCCAGCTTCATCAGCTCCTGCGCCGCCCCACCACCCCCAGACGGGGGCTTCTCGTTCGCGGCCTGCAACGCCTCCTGAGCCGACAGCAACTGCTCATTCGCCGCAGTCACACCCTCAACCGCGTCCTGCTGACGGCGGAGAGCATCCTGCACCTGGTCGGAACCCTCAACCCCGACCTTCGCGGCCTTCTTCTGCTCCTTGCCCAGGTCGTCGACCGCGTCCCGCGCATCCTCCAAATCGAGGACGGCGTCCTCGTACGCCGACAACGCATCCTTGATCTCATCGGAGCGGCCCGTAGCACGGGCGTCAGCCAGCGCCACCTCCGCGTCCTTGACCGCCCGGATCGCGTCCCGCTCGTCCTTATGGGCACGCTTGACCGACCGGTTCAAATCCTGGAGCCGCTCAACCTCATCCTCGCGGGCCCGCGTGACCGCCTGCTGCGCGAGGACCACCTCACGCTGCGCCCGCGCCAGAGACCGCTGCGCCGACTCCACCCCGCGGGTGGCCTGCGCGACCTGCCGCGCCCGCGCCGCCAGGTTCTCCCCGGCCCCACCACCACCGGAGGAAACCTCCTTGAAGTGGTCGGCGATACCCATCATGCCCAGCGACAACGCACCCAGAGCGGCCACGGCACCGGTGATGATGCCGGGCAGCGACCCGATCGCCCCGCCAACGAGGTAGACAGCCGGCACCGTGAACGTGGCGCCGGCCCACAACGCGACCAGCGCCGTCGCCAGCCCCGCCAGGCTGGACGTCGCGTTCGACACCACCCCCGCCATCGTCGACGCCGCCGACGAAACCTGACCGAGAGCGGAAGACACCCCCGACATGAGGGCAGTGCGGAACCTGTTCCGGTCAACCTCCGGCTCAACCTTCACCGACGCCTTGACCTTGTGGGACACCTCCGCGACCAGGGCGTGCAGCTTCGCCTCGTACTCCCGCCGCGCAGCCGGCTCGGTCGGAACCTCAACCTTCAGCTGCCGTTCGACGGAGGCGATCTGCGCCGCCAACTCCGACCGCAGCCCCGCAGTGTCAGCCCCGACCGGGATGTTGGCGTTGACCTCACGGGACAGGGCGGCGACCTGCCGACGCACCTGCGACTGGAACTCGCCGATGAGCGGATCCAGCTCAACCGGAAGCTCCGGCTCCTTACCCTTCGGCACCGGGATCTTGTCCGGCACATCCTTGGGGTCGACTTCGGGCTTCACCGGCAGTTTGGGCTTCTTCGCCTTCGGTATCGGCAGCTCATCCGGGACCGACTTCGGGTCAACGTCCGGCTTGACGGGCAGCTTGATGGGCTTCCGGTCGCCGAGCGCATCGGCGATGGCCTTGTCGAGGCCCGACCCGGAGAGCTCCTGCGCGATGGACTTCTGGAGGTTCTTCGCGAAGCCCTTCGCAGACGGGATGATCGTCACCCACGCCTGGCCCACCTCGGTACCCGCCACGAACGATCACCCCCCGTGCTTGATCAGGCCCAGTCGTTGCAGCCGGCCCACGTACTCGCGGCGCCGCTTCTCCGCCCGCGGATCCGGCCGACGGACCGGCTTCGGCCGCTGGCCCTTCCCACCGCCCCGCTGCCAGTTCGCGCCGAGCAGCGCATCCACGGCCGTAGCCAAGAGATGCTCGGTGACACCCCACCGGGCGGCGTCACCGTTGAGCGCGACACCGAGCGGCGACGTGACCGGCAGGTGCCGGATCAGCACCAGCAGCCGGCGAGGGCTCAGCGCCCCCGAGAAGAGGTGCCCGAGCCGGACGCCCGGGTAGTGCGCTTCGAGGGACGCTTCGATGGCCCCGCCGTGCTCCCGGAGGAGTCGGGCGAGGCCGTCGATTCCCCCTCGGTCGTCCCGTTGTGGTCGAGCCACCGCTTGAACAGGGCGGTCATCGCCGCGATCGGTTGCGGCAGCTCGTCGAACCGGTCGGCCTGCTCCGCGCCCATCGCGAGGCGGAACGCCTTGCGGATGGCCTCCACGTCACCCTCGTTGGCCAGCTCAACCACGCGCCAGTCGACGCCGGTCATGTGGGCGAGGGTCCACTCCTGGCCGTGCCAGGTGAACGTCAGCGGTGCTTTGGTTTCCTCGGCCGCCACGGCGTCGAGGTCGAACACGTCACTCATCGGATGGTGCTCCCTGCTTGCGGGCTTGCGGGCTAGAGCAGCGGCGGGCCCCGCGCCCGCTGACGGGCCCGCCGCTGCGCTCATGGGGTTACGGCGTGGCCAGGGTGTCGTCGGCGTAGTACCGGTACGCGACGTTCCCGGAACCGTCCACGTACGCCGACAGGGTCCACTCGTAGACCGTCACGTCACCCGACGACCACACCACGTCACCGCGCTCGGTGACCTCAGCCTTCGGCAGGTACACCCGCTGAAGGCGGGCGCCGTCGATGCCGTGCAGCACCCACGCCCGCACGTCCGCCGACGGCGGCTTCTCCTCAACGGAGACACCCTCAGCGGTCTGCGTGATCGTCGAGCCGGCGTACTGGATGCCCAGCGTCAGCATGTTCGTCTCGGCCGCCGCGAAGGTGAACGTCTTCGTGTACTGGCCGGGAATCTTTCTCGCCAAGGCGTTGCCCTGCCAGATGAACACGTCGGTGCGGTCCTGCGAGGTGGCCTCGGTCAGACCATCGCCGCTGACCGCCCCGATGGCCAGGAACCCGGCCGCCAGCGCCGTCGTGGCGTTGGTGGGCGCGGTGATGAGGCCCGGGGTGTCCGGGTCGTGGGTGTAGACGGCGCCGTCGGTGTACGCCCTGATGAGGTCGATGTCGACCGCCATGGGTCATCCTCCTGAATGCATGGTGAGGGCCCGGCGGTCGCCGGGTACTGGTCAGTCGCGGGCGCGAGCTGAGGGTTACGCGGGCCGTCCGCGCATGCCCACCTCGACGGTGAGCTGGGAGATCGTGCGCGTGCCGTCGGCCGGATCGGGGACAGGAACAGGCCCGGAGAACGTGGCCACGCGGTAGCAGACCACCGGCCGCGGCCAGCCAGCCACGGTCACCTCCTGGCCTTGGGCGCCGCGCAGCAGCGCCCACACCAACTGGGCCAGGTCGTTGCGGTTCTTCTCATCCGACGAGCCGCCGGTCTGGAACCAGACCTGCGCCTGCAACCGCGGCGAGTCGGCCACCTCGTGGAGCTCCACCCCGCCCAGCCGGCGCAGCCGCACGTACTTCCCCGGGGACTGCGCGGGCGCCACCTTGGTGCCCACCGTCACCCCCTCCGCGTACGGCTCCGAACGCTCAGCCAGGCGGGCACGCAGCCACGTCACCGCCACCAGCTCCGCGTCCGGGTACAACGCCACCGGCCGCATCAGGCACCCCGGGCAGCGTCGATGGACGAGGTGAGGACCCCGTGCTTGGCTTCGACAGCGAGGCCAGACGGGTGGTCGAGGATCACCCGAGCGCGAGCACGTCCCGCCCCGGCACCGACATCGACCGCCACCGGCAGCGGAACCCGTCCGGGCGTACCGTCCACCCGGATCCCGGCCGACTCCACCTGCTCGGCGACAGCCTCCGCCTTCCGGCCCAACATCGCCTGGACGCCCTCGGACCGCAGCAGGTCCCGCATCCCGCGCCGGTTCAGCTTGACGCGCACCCTGGTAGCCACTACCCCTCCACCCGGTTGCAGTAGACGACCACCCCGAACGCCATCCCCGTGAACGGGTTCACCCAGTCGAACGGCTCCCCGACCACCTCATACGCCCGGCCGCGAACCTCCAGCCGGTCCGTCGCCTTCACATCGACGCCGGACGGCATGAAGACGACCAGGTCGGACAGGACCGCGTTCCGGTCGGCGAGGATCTCACTGCCTCGTGTGCCCTGCGCGACCGCGCACCCCTCGTACGGGATGCTCCCAGCGGTCGACCAGTCGCCGACCGGGTTGCCGTACCCGTCGTCGACCAGTTGCGCGCGCAGCACTGTCACCGTCTCCCCGTGCGGGAAGATCACGGCTCCACCACCTCGTACAGCGGGAAAGAGCCGGTCAGGTCCGCCCCGCACGAGCAGTACAACGCCCCGAACATCAGCGCGCAGATCGGCGAGTGGATGCTGCCGCCACCGGGGGCGGTGTCGACCGCGAACGCCGCCGCCGGCCCCGCAGTGCGGCACAGCGCCTGCAACGCCTCGATCTCGCTGGGCCACAGGTTGAACCCCGACCGCTGCCGCGTGTCCGTCGAGACGGAGTACGGGCCGGCGGTCTGCTGCTGGAACGCTCCCGCCCCAGCTTCCGACCACCGCTTGACCGCACCGATCAGGATCAGCTTCGCCTCGGCGAGCTGGTCCGCGGTGGGGGCGGGGTCGATGGACGCCAGGCAGGGGGCGACCCGCGACGCCTTCGCGTTCGCGCCGGCAACCATCACGTCGACCAGCTCCGCGGATTGCAGGCTCGCGGGCAGGTCGGACACCTGGATGATCTGACCGGCGGACGTCGGGTCAGGGCCAGCGGGGATCGGCATGGGTCACCTCCTGGGTCGGGTTGGCGGTGGAGTGCGACCGGAAGCAGGTCAGGCCAGCGACACCATGCTGTTGCTGCCGAAATCAAGCAGCGACTGCATCCCCAGCGTCGTCAGGTTGACCAGACCAATGCAGCCGTAGCGGAACGTGAAGTGCTGACCGGCCGACATGGTGTGCTGGAGCCAGATGTTCGCGCTGGTCATGCCAGCCGGGACGGTGAACGGCCAAAGCAGCGGGGGGAGACGGTACGTGCCCGGCGCGATGACGTACCCGACGGGCCGCGTGGTGAGGGCGCTCGTGACCTGCGCGCCTACCTGATCCACGACACGGATGTTCACCGCGCTGACCGCGGTCGCCGCCGACTCCCAGTTGCCGGACACGTCATCGACCTCGGCCAGCAGGCACAGCGCCAGCCGGTCACCTGCGGCCACGGGGGTAGCGGGCGACGACAGTGTGCGCACAGTTGCCGCCGCCGCGTCGATGTCCACTTGCGCCCACCTGCCAGCGGGCAAGCGGCCGGTCGTGTCCGTCGCCAGCGAATACGTTGGGGCGGTGCCAGTGCCGCCCGGCCACTCAAACCAGCCCGACGGGCGCACGCTGCCGGAGTCGCACAGCGCGTCGGCGATGAGGTTGCCCGGCTGCCCCTCCGACGTGACCCACCCCGGCCAGGCCGGACCGCTGCCACGGATCGCCGCCGCGACGACCCGGGCGATCCGCAGATGACCGAGGTCGTTCGGGTGGGTGCCGTCGCCCGAGTCGTATGCGGACGCGAGCCGACCCGTGGTGGTGTCGGCAAGGGCCGCCCACACGTCCACAACCTGAGCGCCGAACATCGGCGCGAATACGCGCAGCCACGCGTTGTAACCCTCGGTGCTGGTGTGCTGCGCCGCCGGGGCGCTCGCCGCGCGGGGCGGGACAGTGCCCACCAACACCCGCCCGAGGGCGCGCAGCCGGGTGATGATCTGCGTCATCGTGCTGGCGTAGCTGGTGAGGGACACACCCTGAGCGGCGTCATTCGTGCCAGCCAAGACGAAGAACGACGTCGCCCCCGACGTTTCCACCGCAGCCAGCCGCGCCAGCATCTGGTCACTGCGCTCGCCCGCGACACCGGCCTCGAACGAGTCAGGGCGGATGAGGCTGTGCCCCGCTAGCGCAATCGCGCGTGGAGCGTAGGCGTACGCCCCGTTGGTGGCGGCTGACCCGTTGGTGATGGAATCGCCGATGAACGCCCACCGGTGCCCCCACTGGGCCACGCTGCGAAGCACAGAGCCCGGTGCGTCCCCTGCCGCCACGGTGCCCGCCGTGGTGCCCACGCCGAGCGTGGCCGCCCCGCCCAGGCCCAGATTGGTGCGGGCCGTCGCCGTACTGGCCAGGTCGGACAGGTTCGCCGCCCGCTGCGACGAAGACGCGATAGCCGCAGCCTGCGCCGCATTGGCCTTCGCCTGCGCCCCGGTCGGTGTCTCAGCGGCACCGGCGGTGCCCTCCACCACGGTCACCCGCCCAGCGAGCGCATCGAGCCGGTCGTCCGTGCGGGCGTACACCGGCCACGCCGGACCGTTGTCGACCACCACCCACAGCGTGTCCACGCCGTCGGGAAACTGCACCAACGGCAGCATCGAGTACGCGTCAATCGTCACGACACTGCCCGCAACCGGACTGCCATCCAGCCACAAAATGTCCGCAAGCTGCGTTGCCGCCGCGTCCGAGTAGACGGTGGCAGGCCGGTTCCGCTTCGACTTGAAAGCGTCCCCGACGATGACCTTCACCTCACGGCTGGCCTCGTCCGGGCCGATCAGACGCGCCATGCTGCCGCCCTTCGATCAAGGTTGGGTGCTGGGGTGGCCGGATAGTGCCGGCCACCCCAGGGCACCGCTCTCATGTCACTTCGCGGCGCGGACGGTACCGGTCCGCCTCTTCCCGGCCGTCGTTGCCTTCTTGGCCTCGCCGCCGTCGTCGGCAGAGCCGGCGGCCGGCTGATCGAGCGGGGCCCACCCGGAGCCGAGCCGCTCCGCCTTCTCATCGCTGACATTCACCACAACACCGGTGGTGGCGTTACGCAGCCGCGGCATGTCAGGCCTCGTCCACCGCGTTGACGATCTTCCCGAAGGCGTTCAGGTCCATGATCACCCAGCCGTACACGACCTCCGTACGCAGCGCGATCTGGTTCTTCCGCTTCAGGTCACCCTGCCCGTCCGGGTCACCGAACCGGATGATCTCCACCGGCACGTTGCGCTGGACGCCCCACACGAGCTGCGACCAGTCACCGAGCAGCGCCTTGACCTTGGTGTCGGTCGCCTCCGGCGTGCCGGAAACCGTCGAGGTCGAGTAGGCGCTCAGCCCCTTGAAGTTGGTGATGGCGTTGCCGAAGCCCAGCTCGGGGAACTTCAGCCGGCCGTCGGGGTACCGCTCGGTGGCCAGCGTCCACGCGTACGACGGGTCGAACGCGACGCCGTTGGGCACGTACCCGTCAGCGATGATCAGACCGGCCGCGGTCTGGATCTCCATCTCCGGGCCCTGCGGCGCGTTCGCGCCGGTGCCGTCGAGGATCTCCACCGAGTTGGTGGTCTGCGTCAGGTACTCGGTGATCGACGTGACCGCCGCACCCGAGATCGGGTTGATCCGGTGGAACACACCCAGGTCCAGGGCGCGACCCAGCGCGTCACCCGCCGCGCGGGCGCAGGTGTTGAGGACACCCAGCTGGTAGTCCTCGTCGGCCCACTGGACTTCCTCGTTGAAGCGCAGGGTGACCTGCACCTTCTTCGGAGTGACAGTCTTGGTGCCGAACGCGACGCTCGACGACGCCTTGTCGGCGCCCTCAGCGACGTACTCGGCGCGCGGCCGGGTGTTGAACGTCATCAGGTCGGTGTTACCGAACAGCATCGGGGTCTGCCCGGAGAGAGCCGCGACGGCCGAGCCGGTCTGCGCCTTCTCCCAGAGCCCGGCCGCGATGTTCTTCGGCAGGACGAGATTGCTGCTGGCGAGTACGGCCACGGCCGTGCTCCTTCCTGGTCAGTCTCCGGCAGCGAACAGCGAACGGGCGAACTCCCGCTCGTCGCTCTCACCGGAAGTGGGGGACGTGCCCTCCCGGGGCACGTGGTTGCCTTGCTTCTTGCGGCCCTCGGCCTGCTGTCCGAGCCTCTCGGCGAGGCGGCGCATCGCGTCCTCGTCGGTGATCGAATCGAGCAGCGCCGCGTCGTCCTTGCTGAGCTTGTGCTCCAGCGCGACCTCGCGGCGCAGCGCACGAGCCTCTGCGTCCCTGGCGGTCTGCTCGGCCTTCGCCAGCCGCTCCGCCGCCTTGTCCGCCTCGGACTTGTTCGCCTCTTCGATCTCCGCGAGACGCTTCGCGGCGTCGGCGTTCGCCTTCGCCTTCCGCTCCCAGTCGCGGGACTTCGCCTTCCAGTCGATCTCGTCGGGCCTCGTGTCCTGCGCCTGTGCAGCCGCAGCCTGCGCGCCCTCGCCGGTTTCGACGGTGGTGTCTTCGGACATGTGTTCTCCCGTGCGGGATAGCCGGGCCGCCGTGCGGCAGTCCCAGCAGTCGGATGGATCAGCCCGCCATGCGGCGGGAAGTCAGTTGATGCCCAGGTCCTCGCGCATCTGGGCGAGGATCGCCTTCGGGTCACCGCCGGCCTTGCCACGGGCGGCGCTGTACTCCTCCAGCAGCGCATCCACGTCATACGGCTCCGGCTGGCCAGGCCACACCGGCGTCGGGACACAGTCGCACTTGCTGTGGTAGCTGTTCGCCAGGCCGCCGGCGTCCTCTTCCGAGTGGTAGACGGCGCCCCGCGAGGCCAGCAGCCGGCAGAACGCGCACGTCGTCGCCCCTGACGGGACCCGCGCCCACCTCGCGTCGGCTGGGTCGAGGTCGACGCTGTCCGCGATCGTCTGCCGGCCCGGCTGCAACACCAGCCGCTGCACACCACCCGACAGATTCGCGAGCGCCTGCTGCGGGTCCGGCTGGCCGCCGAACAGCGGCCCGACCGCCCACCGGGCCACCGCCGCCGCCTGACCCTCCGGCGGCGGGTCCGCCATCCGCGCCCGGAACCGGCCCGGCACATCAGCCGCCAGCCGCAGCTCGTCGTACCAGTCGGCAGCAGCCAACGCCGCCGCGTCCCCGTACGTGGCCACCAGATCGGCGGTGAACGACTCCATCTCCGCCACCGGGACATCACCCGTCAGCAGGGAGAGCAACTGCTCCCACCAACTGACCAGCTCGGCCAGCGCCAGCGTCACGACGTCGGTCTGCGAGGACCGGAACGCCGCCACGTCAGCGGCCGTCGCCACCGTTGCCCTCCAACGCCGTCACGGCCGGGTTCTGCCGCGCCGCCTGCGCCGCCGCAGCCAGCGCGGTCACCCGCTGCTGCGCCTGCGCCCGCCGCCGATCCGCCAACGCCCGATCGATCTGCTGGGCATCCAGGCCCAGCAGCTCCAGCCCAACCTCGGTGTCAGCCAGCCACGGGATCGCCGAGAGCTGCTTCATGCCCGCGTCGGCCTGCGCCGCCCGGGACAGGAACCGCGGGTCACGCCACTTCGGCTGGATCGTCGACCACTCCGCCGGGACATCCTCGGCCTTGACGCCGTTCGCCATCGCCAACGCCCGCACCGCCGCACGGCGCAGGTACGGCGCCCAGTCGGCCGTACAGCCCTCCGCCTCCGCGATCAGGTGCTGCTGCGACGCGTCGTACGCCTCCGCGGACGTGGGGTTCGCCATGTCGGTGATCGCCACCGCCGTGTCCGGCAGCGACGTGGCCCGGGCGAACATCTTCGCGTAGGCGTTCAGCGCCTCGAGGTGCGGCGCCGGTGAAGTGGCCGGGAACTGCTTCACATCCGCCCGCGGCGTCTGCGCGTCCTCGTCGTCCGGGACACCCTTGATGCGGCCCATCACGACCTGCCAGGACTGCTTCAGCGTCCCGTCGGCGTTCTTGAAAATCGACTCGTCGGCGCCCAGCATCCACAGATCCGGGATGGCGTAGATGTCGCTGTGCGCCTCCAACCGGATCAGGGCCCGTACCGCCTGGTCCTGCAACGCCATGACCTCGCGGGAGATCCGCGACGACCCGAACGCCCGCCCGAGCCGCGGCTTGTACGGCAGCGGCTCCGCCGGCACACCGTAGGCGTGCTCCTGCACGTCCACCGACCAGCCCGACGAGTCCTTCTCCGCGACGACCGTCCGGCCATCCAGGTACAGGGCCAGCGAGGTGGGCTTCCCGTCGTCGTTGCGGCCCGTCACCGACAGCAGGTTGTCCAGCCGGCGGGTGCGGGTGTTCCACACGCCGGTCGCGTTCAACGCGTCCCGGAAGTGGATCAGCGCGTCCGGCTCTCCCTCCCCGCCGACCGTGTTCACCACGAACGCCGTCGAGTGGATCAGCGACGAGATGGCGCCCTGCGACACCTCCGAGCCGAGGTTGTTGCCCTCCCACACCTCACGGAAGCCGAGGTCATCCAGGTTGCCGCCCGGCCACACGAACCCGTCGAGGTTGCAGCGGCGGGCCAGGATGTCCACCGCCTTACCCGACCAGCCCAGCACAATGCCCAGCCGCCAATACTGCGGCGGGATCACCGACCCGACCAGCCGCACGGCCTTCTTCATGTCGTAGTAGGCCGACCGGAGCCGATTCCGCTCAGCCTTCGCCGCGAGCCGCTCCAACAGCAGGTTCAGGGTGCGGTTGTCGTCGTCGGAGACGCCCGGCAGGGTGATCCGGTCCGTCACAACACCACCGCCCTCCGTCTGCCCTCACCGCGACCCGCGCCCGCCCGCATGGGCTTGCGCGGCTTCGTCATCTGCGCCCCGATCAGGGCGAGGGTCCCCGCCTGAATCGGCGTGATATCCGACTCGGCCGTCTTCCGCGACCACACCCACATGCCCGTATCCCCGAGGGGACGCTTCCCCGCCGGCAGCGCCGCCGAGGTGAACTGCGGCTGCCCGATGTGCCATAGCCAACCCGTCACAATCCCGTCGAGCACCCGAGAGCAGCCGGCACCCAGCTCGGCGACCTTCACCGGGGACACCTCGAGCTTGGTGCCCTTGAAGAACCACCGGTCCGCGCGCTTCTCGAGCAGCGCCGCCACCGGGCCCGCCACGTCCACGACGATCGCCCGGATCTGCGGGTTGGCCGCCACCGTCGCCTCGAGGTGCGGCACCAGCCACGCAACACCCCGGCCCCGGGTGTGCTGGTCGTCGTCCAGCTCGAAATGCCAGTCCCCGTCCGCGCGCTGCCCGGCCAGGGACACCGAAGCCCACGTCAAGTCCGGGCCGCATTCGACGCCCAGCGCGAAACGGTCGACGGCGATCGAATGCTCGTCGGCCTGGTCCCGCCACGACGGCCCCGGGATGATCCCATGCTTCGCCGCACCGGACCACATGCCCAGCCGCTCCATAGCGAACTGGTCGTCCGTCATAGACGCCCGCTCGGCCTCGATCGCCTCGCGGGAGATGCGGTACCCGTACGCCGGGTTTGCCTTCGCCCAGGTCGCCGGGTCGTCGAGGTTGTCGTCGGGGTCGGCGGACCATTCGAGGTAGGCCATCCGCGAGCCCTTGCCCGTGACGCCCTGCTCGCGGATCTGCGCGAACACCTCACCGTCATCCTGCGGGGTCGGCGGTGTACCGAGCAGCCACGCCTGCGGGTTCTCCCGCGCAGACATCGTCGGCAGGATCGACGACCACGCCGGCCGACCCAGGATCTGCGCCTCATCCAGCAGCAGACAGTCGGACGAGAACCCGCGGCTACCCGCGATCGACCGGGCCTTGATTTTGATCGTGTGACCGGACGTGAACCGGATGTGCTCCCGGTTGATCGCCTTCATCACCGACTCGACACGCCGCGACAGCGACGGGTTCTCGTCGATGATGTCCAGCAGCCGCTGGAACACCTCCCGCGCCGTGTCCGTCTGGTGCGCCGAGCAGATGATGGTCTTCTCATCGAACAGCAGCACCCCAGCCAGCGCCCGCGCCACGATGAGCTGCGACTTGCCATTCTGCCGAGGGGTACTCACCCCGACGATCCGGGCAGCCCAACGGCCGTCCGACCGCTCGCCCATCGCGGCCTGAAGGACCGTCTCTTGCCACTCGTCGAGGGGCACGCCGAGGCTGGCCGACAGGTCGGCTACGTCTTCCCAGGCGTTAGCCCGAACGCTTGGCGCGTGGCTGACCCGGGGCGGCCGACCGGCGAGCGTTGCGCCGCTGCGCGATCTCGTCAACGGCGTCACCCTTCTGCTCCGGTGGCGCCAGTTCATCAATCTCGGCGAGCACGGCCCGGTACTCCCGGGACAGCGACGCAAAGTCACGCACCGGAACGTCGCCAGACAGCGCTGCCTCAATGGAGGTGCGGAGGGCCGTCAGCCGGTCAAGCCGCGACGCGGTTTCCTCGGGCTGAGTTGCATCCACGGTGCGCCGTCCTGAGGTTCGATGGGGCGTGGTTCGGGATGAGCGCCAGGGACTGCGGTTCGATGTGGTCCAGCGACGGCGCGTCGCGGTGCAGGTGATGCACGGCCAGGTCCACCGGCCCCCCGCACAGTTGGCAGGTCCAGTCGTCGCGCTCGTAGATCGCGATTCGATCGGCGGGGGCGATCCAGTGGTGTCGGTAGGCCGGCGGTAGGTAGGCCACCGTCGACTCCGCCTTGGCCCGACGGCAGTCGGCGCAGCGACAACCCCGGTCGTATGCGCCCCGCGTTCCGCAAGGGCTGCGCCAGCATCCCCGGCATCGCGCCTCGCCCGGCGGTCGGCTGGTTGAGCTGCGCCAGATCAGCTTCCCGCAGCCAGCACATGGAACGTCGGCTCTTCTTGGCACGAGGGATCCCAGGGATGCGGGAGCCCTCGGCGTGAGGGCTCTGTGTGTGCAAGCCGCCTAAGCCGGGAAGTGCGGGCCGGGGCGGGGGTGGGGGGACCTCCCCCTGGGCCGAGGTCAGCGGGGCCGGCTCAGGCTGCCTGAGCGGCGCAGAACGGGCCCACCGTCAGCGCGGTCGCTCTTGGCGCGGTTGCATCGGCGATGGGCTGGCTGCTTGTTGTCGAGCGTGTCGCTGCCACCGCGGTTGCGCGGCACGATGTGGTCGACGACGAACTCGCCTGGGTCCATGTACGGCAGCTCGTAGTCGATCGACTCTCCGCACAGCGCGCATGGCGGCCTGCCTCTGGCGATGGTCTTGCGGTGCCGGTCCCGGATGGTGGTGTTGCGCTGCTGGGCCATGGCTACCCGGGCCAGTGGGCGACGCAGCCGGCCAGCAGCCCACCGCAGACAACAGCCAGGACGGCGGCGAGCAGCGCGTAGGGGATGCGCACCGTGCCACCCCCTGGACGTGCTGAAGCCCCGCTGTCCTGGGGGGATGCGGGGCTTCAGAGACACCTCTAGCGCTGTAGATCTATCGTCCGCACTGGTCAGGCCGCTGTCAAGCGGCCACACCTGCGGCACGCCGGTAGGCGACGTCAGCCACCACCGCACGCACCTCACCGACCCGGTACAACGGCCGACCCCGCTCATCCACCCCACGCGCGGTGATCCGCCCCCGGTCGGCGTAGTTACGCACCATCGACGGCGTCACCCTGCGATCCAGCACCGTCAACGCCGCAGCAACCAGCGAGGCGTGAGCGAGCACCTGGTCGGCTTCGTCGAGCAGCCACTCGCGTCGCTCGCCCACGTCGTGCCGGGTCTTGCAGGCCGGGCAGCGGACCGTGCCGTCGTCGGTGCGCGCGTACAACTCCTCAGCGCAGAGCACGTCTCTGCCGGCTTCGTCCACGTCGGTCTGCTCGCGGCAGGGCCCGGCGTACCAGAGCGGCGGCGGGGCGTCCACAACCTGCACGATGATCCGGCAAGCGTCACCCAGCTCGTCGAGCGCCTCCCTGCCCTCGGGGCGGTGCCGCAGCCAGCCGAGCTGGCCGAGCAGATACACGGCGGCGCGGGCCACCGGGTGCGGCACGGACCGGGTGCGGATCAGCGAGCATGTCTCGTGCCGGCAGCCGGCCCCAGAGCGGCACAGCGGCCCGATCACAGGCCCGGGGCGTACCGGGCCACCACCGCGCTCCTCGGCTACGTGACGGGCCCACGTGACGATCGTGTTGCTGGCGTCGAGACCGCGAGACCGGGCCGACGGGTCGAACGGCAGCGGGGTCACCTTCAGCCCACCGTCCGGGCGCCCGTCGGGGTCGTCGTCGGGCAGGGTGCGGCCGTGCCGGTCGGAGTAGCGGGCGAGCCGGGCCACGGTCACCTCGACCTCGCTGGCGACCGCGGTGACGGCTGCGAGGTGCTCGGCGGTGCGGTTGGCGCAGCGGGGACACACGTAGGCGGTGTCCGGCAGCGGCTTCTCGCACAGGTCGCAGGTGGAGGTGATGTCGCTCGGCATGGTGTCGATCCCCCGGGTTGTAGGCTGGCCGGTGGGTAGAGCGGGCGCCTACTGGGTGTGCTGCTCCGGTGGGCCAGGGCTTGGGCGAAGCTCCTGGCCCACCGTCGTTTCAGCGGGCGGTGATGATCTGCCACACGAGGTCGAGCAGGATCCTCATGGCCGCACCTCCCTTCACAGTCCGATGCCGGAGGCGGGGTTCTTCCGCCACCGGTCCACTTCTTCGAGGTAGCCGAACAGGGCCGCGGAGCCCTCTTTCCAGCCGCCGTGCCGGGCGATGCGCACGAGGTCGGCGTCGGGTGCGGCGTAGGCGGCGGTGGCGAACCCGCGCCGCAGGCTGTGCCCCGAGTAGGCGGCAGCGGCGTCCAGCCCCGCAGCCTCAGCGGCGCGGCGGATGATGTTGGCGACGGTTTCGCCGGTGATCCGCCCGTCGGTGTCGCCGCGTCCGGTGGCGACGTGCCCGAGCCGGCCGTGTCGGTCGATACGCACGAACAGCGGCCCGTCCTCGCGGCCGTGGTGGGCGAGGGCGGTGCGCCACTGCTCGACGGCGCGGACGGGGCAGGTCGCGAGGTTGGAGCCGTACGGCACGGCGACGATGCGACCCCGGCCGTCCTTGTCAGTCTTGGACAGCCGGACGGTGACCTGCAGCCCCTCGGGGTGGGGTTCGAGGTCGGCGAGGTTGAGGGCGGCGATCTCGGAGCGTCGTGCGCCCATGGCGAAGCCGAGGACGATGACGGCGCGGTCGCGGACACCGACGAGCGTGTCGGGGTCGAGGGTGGCGACCATGGCCCGCAGGGCGGTCAACGTGAGGGCGGGGGCCCGTTTCACGGTGCCGCCGGCTTTGGCGTACCGCTTCCGGTAGCCGCGCAGCACCTCCCGCGCCCCACGCCGGTCGGGTTCACCGTGCCCTGCGGCTTGGTGGGCTTTGGTGATGGCGGCCAGCGCCTTGCCGATGGACGACGGGGCCAGCTCGCGGCCGGCGAGGTGCGCGGCGTATTCGGCGAGGGTTTCCCCGGTGGCGGGCAGCGGGGTGCGCTGCTGGGCGGTGGCCCAGGTGGTGAAGCGGGCCCATTCTTCGCGGTAGGCGCGGCGGGTGTTGGCGGGGGTGGCTTCGTCGATGAGCTGCCAGGCGGCGTCGGACAGGTGGGTGTCGCGTGGGGCCGGTACGCGGTTGAGGGGCGTCAGGTCAGTCACGGCCGCCACTCCTCGCGGTAGCCGGGCCGGTCGGCGTACGGCAGGGCGAGCGTCTTGACAGTCTCGCAAGGCGGCGTGTAGAGGCACACGTTGCAGATGGGGTCAGTTCCGTCCGCGTCATCGCAGCGGTGCAAGCTGAGGATGCGCCGCTTGGCGTCGACCTCGGCGAGCGCCCGGACCGGCTCCCACCGCTGCGCGTGGGCTGTCAGCGCGTGCAGATTCACCGACGGATTTCTGGAGGCAAACCACCACTCACCTCGCTGGCGCGCTTCTCGGGCGATCCGCTCGTCTTCATCCAGCTGCGTGCGTAGCCATGTCGATAGGTCAGTCATCGTTCGTCTCATCCCTCTCCCAGTCGGCTTGTTCCTCTGACATCCCGGTCAGCTTCGGCCCGAGCAGTCGGGCACCCCGCTCCCGAAGCGCCACAGCGTCAGGTGTGCCGAGCGATGAGGCTTCGAGGAGCCGGGCGACCCGCTCGCCCAACTGCGGCGCGACGACAAGGTCAGTCACGGGTGGCGACCTCAACCCGAAGCCGCTCTACCTCTGCGACAAGGCGGGCCATCACCAGCCGGTAGTTTCCGGTTGGGCAGGTGCACTTCACGGGCAGACCGGCGTCGCAGAGGCCGCACTGCTGGATGAAGGCCAGCGCGTCGGCGACGACGTCCCGGTCGGCGTTCTCCCACGGATCGCCCGGCACGTCGGCTGCGTTGTCGGGGGCGGCGTCCTCCCACTCGTCACCCAGCCCGTCGTCGTGCGGCCCAGTGTGGCCCTTTGGCAGGTTGCAGCACCACGTGGCACCCGACGACACGACGTGACCGGCGAGGCACATTCCGTCGAGCTTGCTCATCTCGGTCTCTCCTTGATCAATCCAGGGGAGCAGGTCAGTCGCGGCTGGCGGCCTTGGTGGCTTCGAGACGCCAGTCCTCCACGTTGAAGTCCCTCGGGTCCAGGTCGGGGTCGATCTCGCCCGGGTTGACGCCGTAGCGGACGAGCACCTCGGTCAGCCAGTCCTCGTACTCGCCGTTGAGCGCGCCCAGTTCTGGAGTCAGCTCCCAGATCAGCGCGGTGACGTTCGGAGCGTCCATGAGCAGCACCGGGTCCGGGTCCTCGATGAGCGCGGCGGCGGCGGCGGTGGAGGCGACGGCGGCGAGAGCCAGGTAGCCGATGTCGGGTCGGGAGCCGGGCTCCGGGTTGGGCGTGAGGTTGCGGATCTCGCGACGGAAGGTGGCCCAGCAGGCGAGGGCCTGGGCGGCGTAGTGCCGCACCCACGCGTCGCGGGTGGCGTCGTCCTCGGTGGCGGGAGCGGGGGCGATCCGGTTGGCGGTATTGATCGGTGATTCGGTCGTGGTGGTCATCTCGATCTCTCTTTCTGGTTCGTGGGAAGGACAGTTATCGCGATTCAGGGCGCTCGTTCGGCGGTACGTACGTCTCGCTCATCGACGCCTTCTTGCCGGCCTCGGTCAGCCAGGCCATGACGGTCAGCGGCGCGACGCCGGACTTCCAGCCGATGAGGCCGATGTCGGCGAGCTGCCCGATGTGCGAGCGGAACCGGGCGGGGAAGGTCCACAGGGTCTCGCCGGTGCGGTAGCGGGCGGCGAGGACTTCGAGGATTAGGTACTGGGTGGGCGGCAGCTCGTCGGTGTCGAGCGGGGCCACGGTCGCTTCCTTGCTCATCTCAGGGTCTCCTCGGTCAGTGGGTGAAGTGGGTGGGCCGGAAGCTGTGCCACAACCCCGGGCCCTCGGCGGGCGGACCGTCGCTCTCCGTCGGCCGGGCCACTTCGTTGGAAGTGGCACAGGCCGTTCATGCGGCCACCGCCTCGGCTCCGAGGTGGGCAAGAAGCTGCTCCCCCAAGAAGCGGGAGTAGGCGGGCGGGATGCCGAGGGACAGGCCGCGGGGCGATGCCCACGGGGCGCCCATCTCGACGCTGGTGACGTGGAAGCCGGCGAGGGCGTAGCCGTAGGCGGCGAGTCCTTCCCCGCCGAACAGGTCGAGCAGTCGGGGGCGGGTCACTGGTTCACCTCCGGGTCGATGTCGTTGAGGCCTTGGCAGTCGTGGTCGCAGCGGGGTGTCACGCAGTCCTCGCAGCGCCCGTCGCCGCAGTCGGCGCAGATCCACTCGCTCATCGGACGGCCTCCAGTCCGGGGAGGGCGATGTCGGTGGTGCCCTCGGGTGTGGCCGCGGTCGGCAGGTACGGGGCGACGGCGGGCCGCGGCTCGGTGGGTTGGCCGTAGCCGGCGGCGCGGAGGAGGGTGACGGCGTCGGCGAGCAGCATCCGCACCGGGAACACCGCGCGGCCCGGGGGCGGCACCACCTCGGTCACCAGCGCGCCGAGTTGGAACGCGTGCATGTAGGCCCACCACCTGCCGGCGTTGGACGGCCCGACCCCGCGACGCTGGACCACGAGGACACCTACGGCGGCCTTGGCGTTGACGACCTCGGTGGTCAGCTCGGCCATCCAGGTGAGGATCGTCAGGTCGCTGGCTGCCTTCGCGGCCTCCCCGCCTTTCACTTCCCAGCAGACGGCGGGGGTGCCGGTGATGTCGCCGGCGTCGAGGGCGCCGCGGAGGCTGCGCCTCTCTGCGTGCGGGTACCCGTTGGCGACGAGGTAGCGGACGACGGCGGTTTCGGCTTTGGTGCCGATGTCGCGGGGCCGGGTCACGCTGCCACCTCCACCCGGTCGAGGTCCCGCTTGCACTCGTGGTCGTCCTTGTGGCCGGCCGGGCGGGCGCAGGGCACGTCCCCGCAGCAGAAGGTGGAGCAGGCGTCGGCGAGCAGGAGCGGTGCCGTCTCGTCCCGCTCGGAGGCGCACGCCACGCACTGGATGGACACCCACGGCTTGCCGGAGGTGTTGATGTCGCCGGGGAACATGACGTGCCGCAGGTAGCGGTGGCCGGGAGCGATGGTCTTGCGGCGGCAGCCCTCGCAGCGGTGAGCGATGCGGGCGGTGCGGGCCTGGGTGGTGTTCACGGTCGGGTCTCCTTGTGGGCGCGGGCGAGTCGGTGGAGGGCTTCGCGGCGGCGGGCGGCGATCACGCGGACACCACCTTCAAGCCGTTCCGCTTCGCCGCCATGCGGCACTGCGGGCAGATCGGCTCGCGGGTGCTCGGGTGGAGGGCAGCCCCGCCAGGCACCCGGTGATCGCATTCCGGGCCGCGGCGGGCCGCTTCGAGTGCTTCGGCGACGGATGCCCGCTTGGCGGCGGCGCGGTGTTCGGTGAGGAGCTGGTTGAGGTCTCCGTCGGTGGCCATGCGGCGGAGGAGGCCGGGGAGGCTGCGGGGCTTCCGCTCGTTGGCGACCCGCTTGGTGATCGCCTCGGCTTCCTCGAGGTTGGCTCCGGTGCTTTCGATGACGATCTGTTCGGGAGCGTTTGGCGACTGCTGCTTGGCTGCGGTCTGGCTATAGGTCTGGAAGTGGTCTGGCTTGTGTCCACCTCCTGCACTAGCCCGGTCCACCTCACGGACTAGCCCTAGTCCGTCTCCTGCACTAGCTAGTCCAGGAGGTGCACTAGCTAGTCCGTCTCCTGCACTAGCCGGGACGGTCAATCGGTACCGGGTCCGCTCCTTCTCCATCTGCGCCTGCCGCTTGGTCGGGCGGGCCCGAACCACCCAGCCGTCCCGCCTGGCGGACCGCTCCATCGCGTTGAGATGCGTGGCGAGGGCACTGCGGGACAGCCCGGTCATCACCTGCAGGGTCGACAGCGACGGGGAGAACTTCGCCGGGATGACTCCGCCGGGCCAGTCGGCGAGGACGGCGAGGGCGAGCAGGATCAGCCGGGCCGGGGCAGGCAGGTCGGACCCCAGCACGGCGCGCTCGAATTCCCACCGCTTCACTCGGCCGGCTCCTGCCCGGCGCGGTCGGCAGCAGCGACCTCACGCAGCAGCTCGATCAGCTCGCGGCGCGTCTCGTACGTGTTGACCCGGCCGTCGGCGTCCTTGTACGGCGGGACGTAGCCGTTCCAGTTCCGGGCGTGCGACAGGCTGAGGATCTGGCAGAGCCGCTTGCACGCCCAGTCGTACGCCAGCACCCGTTCACGGCGGTTGGCGATCTCGTTGCGCTGCTGGCGGTACTGCGGCAGCCACTCCCGTAGCCGCTGGGCGGCGGCCGGGCCCCGCATGAACGGCATCTGCGGCCAGATGGACGACGCGCGTGGGGAGTTGTTGGAGGCCATCAGCGGGCATCCCCTTCCTGGACCGCTGAGCGGTGGTCGTTGAGGTGGTGCTCGAGGGCGTCGGCGGCGGCGACCACCGCGGTGACCGGGTCGGGCTCGCGGATGAGCACGGTCACGGTGCAGAGCGGGCAGTCGACGGTGGTCGCGGTGCCGCGGTGGTCGCCGGTGCTCATGCCGCCGCCTTCGCCTTGGCCTTGCGGGTCTGCCAGCGCTTGGCCTGGTACGCCTGCCGGTTCATGAAGGTGCTGTCCCAGCTGCGGAGCTTCGGCACCCGGCAGTGCCGGCAGCCGGTGAGCTGGCGGCGGGCGTCGGGGAGGTCGTCGACCGGGTAGCCGCAGTCGCAGGTGGGGCAGCGTCCGCCGCGCTCGTTGTAGGCGACGCCGGCGCGGATGACGCCGAAGGGCTTCCGGTCGGGCTCCCCCACGAGGCAGTTCTCGTCGCGGCGGGCGGGGCAGACGGCGCAGAGTTGGAGGGCGAGGCGGTTGCCGGGGTCGCCGGTGTCCCAGAACTCCGGCGGCTGCCCGACGCAGCGGGCGATCACCTGGGCGGTCACGACTCGGTCCCCCGGCGCTGGCGGCCGACCCGGTCGACCATGTCGAGCAGCGACTCCTCGTCGCCGACCTCGTTCTCCAGCCGGGCCCCAGCCAGGCGGTGCTGCTGCAACTCCACCCGGATCTGCCGCAGCCGACCCAGCGACGTGCGCGGGTCGATGATCTCGTCGCGGTAGTCGGCAGGCTTCGGCGCCGGCCGCTCCCCCCGCTCGTGGCCGCGGTCGATGTCCGGGTCCTGAGTGGGGATGTGCAGCGACGACAGGAACACGGTCCGCTGCGCCACCGAGATGGCCTTCGCGGTGGCCTTGTCCTGCGTGTCGGTGGCCTGCCCGGCGGACTGGATGGTGGTGGGCAGGACGTCGCCCTTCGGGCCCATCACGGTCCACTCGACCTGGACGCGGCACTCCTGGATGGCCTTGCCGCCCGAGGTGCGCGCCTCCACGTACTCCACGGACAGCAGCCGCGACGGCAGCATCAGCACACCGTGGCGGCGCAGCGCCGGCCCGACCGCGTTGACGACCCGGTCGACGCCGCGGAAGTCGTACCGGCCGCCCGAGTCGGCGCGCTGGTCCTTCTTCGCGATGGACTGCACGTCGGACATGACCCGGGCGAACGCGACCTGCACCGGCACCTCGGGGGCGTCGTGGATCTCGTTGTCGTCGTAGTCGACGTCCTCGAGCGGGGCCATCCGCATGGTGGGCCGCTCCGGGGTCTGCTCCGGGCCGCTGGTGCCCGGCTCGGTGGCCGCCGGCCAGCCGTTCGCGTCGGCTTCGACGCGGTCTCGCAGGGTGCTCACTGGGTCTCTCCCGTCCGGCGGAAGTCCGGCGCCAGCCGGATCTGGTGGTGGGTCTTTTCGGTCACGCAGTCGGCGTAGGCGTCGGGCCACTGCTCGGCGAGCCGGTCGAGGTCGACGTCGCGCTTGCTGACGGGGTTGAACTCGTAGGCCAGCTCCCCGCCGAAGGTGACCGTCTGCGCCCCCGCGGCGAGGCGGGCGAGGATCGCGCGGGATTCCTTGAGCGCGCGCTCGGCGGCGCCCTTGCGGGCGGACCGCTCGGCGTACTCCATGACCTCGCCGACCTCGTCGAGGTCGATCTCGCCGACGCGCTGCGGGTGGGTGAGGGCGTCCATCTCCAGCAGCGCCGCCGCTTTCGACAGGTCCCAGTCGGGCTCGACGCCAGCGAGCAGGTGCTCGGTGCGGAACCGATCGACCTCGCGGAGCACGTACGCCTCCATGCGGTCGTCGTGCTGCACGACGGTCTGCTTGAACTCGTTGCCGCCGATGAGAACGGCGACGTGGATGTGGTCGTATCCGGTCACCCGCATCTGCCAGGTGGTTTGGGCGAGCACGTCGTCGGGGACGTCGCGGCGCCACCGGCTGGCCTTGAAGGCGCTGCGGCACTTCACCTCGAGGGCGCACCTGGTGCGGACGGACCGGTCCATCGGGCACTCGAGGACCTGCCGGTCGAGGGTGGCCATCTGCCACGGCTGGTCGACGTGGGCGACCAGGCCGACGCGCTGGATGACGGACCGATTCCGGCGGGCCCACTCGCGGGCGACGGGCTCCTCGAGGACGGTGCCCCAGAACGCGGCTTCGCCGGCGTCGTCAACCAGCTCGCCGCGCTTGTCGCGGTAGACGTGCACGGCGGTGTTGTGGTCGGCGACGCCGAGGATGGCGGCGACGTCGCTGGAGCCGATGCCGTCGCGTCGGCGGGCGAGCCACTGGTCGCGGGGGGCGTCGGCGGGCAGGACGCGGGTGGCGGTGGGTGTGATGCGGCGGCTGGTGGTCGGCGTGGTCATGCCATCTCCTCCGCGTGCTTGCGGGTGGCTTCCTCGTTGAGGTCGAAGCGGTTGCAGTCGGGGCACTGGCTGCCGCCCTCGATGTAGAGGGGGTCGCTGACGGGCCAGCGGTCCTCGGCCAGCTCACAGGTCACGCAGGTGTTCATGCGGCACCCCACCGGTGCTCGGTGCCGGCGCCAATGCCCGCCATGTTCGCCATGGCCAGCGTCCGGCTATCCCAGTAGTCCGGGTCGACGCCAGCGCACTCCGGGCAGTAGGCGACCTTCTCGCCCTTGCCGTTGGTGCCGAGTCGCCAACCGGCTGCCCGGGCGACCTCCTCGACGTAGAAGGGCTTGTCGGCGCTGCCATCGAGCGACTCGCCCAACTCGCAGTAGGTGCAGGTGAACCGTTGCTTCATGCGGCTGCCCTCCGGGTCTTCAGTGCGCGGGCGCGGTCGAGGACGGTGTCCCAGTCGGGCACCTGGTAGCGGTGGTCGTCCGCGTCGTGCCGGCGGCGGGGAACGCCGCAGCCGGGGACGGCGCAGGCCAGCGGGGTGATCACGCCGCCTCCTGCTTGAGCAGGGGGACGCGCCGGTCGCCGGCTTTGCGGGCGCGGCGGAGGGTGTCGCGCAGGGCGTGGTACTCCATGCCGAGTTCGGGGGCGATGTCGGCGATGGGGCGGGTGTCGCCGCCGGCGGCGAGCCACGCCTTGATGACCTGCTCGCGGGTGCGGCTGCTTTCGGGGCATTTGCAGGTGATCGGCCCGCGGTTGCTTTGGCGGATGCGCGGGTGGCCGCAGCGGTGGCAGAGTTTGACCTCGTTGAGGTGGTCGCTCCAGGGGATGCCGCGGCGGATGGTGCCGGGGGTGATTTCGCAGGTGTCGTCGTCCATGGCGGGGCAGGTTTGGCAGAGGGCCATGGCCTGCCGGTTGCCGTCGTTGCCGAGGTCCCACATCTGGGGCGGGTTGGTGACGCAGGGCCTCGGGTCGAGGCCGGGGGCGACGAGGCCGCGGGGCTCGGGCCGGACGAGGGTCAGGGGAGTCATCGGACGCTCCCGGTGTTGACGGTGTTCACGAACGGGGTGCGGTCGGTCTGGGCGGCGGCGATGTCGCGGAGCCACTGGGCGGCGAGGTTGCGGATGGCGTGGTCGTCGAGGGGGACGTAGACGCGGGCGGCCATCTCGTCGTGGACGGGGGTGGTGACGGTGGTGGGTCGCCAGGTGCTGGCGATGTAGAGGGCGGGGCGCCGGCTGATGCCGGTGGGGGTGACGGTCTCGGCGGGCATCAGGCCACCTCCTTCCGGGCCTGCATCGCGGCGTAGCTCTCCACCCCGGCGCACTCGTGGCTGCTGCTGCGGTCGAAGACCTTCTGCGCGTCGCCTCGGCCGGTGCTGGTCCACCCGCAGTGCTTGCAGGTGACGCGGGCCGACGGACTGCCGGACGAGAAGAGGAAGAGGCGCTCCTTCACTTGGCCACCTCGCCTCGGGCCTTGCCCAGCACCCGGCGGATCTCGTCGAGGGGGATCGCGATGCCGAGGTCGCCAAGGGGGTCGCCGTCGGTGACCATGAGGAGCGACTCGACGGCCTCGACGACCTTGCGCAGCTTGTCGTTCTCGTTGGCGTGGGCGGTGTTGTCGCGGGTGAGGCGCTGCACTTCGGTGTCGGCCTTGTGGAGCTTGTCG
This sequence comes from Micromonospora sp. NPDC005299, assembly GCF_042872345.1. Lineage (NCBI taxonomy): Bacteria > Bacillati > Actinomycetota > Actinomycetes > Micromonosporales > Micromonosporaceae > Micromonospora > Micromonospora sp. NPDC005299. Next base: position 77,301 of record NZ_JBIAKG010000003.1, read on the forward strand.
GCCAGCTCGGCGACCTGGGCGCGGAGCTTGTCGGCCTCCATGACGAGGTTCCCGACCTGGTCGCCGGCCCGCCGGAGCGACTCAAGGTCGCGGGCGTACAGCAGGTTGCCGTCGATGACGTCGTAGATGCCATCGCCGTTCGCGCTGATGTACTCGCGGACGCGGGCGGCGGCACGGACCGGGCTGGGCAGGTCCCGGCTGTCGTCGTCGATGTCGTCGGGCTGGCCGGGGAGCACGTCGATGTGGGTGAGGGCGATGCAGGACGACTCGCCGCGCACCCGGACGACGGGGGTGTGGCCGCCGAGCAGCCATGCCTTGCCGTCGGTCAGGTTGTACTTCGGGGCGTCGTCGCGGGTGCCGGTCCAGTAGGCGACCCAGGTGACGCTGCCGTTGGTGGCGTTGAAGTCGTCGACCACGCTCTGCGGGTCGGTCGTGGTGGTGGTCATGGTCAGTTGCTCCAGATCAGGAAGGCGAAGAAGAGGACCCAGCCGAGCGCGCCGAGCAGCACCGCGAGGGGCAGGCCGCGGAAGACGCGGGCCTCGGCGGGGTGGGGCAGTCCCTGCGGGCCGGTGACTTCGTTGCACCACCGCTCGTGCGGGGTGAGGGACCCGGCCCAGCAGATGGGGCACTCGCGGACGCTGGGGTTGAGCTGCGGGGTGGGCTTGTGGCGGCGGACGATCCGCGGCAGCGGCACGGCGGTCATCGCTGGTCACCGCCGTTCGCGATCTCCAGCAGCACGTCTGCGTGGCACGGCTGGTCGAGCGGGCACCAGCAGGCCAAGTCTTGGCCGGCCAGTTCCTGCCGGATCAGGTGCCGACCGAGCGGGTTGTCGATGCCGTAGCGGAAGGTCTCGACGACGGCGGCCGGGTCCATCGGCCCGTAGGGGGCCCACGGCGATCGCTCGCCGACCTTCCACGGGTTGCCCCACTTGGTGGGCCGGCCGACGTAGACGGTGTTCTCGGGCATCCGCCAGCCCTTGGTGCGCTGGCGCTGAATCCGCTTCGGCATCACGCCACCTCGCGCAGGTCGGTGTCGGCGCCGCGGGCCTGCCGGGACCGGGCGATCGCGGCGTGCAGGTCGACGACGGTCTGCCGGGCGCTGGCGCACAGCTCGTCGACGGTGGGCCGGCGGGGTTGCCAGGGGCCGGTGAGGATGGGCGGGTCGTCGCCGGCGGCGGTGGGGGCGGGTGCCGCGCCGGGGCGGTTCAGGTGGGCGGTGAACACGTCGAGGTCGACGGCGTCGAAGCTCATCGCGGCACCGCCCAGTTGCGGAGCTTCACGGGCAGGTTCTCGGCGGCGCACGCCGGGCAGTCGGCGGTGCACACCTCCACCCAGTGGGTGAGCCGGTAGCAGAGGTGGCAGAGCCGCTTGTTGTGGGCCGAGCAGCACTGCCCGGTGGAGAGGGCGTTGGCGCAACGGACGCAGAGGGAGTTCACAGCGCACCTCCGGTGGTGGCGGTCCAGCGGGTGGGCGGGGCCATCGCGGTGCGCCGCTCGTCGGCCACCTCGTTGGCGATGCGGCGGAACTCGCAACCCGGCAGGGCCTCCACGCGGGCGACCTCACGGGCGAGCTGCTCGTCGGTCATGGCACCCACGTGGGCGGCGTACTCGGCGCACGCCTCGGCGACGGTGAGCGGCCGGATGGCGGCCAGCTCGGCGCACAGCCGCGGGCTCACTGGGCACCGCCGCGGATCGCCTTGACGTAGTCGTCAAGCCACACGGGCAGGCACTGGCAGTCGTCCTCGGCGTCGTGGTGGAACCCGATGCACCGGTCATCGACGCAGCCGCACCGGTCCCCGCCCCATCCGTGGTCGCCGAAGTAGTGCCGGGTGTAGCCGGCGATCGTGCCGTACCACTTGATGGTTTCGCGGGCCTGCTTGGTCAGTGCGCTCACAGCGCACCGCCCGCGAGGTCCGTGCGGTACAGGTCGGTCAGCGCCGCGAACACGGCGTCGTTGTCGCCCAGGTCGACGTACTCGCGCATCCGCGTGTAGAACGCCTTGCCCATCGCGTCGATGACCTCACCGGAGTCGTCGATGACGCGGACGTGGTTGCCGAGGACGTCGTACTCGATGGCCCCGGCCGGACCGCGGACGGCGAAGGTGGGGGAACCGTCGGCGGGGTGCTCGCCCGTGGTGGTGGTGAGCTGGTTCATGGGATACTCCCTTTCGGTACGGCGGCCCCGCGGCTCTTGGTTGGGTGTGCGGGGCTGCTTGCTGTCCGGGCCCGGGTGGGCGCCGGGGGCTTCAGGCGGCGTCGACCGTCGCTTCGTGCTCGATGAACTCGGCTATCCAGTCGCGGTGGACCAGGCGACGACGGCCGAGCTTCGTGCTCTTGAGTCGCTTCTCGGCGATGTACCGGTGCACCTGCCGCTCCGTGATTCCGCCGAGCAGCACGGCGACCTCATCGAGGGGGTAGAGCAGGCGGAACGGCACCTGGGCGTCCCCGTTCTCGGGGATCTGGGGCTCTGCGTTCCCGAACATGGGGAAAGACTACGCCTGACTGGGATCCCCGAACAGGGGGACACCTCAACTTTTTGGCCACCCTTTTTCTGGCCGGACGTGCCGTAGGGTGTAGCCCATGCAGGCCAGTTCAGCCAGGGTCATGGACGAGCTGACTCGTCCTACGCATCCTCACCGAGTTCGGGGATCTGCCCGATCTCGGGGGGACGGTCCCGATCTCGGGGCCTATGTTGCTCACATGGTGTCTCTCGAAGCGCGTCGTGCTGCCTTCGGACGGTTCGTACGACGGGCACTCGAAGACGCGAAGGATCGGCGGATCACCATCAAGGAGATCGAGCGCCGCACCGGCGTCGGCTCCACCACCTTCTACCGATGGCGCGACGGTGAATGGACCGCCGACCCGCGCCCCAGTCAGGTCGACGGGTTCTGCGATGGCTTGGACATCCCGAAGCGGGCCGCTTACCGGGCGCTCGGTTGGGGCGACGACGGCAAACCCGCCACCGAACCTGAGGCGGTCCTCGACCCGGAGCTGCGGGCCATCCAACGCCGCCTGATGGACCCCAGCGTCTCCGACGCGACCAAAGAGTCCATCCGGAACATGCTGCGTCTCATCATTGGGAACGGAAGCGGCGGACGGCGGGCGGCAGGCGACTGACGGTGCCGAGGCTCCCCTACCCCACCATCCAGCAGGGTGCCGACGGCTACTGGCACGCCTACGTCGTCGTCGGCACCAAGCCCAACGGCCGAGCAGACCAGCGGCACGTGCGCCGCAAGACCCGCGAGGACGCCATCGCCCGCGTGGACGAGCTGCTCGCGCAGCGGCGTACCGGCGCCGTCACCAAAGCCGGCCGCGCGCCCACCGTCCAGTCGTGGATGGAGGTGTACCTGACCGATGTGGCGCCGCGCCGCTGCAACCCGGCGACTCTCTACGACTACCGGTCGAAGTGCCGGAACTGGATCTACCCGCATCTGGGGAAGACGCGGCTGGACAAGTTGAAGCCGGAGCAGCTCGACGCCATGTACCTGGCGATGGAGCGGCAGGGCAAGGCGTCCAGTCACGCGCTGAAGGTGCATCGCATCATGACGCGGGCGTTGGAGGTGGCGCTGCGCCGCGGGCTGGTCGGTCGGAACGTGGCGAAGCTGATCGACGCCCCGTCGGGGAGGTCGCCGAAGATGGCGTTCCTCACCGAGCAGGAGGCCATGCGGGTGCTGGCTGCTGCGGCGGGGGAGCGGAACGCGGCGCGCTGGTCGGTGGCGTTGGCGTTGGGGCTGCGGCAGGGTGAGGCGCTGGGGCTGCGCTGGTCGCACGTCGACCTGGACGTGGGCCATATGGAGATCCCGAAGCAGCTGCGCCGGCGGATCTACGAGCACGGCTGCGGCGGGACGTGCGGGCGCAAGCGGGGCGCGGATTGCCCGCAACGCTCCGAGGGCGGGTTGCAGCTGGTCGACCCGAAGGGTAAGAGCGAGCGGACCCTGCCGATCCCGGCGCCGCTGGTGGCGAAGCTGCGCACCCACCGGCGGCTCCAGCTGGCCGAGCGGCTCGCCGCTGGGGAGTGGTGGCAGGACGGCGACTTCGTGTTCACCCAGAACGACGGCCGGCCGCTGGATCCGCGGCAGGACTATCAGGCTTGGCGGGACCTGCTCGACGCGGCCGGGGTGAAGCGGGTCCGCCTGCACGACGCGCGGCACACGGCGGCGACGTTGATGGTGGCGCAGGGCGTGGACCTGCACGTCGTGAAGGACGTGCTGGGGCACACGGACATCCGCACCACGCAGGGCTACGCGAAGGTGGTGTCGGAGCTGACCAGGGAGGCTACGGACCGTATGGGCCGGCTGCTGCTCGGCGGGGCGTAGTACACCTGCCCGTACACTGTTGATCTCTGAGGGCATGAGAAAGGGCCCCTGGCTCCCGGGATGTTTCCCGAGGCCAGGGGCCCTTTCCGTTGCCGAGCCGCCTGACGGAATCGAACCGTCGACCTACGCATTACGAGTGCGTCGCTCTAGCCGACTGAGCTAAGGCGGCAACGATCGTCAAGTGTACGGCACACCCCGCCGGACGCCGAACGGGATCCCCCCGACCTCCGAACCGGACATCCGGGAGTTTCGGTACGTGCGCGGGAGAGACTTCGCGGTCGGTCCGGACTACCCTGCGGCGGGTGAGTGACGATCACGTACCGCCGCAGCAGCCGATCCCCGAGGCGCACCCGGGCGAGCGGGCCAGCCGACGACCGCGCAGCCTGGACCCGCTGGAGCTGGGCTTCACCCCGCGGAAGCCGGTCCCGTGGCTCGCGCCGCTGCTGCTCATCAGCACCGGGCTGCGGACCCTGCTGGCGATGCTGTTCGGGGCGTACCTGGACAAGCGCGAGTTGCAGAACGCGTTCGGCGACGACACGTTCCGGCAGGTGGGGCCGGATGGCGGGCTCTGGCTGGACTACGTGGCCGACCTGGGCGACGGCTTCGACGCCACGTACTCGGTGGCGTACCTGCTCGCCCAGCCTGAGCTGGAGGTCGAGGGGCACCGGCTGCCCCGGGCGCAGACCCTGGTGATGGGGGGCGACCAGGTCTACCCGTCGGCGGCCTACGAGGCGTACGAGGACCGGTGCAAGGGGCCGTACCAGGCCGCGCTGCCGATCGCGCCGCCGCAGCGGCCGACGCTCTTCGCCGTGCCCGGAAACCACGACTGGTACGACGGCCTGACCGCGTTCCTGCGACTGTTCGTCCGCTCCCGGGACCGGCACTTCGCGGGCTGGGGCACCGGCCAGTCGCGCTCGTACTTCGCCGTGGAGTTGCCGGCCGACTGGTGGCTGCTCGGCCTCGACGACCAGTCCGGGTCGTACCTGGACGACCCGCAGCTCACCTACTTCGACGAGGTCGCGCGGAAGCTCACCCCGCGGTCCAAGGTGATTCTGGCGGTGCCGGCCCCGACGTGGGTCAAGGCCCACGACCATCCCACCGCCTACGACTCGATCGACTACTTCATCCGTACGATCGTCGCGCCCACCGGCGCGCAGGTGCGGCTGCTGGTCTCCGGCGACCTGCACCACTACGCCCGCTACACCAGCCCCGAGCGGCAACTCATCACCTGCGGGGGCGGCGGCGCCTACCTCTACCCCACCCACCAACTGCCCGAGCGGCTGGAGGTGCCGCCGCGGGACACCCTGGCCCGCCGGTCCAGCCGCACCCGCGAGTACGACCTGGCCGCCCGCTATCCGGACAAGGCCCGCTCCCGGCGGTACGGGTGGGGGATCTTCGCCCGGCTGCCCTTCCGCAATCCGGGTTTCACCACCCTGCTGGGCACCCTGCACACGCTGCTGATGCTGGCCATGGCCGGGGTGGCGGGGAACCACGTCGGCACCACCGAGCAGCGGCTGTTCAGCGTGCCGCTGGTGATCATGCTGGCGGTGACCCTGCTGGGTGCGGCGTTCTTCGCCAAGCCGCCCAGCGCCGGTGGGAAGCGGCACGCCCGGCACTGGATCCTCGGCGTGACGCACGGGCTGGCCCACGTGGCGCTGGCCGCCGGCGGCACCTGGCTCTGGCTGCAGCTGCCGTTCTACGACTGGCCGTGGCCGCTGCCGGCGGTCGCCGCTGCCGTCCTGTACGGGCCGGTGAGCGGGCTGGTCGCCAGCCAGCTGGTAGCGCTCTACCTGCTGGTGGCGGGGTCGTTCGGGGTGAACGTCAACGAGCTGTTCGCCGGCCAGGGCATCGAGGACTCGAAGTCGTTCCTCCGCTTCCGCATCGACCCGGACGGCACCCTGACCATCTACCCGATCGCGGTCGACAAGGTCTCCCACGCCTGGCAGCTGAACGCCGACCAGTCCCCCGCGTCGAGCTGGATCCTCCCGAAAACCCCCCTGACCCCCCGCCTGGCCGAGCCCCCCATCGTCCTCCGCTGAGGCGCGCGCCCCAGCCCAGCCCACTCAGGTTGATCGCGAGGTTAGCGGCACGAAAGAGATCGAACTCGCCGCTAACTTCATGATCAGCGCGGGAGGCGGGGGGCGGGGGATGGGTCAGGAGTAGTGCTGGTCGTGAGCCTGGCGGGGGGCGCAGACGGAGGCGCGGCTGCACGAGCAGCGGGAGCCGTCGGCGTCGAGGCGGACGGTGACCGAATCGCGGGGGACGCTGTGGCCGACGACCTTGCCCTCGCCCTCGGGGGTGGCGACGCGGCTGCCGATCGTCGGCGCGGACTCCTGGAAGCGCTGGTAGAGCGGATGCTCGTACTTCAGGCAGCACATCAGCCGGCCGCACGCGCCGGAGATGCGCAGCGGGTTGAGCGGCAGGTCCTGGTCCTTGGCCATCCGGATGGTCACCGGTTCGAAGTCGGTGAGGAAGGTCGCGCAGCACAGGTCCCGGCCGCAGGAACCGATCCCGCCCTGCACCCGCGCCGAGTCCCGGGCGGAGAGCTGCCGCAGCTCGACCCGGCAGTGCAGGGTCGCCCCCAGGTCGCGGACGAGGGAGCGGAAGTCGACCCGGTGCGGCGCGGTGAAGTAGACGGTCGTCCGGTCGCTGCCGGTCTCCGGCGTGGCGAAGACGTGGTCGATCGCCACCACCTTCATCGGCAGGCCGTGCTCGCGGATCAGCCGCTTGGCGGCCACCTTGGCGTCGGCCTTGCGCCGGCGCAGCAACTCGTCGCGGCGCAGGTCCTCGTCTCCGGCCAGGCCGGCGACGCGGGGGAAGCCGGCGGTGTCCTCACTGACCCACTGCGCGGCCCAGACGCACTCGGCCACCTCGGGCCCCTCGTCGGTGGGCACCAGCACCTTGTCGCCCACCTGCGGGCGCAGCTCGCCGGGGTCGAGGTAGAAGAGGCGCCCGTACCGGTTGAAACTGACCGCGCAGAGCATGCCCATGCCCACCACCCTACGACCTTCGGACGGTTCCGGGCCGGCCGCCCGTCGCCGTCCGGTCACCCGGCGCAGCGATCCATGATTGTCGACTCGACCGAACCGACCCCGACCCCTCGTGTCGTGATCCTCGCCCGGACGGTTGAAACATGAGTCAGCTACGGGACAAACGGCGGTCGGCCGCGTTGAGTGAAGCCATACCTGCGGGGGGTGCAGGGGAAGGCCACGGCGTCGCCGCCGGAGCCCGGCCACGGCCGGTTCGGTGTGCGACGCCGTGGACCTGCGAGGCCCCGGTCAGTGCCCGATCCGGGTGGTGCCGCCGTAGCGGGGCGCGGTCGTGATCCGGTCCCGCCAGGTCGTCTCGGCCAGGCTCGGCGCCCACTGCCGCAGCAGCGTCTCCGCGCCGTCGTAGGCCACGCCGAGCACGCCCAGCACCCGGGTGGCGATCTCGGCGGCCGCGAAGGCCCCGGACCGACCGGCCTCGGCGCCCGGGCGGGTGGCGGCGTGCACCGTGACCGCCTCGGCCGAGCGCAGCGCCTCGGCCAGCGCCCGGGCCAGCGCGGCCCGGCTCCCCTCCACCCAGTCGGCCAGCGCATCGGCGTAGCCGGCGGTCGACTCCAGCCGCCCGACCAGGCTCTCCGGCCCCTCGTCAAGGTGCCGGAGCAGGGCGGTGCGGGCCTCGCCGTAGGCCGCGGCGGCCGGCCCGGACCAGGCGACCGGGTCGGCGAGGACGGCGCAGGTGTCGTCGTAGCCCCGGACGAGCCGGCGCACGGCGTGGCCGGCGCCGGTCAGCGGCGCGGGGTGCAGGTCGAGGAACTCGCGCACGGCGGCGCCGGGCAGCACCTGCATCCGGCGCAGCAGCGGCCAGAGCCGGTGCCCCTCGGGTGCGCCGGCGGCGAGCAGCGCGTCGACCCGGGCGAGCAGGTCGAGACCCGGCTCGGCGAGGCGGTCGAGGGTGTCCATCACGCCTCCCGCGCCAGCCGCCGCGCGACGGACTCGTCGGTCCCCGGGTAGCGGTCGGCGGCGCTGCGCAGGGCGGCCGCGGCGGCCGCCAGCCGGGTGGCGGCGGCCTGCGCCTCGCGGGCCCGGTCGCCGGTGGCCGCGGTCCACTGCCGGTGCAGGGCGCGGCCCACCTCGCCGGGCCGGCCGGTGGCGTGGGCGCCGAACGCGGGGTGGGGCGGGTCGGTGGCGGTCACCGTGTGGGCGAGCGTGGCGAGGGCCGCGCCGGCCTCGTCCAGGCGGGCGGCCAGGGCGCGCAGCGTCTCCATGTCAGGCTCCCGCCAGCGGCCGGTAGGCCGCGAAGGTCTCGTTGTGCAGCTTCTCCCGGGCCCACTGCGCCGCGTCGGCGGCGGCGGTCACCGCGGCCTGCACCGAGCCGGCGACGTCCCGGGGGCTGCGCTGGTGCAGCGGGCCGAGGAAGCGCACGTCGGTGATCCGGCCGCCGGCCGTCACCACCACCTCGACGAGGCCGTCCGGCGAGCGGACGGTGACCTCGACCGTCGCCACCGCCTGGTCGAACTCGGCCTGGAGGGTCTCGATGCGCCGGTAGCGCCGCACCGCCTCCTCGATCCAGGCCTCGTCGATCTCCCCCCGTGGCATGGGCGGACTCCTCCCGGCTGACCTCGTCACTGAGCGTGCCGCAACCGTCACCGCGCGGCCACACCGGACCGTACCGCAGTCAACAAAGCCTGTCGATGCCCTGTGGACAACCTCGACCGGCGGTGGTCAGCCCTTCCACAGGGCGAGCATCATGGCCTCCACCGCGATCCGCGGCTTGACGTTCGCCTCGATCGCCGCCCGGCACTCCAGCACGGCTTCCAGCCGGCGCAGTGCCCCATCGGCGTCCCACTTCTGCGCGCCGGCGCCGGCCAGCGCCGCGGTGTCGGTGTGCACGGGGGCGACCGGCGCCCGCAGCGCCATGGTGAGCGCGTCCCGGTAGAAGCCGGCCAGGTCGACCAGCGCCCGGTCGAGCGCGTCCCGCTGGGCCCGGGTGGCCCGCGACTTCTGCCGCCTCTCCAGGTCCTTGAGCTGCCCGGCGGCGCCCCGCATGGCCCCGGCCGCACCCCGGCCGGTCCCGCCCGCGCCGAGCGCGGTCTGGAGTGCGGCCCTCTCCGCCTCGTCGATCTCGGCGACCGATGCGGCGGCCTCCGCCTCGGCCGCCTCGATCAGCGCGGAGGCGGCGTCGAACGCAGCTCCGACCCCGGTCAGCCGGCGCGGCACGGCGAGCACGGCGTCACGGCGCTGCCGGGCCTCCGGGTCGCTGGCCAGCCGCCGGGCCCGGCCCACGTGTCCCTGCGCCGCCGCGGCGGCCCACTCGGCCACGTCGGGGGCGATGCCGTCCCGGCGTACGAGCACCTCGGCCACCGCGCCGGCCGGCGGCTGCCGCAGCGGCACGACCCGGCAGCGGGACCGGATGGTCACGGAGATGTCGTCCGGGTGGGTGGAGGGGGCGCAGAGCAGGAAGACGGTACGCGGCGGCGGCTCCTCGACCGCCTTGAGCAGTGCGTTGCCGGCGGCCTCGGTGAGGCGGTCGGCGTCCTCGATGATGACGACCTGCCAGCGGCCGCCGGACGGCGTGCTGGCCGCCCGCAGCACCAGCGCGCGCATCTCGTTCACGCCGATGGAGAGCCCCTCGGGCACCACCAGCCGCACGTCGGCGTGGGTCCCGCCCAGGGTGGTGTGGCAACCGGGGCAGTGGCCGCAGCCGGTGCCGTGCACGCACTGCAGGGCGGCGGCGAAGGCGCGCGCGGCCACCGACCGGCCGGAGCCGGGCGGTCCCGTGAAGATCCAGGCGTGGGTCATCCCGGCGCCGGGCTCGACCTCCGGGCCGGGGCCCGACTCGTCGAACTCCTCGGCGAGCGCGTCGAGGTCGTCGTCGCCGCCGGTCGGGCCCGCTCGGCCGGCCGCCACCGGGGCGGCGGCGCGCAGCAGGGCTGCGGCCGAGGCGGCGGCCCGCCGGAGCGTGGCCACCGCCTCGTCCTGCCCGACCAGGTCGGCGAAGACGTCCGTCATCGGTGGGGGCGTTCCATCGTCACCAGCTCCGCGTCGGATAACTCGGGCTGGACCGTGGTGTCGGGGCCCTGGGCCGGGCGGGGGTGCACGATGCCGGCCGGGTCGACGAGGAACTCGTCCACCCGCCGGGCGACCGCCGCGGTGATCTCCTCGACCGGGCGGGACGCGTCGAGCACCAGGTAGCGCTTGGGGTCGGCGGCGGCCAGGTCGAGGAAGGCGTAGCGGACCCGCTCGTGGAACGCCACCGACTCGGCCTCCAGCCGGTCGGCCGCCTGGCTGCGGGAGTCGACCCGGGACCGGCCGGTGTGCGGGTCGACGTCGAGGAGCACCACGAGGTCGGGCTTGAGCCCGCCGGTGGCCCACGAGGAGAGCCAGGAGACCTCCTGCACGGGCAGGGTCCGCCCGGCCCCCTGGTACGCCAGCGACGAGTCGACGTACCGGTCGCTGATCACGACTGCGCCGCGTACCAGCGCCGGCCGGACCACGGTGGCCACGTGGTGCGCCCGGTCGGCGGCGTAGAGCAGCGCCTCGGCGCGCGGCGAGGGGGCGTCCTCGCCGGAGGTCTCCAGCACCAGCGCGCGGATCCGCTCGCCGATGGCGGTGGCCCCGGGCTCGCGGGTGACCACGACGTCCCGGCCCTGCTCGCGCAGCCGGTCGGCGAGCGCGGCGAGCTGGGTGGACTTGCCGGCGCCCTCGCCGCCCTCGAAGACCACGAAGAGGCCGCTGGAGACGAAGGGCTCGGACGGCATCAGCGGGCGGCCCCGGATCGAGCCCCAGAGGTCGGCGAGGACCGGCACGCCCTTCTTGTCGTCCATCTGGCCGAAGGCGCTGATCCCGGCGAAGATGCCGGCGGCGCCCGCGGCGAGCAGCAGCAGGCGGGTCGAGGAGACCGAGATGCCCAGGTCGGCGATGGTCAGCTGGCGGGAGCCGCCGACGCCGACCAGGAGGCTGCTCAGCGCGATGGCCAGGATCAGCACCAGCCGGGTGCCGATCTGCACCACCGCGAAGACCCTGCCGCGCACCTCGTCGGCGACCTCGCCGCCGAGCAGCGTGGTGCCGGCCAGGAAGGCCATGCCGGCGCCCGCGCCGACCAGGATCGCGCCGAGCATCGCCATGGACAGGTGGATGGCGAAGGCGAGCACCAGCACCGAGGCGCTGGCCAGCACGATGCTCATGCCGAACCAGCGGCGCCGGGACATGTCCCGGACGATCATCGGCCCGAGCCCGATGCCCAGCGCCAGGCCGACGAAGATCGCGCCGAAGAGCAGTGAGAAGGCGGCGTCACCGGCGCCGAGCGAGCTGGCGAAGAACTTCGCGGTGCCGACCACGATGCCGCCGCCGGCGAAGGCGCCGAAGATGCCCAGCACGAGGCCGCGTACCAGCGGGGTCTGGCCGATGTATTTCCAGCCGTCGGCGAACTGGCGGAACATGCTCTGCTCGACGCGCTCCGTCTCGCCGCGCTGGGCCTCGCTGATCTCCTTGATCCCGAAGGCCACCACCAGCGCGGTGGCCAGCCGGGAGAAGGCGTTGAACCAGAGGGCGAGCTGGGCCGGCTCGGCCCAGTCGGGCAGCTCGCCGCCGACCGCCCCGCGCACCCCGCGGTCGAGCACGGCCAGGGCGATGGCCGCGGCCACCGGGGTCAGGCCGTACGTGGTGATCAGGGTGAGCTGGTTGGCCGTCTCCAGCCGGGTGCGCGGGATCAGGTTGGGGACCGCGGCCTCCTTGGCCGGGATCCACAGCAGGGTGACCGACTCGATCAGGAACGTGGCGATCAGCGCCCAGCCGACCACCAGCCCTCCCGCGGCGCCGGTGAGCGCGTAGAGGGGGATCGAGGCGAAGAGCACGAAGCGCAGCAGGTCGCAGATGACCATCGTCCACCGCCGGTCGAACCGGTCGGCGAAGACGCCCGCCACCGGACCGAGCACCAGCGCCGGGAGCAGCCGGATCGCGGTCACGCCGCCGAAGGCGGCACCCTGGGCGGTGCTGCCGGAGACCTGGGCGGCGGCGAAGAGGGCGGTGGCGAGCAGGCCGAGCCAGTCGCCGAAGGAGGCGACGCCGAGCACGATCCACAGCCGGCGGAACGGCCGGATGCGCAGCACCGACCGGATGGCGGCCGCACCGGAGCGGTCGGCAGGCGACGACACGCCGGGCGACTCGCCGTTGTTCTGGCTTTCGATGGCCGTACCTCCACGTGCCGGCCCAGAGCTGGGCATCCCCGGTGGAACACTCTAGTCGCGGCGAGCTGCGACCCCCTTCGCGACATTCGCCTGCTCGCCGAGCCTAGGCCGCCGGCACCACCGCCCGCAGCCCGGACAGACGCGAGGGTATTTCGCATTGGCGTCCAGACAGTTAGCGTGCACACGTGGCCATCGACCGTGACAAACTTCGCGATCGCCTCGATCGGGCGACCGCCCACCTCGACCCGCCGTACGCGGTGGTCGACCTCTCCGCCTTCGACGCCAACGCCGGCGCGCTGGTCGACCGGGCCGCCGGCAAGCCGGTGCGGATCGCCAGCAAGTCGGTCCGGGTCCGGGAGCTGCTGACCCGGGCGCTGGCCCGGCCCGGCTGGCGCGGTGTGATGGCGTTCGCCCTCCCCGAGGCGCTCTGGCTCGCCCGCAGCGGCGTCAGCGACGACGTGCTGGTCGCCTATCCGACCGCGGACCGGAGGGCGCTCGCCGAGCTGGCCGCCGACCCGGCGCTCGCCGACGCGGTGACCCTGATGATTGACGACGCCGGGCAACTCGACCTGGTCGACCAGGTCTGCCCGCCCGGTCGCCGGCCGGCGCTGCGGGTCTGCCTCGAACTGGACGCCTCCTGGCGGCCCCTGGGCGGCCGGGTGCACGTCGGCGTGCGGCGCTCGCCGGTGCACAGCGCCGGGGCGGCCGGCACGCTCGCCGCCGCCGTCGCCGGCCGGCCGGGCTTCCGGCTGGTCGGCCTCATGTCGTACGAGGCGCAGATCGCCGGCCTCGGCGACGCCCCGCCCGGGCAGGTGGTGCTCGGGACGGCCATCCGGGTCACCCAGCGCGGGTCGTACCGGGAACTGCTGGCCCGCCGGGCGGCCGCCGTCGCCGCGGTACGCGAGCACGCCGACCTGGAGTTCGTCAACGGCGGCGGCACCGGCAGCGTGGCCGCCACCAGCGCCGACCCCGCGGTCACCGAGGTCACCGCGGGCTCCGGCCTGTACGGGCCGACGCTCTTCGACGCGTACCGTGCCTGGCGGCCCACCCCGGCGGCGTTCTTCGCCTGCGCGGTGGTCCGCCGCCCGGGACCCGGGCTGGCCACCGTGCTCGGCGGCGGCTGGATCGCGTCGGGCCCGGCCGCCGACAGCCGACTGCCCCGGCCGTGGCTACCGGCCGGGCTGAAGCTGCTGGGCGCTGAGGGCGCGGGCGAGGTGCAGACCCCGCTGGCCGGCGACGTCGCCACCGCCCTACGGATCGGCGACCGGGTGTGGTTCCGCCACGCGAAGGCCGGTGAGGTGTGCGAGCACGTCAACGAGGTGCATCTGGTCGACGGCGACAGCGTGGTGGCCACCGTGCCCACCTACCGGGGCGAGGGCCACGCGTTCCTCTAGATGGTGACGGCGGGCCCCCCGCGCACCTCGGGAACCCGCCGCTCGTCGTCCCGCCCGGTCGCACCCGGGCGTCGCACCTTGCCGTCACCGCCGGCACGAGCGGTGACGTCCCGCTCAACCCTGCTGGACGGCCTCCGTCCGGGCGTCGACCTGCCGGTGCAGGTACTCCCGGATGAGCGCCTTCGCCTCGACCAGCACCCGCTCGTCGCCCTCGGTCTTCCGCCGGAACGCCAGCTTGATCAAGGAGTCGGCGGCCTCCACCGCGACCTCCAGGTGGAACCGGAGGTCCGGCACACCGGCCAGACCGAACCGCTCTGTGAGCACCCGGGCGAGCTGATCGGCGATCACCCCGTTGTTGTCCCGCTGCTCGTCGAGCAGGTGCAGGTCGACCACGTCGCCGAAGTGCAGGGTACGAAAGCCCGGGACCGTGCGGTGCATCGAGATGTACTCGTCGATCGCCGCGTCGACCCCGTCCCACCAGTAGGTCAGGTCGGCGGAGGAGAACCGCTCGTCGAGCCGCTGGAGATAGGACTCCATTGTGCGCAGCGTCAGCGCCTGCACGATGGCCCGCTTGTCCGGAAAGAACTGGTAGACCGACCCGATCGCCACCTCGGCACGCTCGGCGAGCAGGGTCGTGGTCAAGCCCTCGTACCCCACCTCGTCGACGAGCTCGGCGCAGGCGTCCAGCATTCGCTGGACCCGCGCGACACTTCGACCCTGCACCGGAACCCGACGCAGCGGCCCGGTCGTGGCGGCTGGTGTGGACACTCGGCGCCACCCCCCTTCGACGGATGAACATATCTGCACGTCACGAGTCTGTGACTACCGGTACAACGAGCCGGGCTCGATTGCGGTATTTACCAGGTACAACGTTCCTGATATGAAGTCAGTTCATATTCACCTCGAGGAGCGTCCGATGGCCGGCACGGCAGCCGCCTGGTCCAACTGGGCCGGCAACCAGCGCAGCACCGCCGCCCTGACGGTGCGCCCACGCACCGTCGAGGAGGTCGCCGAGGCGGTCCGCCACGCCGCCGACACCGGCCGGACGATCCGGGCGGTGGGCAGCGGACACTCCTTCACCGGCACCGCCGTCGCCGACGGACACCGGCTCGACCTCGCCGACCTGGACACCAAGGTCACCGTCGACACTGCTCGCCGCCTGGTCACCGTACCGGCCGGAATGACCCTGCACACGCTCAACGACCTGCTCGCCGCCCACAACCTGGCACTGCCCAACCTCGGTGACATCGACGCGCAGACCGTCGCCGGAGCGCTCTCCACCGGCACCCACGGCACCGGCGCGAAACTCGGCTGCCTGTCCACCTTCGTCACCGCGCTGACCCTGGTCACCGGGACCGGCGAGGTGCTGCGCTGCTCCGCCGACGAGCACCGCGACGTGTTCGCCGCCGCCCGGGTCGGGCTCGGCGCCGTCGGAGTGCTGGTCGAGGTCACGCTGCGCTGCGTCGACGCGTTCGTGCTCCGCGCCCACGAGCGGCCGGCGGCGCTCGCCGCCGTGCTCGACGACCTGCCCGGCCTCATCGAGCAGCACGACCACGCCGAGTTCTACTGGTTCCCCTACACCGACCGGGTGCAGGTGAAAACCAACGACCGGTCACCCGCCGACGACCGGCCGCTGCCCCGCTGGCGCGGCTGGTTGGACGACGAGTTCCTCTCCAACACCGTCTTCGCCGGGGCCTGCCGGCTGGGCCGCGTCGTGCCCGCGCTCGCCCCCGGGATCAGCGCGATCTCCGCCCGGGCCCTCACCGAACGCACCTACACGGGCCGCTCCGACCAGGTCTTCTGCACCCCGCGGCGGGTCCGCTTCGTGGAGATGGAGTACGGCCTCCCGCGCGCCGCCCTGCCCACCGCGCTGGCGGAGTTGCAGCGCATCGTGGACGGGCTGCCGTTCAAGGTGCTGTTCCCGGTCGAGGTGCGGTTCACCGCCGCCGACGACATCTGGCTCTCCCACGGATACGGGCGGGACTCCGCGTACGTCGCCATCCACCAGTACGTCGGCATGCCGTACGAGCCGTACTTCCGGGCGTTCGAGAAGGTCGCCACCGAACTGGGCGGCCGCCCCCACTGGGGCAAGCTGCACTGGCGGAACGCAGAGTCCCTGACTACCGCCTACCCGAAGTTCGCCGACTTCCTGGTCGTCCGCGACCGCCTCGACCCCGACCGCCGCTTCACCAACCCCTACCTGGACCAGGTGCTTGGCGCCTGACTCCCGAAGATCGTGGCAGGAAGCGGCCGCTGGGCCCACTTCCTGCCGCGATCTCGTCAGTCGGTCTCGGTGCTCGCGGTGGCCTTCTTCGGGGCCGCCTTCTTGGCCGGGGCCTTCTTGGCGGCGGTGGTCTTCGCGGTCGTGGTCTTCTTAGCGACCGTGGACTTGGCGGCGGCCGTCTTCTTGGCCGCCGTCGTCTTCTTGGCCGGGGCGGCCTTCTTCGCCGCCTTCTTCTTCGGCGCCGGACCCTTCGCCCGCTTCTCGGCGAGCATCTCGGAGGCCTCCTCGAGAGTCAGCGCCTCCGGGGTCTGCGCGCGCCGCAGCGAGGCGTTGGTCTCCCCGTCCGTGACGTACGGGCCGAACCGCCCGTCCTTGATGACCAGCGGCTTCTCGGTCGCCGGGTCGTTGCCCATCTCCCGCAGCGGCGGCGCGGCGGCCCGGCGCTGCCGGGTCTTCGGGGCGGCCAGCAGGGCGAGCGCCTCGTCCAGCGACACGGTGAACATCTTGTCTTCGGAGTCCAGCGAGCGGAACTCGTCACCGCGCTTGACGTACGGGCCGTAGCGGCCGTTGTTGGCGACCACCTCGTTGCCCTCGGGGTCGGTGCCGATCAGCCGGGGCAGGCTGAGCAGCTGCAACGCCTGGTCGAGGGTGAGGCTGTCCGGCGACTGCGAGCGCAGCAGCGAGGACTTCCGCTCGCCGCTGGCCACGTAGGGGCCGAACCGGCCGGACTTGAGCAGGATCGGCTCGCCGGTGGCCGGGTCGTCGCCGAGCTTGCGCTCGCCCCCGCCGCCGAGGAACAGCTCGTGCACCTTCTCCGGGGTCAGCTCGTCGGGGGCCAGCCCCTCGGGGATCGGTGCCCGGTCGCCCTGGCCGCCGCCCTCCTCGCCCTCCGCGGGGGGCGCGGGCTGCTCGCCCGGCATCGTCCGCTGGAGGTACGGCCCGTAGCGGCCGACCCGCACGACGACCTCGCGCCCGTCGTCCTCGGTGAAGAGCGGGATGGAGTTGACGCTGCGCGCGTCGATGTCGCTGAGATTCTCGGTGACCAGCTTCTTCAGGCCGCCCGCGTGGGCGATGGCCTGGTCGCCGGTGCCGTTGGCGCTGCCGAAGTAGAAGGAGGTGAGGAAGTCGACCGCGGCGTGGTCGCCGCCGGCGATCTCGTCCAGCTCGTTCTCCATGGTGGCGGTGAAGTCGTAGTCGATGAGGCGCGGGTAGTGCCGCTCCAGCAGCCCGATCACCGCGAACGCCAGGAACGACGGGATCATGGCCTGGCCGCGCTTGGAGACGTACCCGCGGTCCTGGATGGTCTGCATGATCGACGCGTACGTCGACGGGCGACCGATGCCCAGCTCCTCCAGGGCCTTGACCAGCGACGCCTCGGTGTAGCGGGCGGGCGGCTGGGTGTGGTGACCCTGGGGGGCCAGCTCGTCGGCGGTGAGCGGCTGGTCCTTGGTCAGGGTGGGCAGCCGCCGCTCGGCGTCCTCGGCCTCGGCGTTCTCGTCGTCGCTCGACTCGACGTACGCCCGCAGGAAGCCCGGGTCGGTGATGGTCTTGCCGGTGGCGCCGAAGTCGGCCTCCTCGCCGGCGGAGGAGAGCGCCCGGATGCGCACCGAGACGCTGGAGCCGACGGCGTCGGTCATCTGCGAGGCGATGGTGCGCCGCCAGATCAGCTCGTAGAGCTTGAACTCCTCGGCGGACAGCTCCTTGGCCACCTCGCCCGGGGTGCGGAAGTTGTCCCCCGCCGGGCGGATCGCCTCGTGCGCCTCCTGCGCGTTCTTCACCTTGCCGGTGTAGCGCCGCGGCTCCGGCGGCACGCTGCGCTCGCCGTAGAGCTCGCCGATCTGCCGGCGGGCCGCCGCGATGGCGGTCTCCGACAGGTTCACCGAGTCGGTACGCATGTAGGTGATGTAGCCGTTCTCGTAGAGCCGCTGCGCGGTGCGCATCGTCTGCTGGGACGAGAGCCGCAGCTTGCGGGCCGCCTCCTGCTGGAGGGTGGAGGTGATGAACGGCGCGTACGGGCGGCGGCGGTAGGGCTTCTCCTCGACCCGGGTGACCGTGAACGGCCGCCCGTCCAGCCGCGCGGCCAGCCCCCGGGCCCCGCTCTCGTCCAGGTGCACCACCCCTGCGCCGGCCCGGACCCGGCCCGTGGTGGGCTCGAAGTCCTTGCCGGTGGCGATCCGGTCGCCGCCCAGAGCGATCAGGGTGGCGTTGAAGGTGCGCGGCCCCTCGCCGGGGTTCGCGACCGCCAGGGTGGCCAGGATGTCCCAGTACTCGGCGGTGCGGAACGCCATCCGCTGCCGCTCCCGCTCGACCACGATGCGGGTCGCCACGGACTGCACCCGGCCGGCGGAGAGGCCGCTGCGGACCTTGCGCCAGAGCACCGGGGAGACCTCGTAGCCGTAGAGCCGGTCGAGGATGCGCCGGGCCTCCTGGGCGTCGACCAGGTCCCGGTCGATCTCCCGCGGGTTGGCCACCGCGGCCTGGATGGCCGGCTTGGTGATCTCGTGGAACACCATCCGCTTGACCGGCACCTTGGGCTTCAACGTCTCCACGAGGTGCCAGGCGATCGCCTCGCCCTCGCGGTCCTCGTCGGTCGCGAGGAAGATCTCGTCGACTTCCTTGGCCAGCGACTTCAGCTTGGTGATCTGCTTCTTCCGGTCGGCGGAGACCACGTAGAGCGCGGCGAAGCCGTTGTCCACGTCCACGCCGAGCCGGGCCCAGGGCTTGTCCTCGTAGGCGGCCGGGATCTCGGCGGCGTTGCGGGGCAGGTCCCGGACGTGGCCGAAGCTGGCCTCCACGACATACCCCGGGCCGAGGTAGCCCGAGATCGTCTTGGCCTTCGCCGGTGACTCGACGATGACCAGACGGGTGGTTCCAGCGTTGCTCGGCACGTCTCTCCCCGACCTCACTCCTACGCAATGCCCACTTCGGGGCGTGTTGCACCCTGCCGGACCACCGGCGGTCCGGATGTCCAACGTAACGCGCCGTCCGCGTTCCGGGTTTCGTGGGCGGCAAATGATCAGGTGGCGTCGACCATCGGCCGCACCCCGCCGGACGGCGCCACCGTACACCGTGGGTAGGGCGCCGAGCGGGTCACTGTGACGATCACGCACCCATGGCGGAGGGGACACCGGTCGTTTTCCTGGGCAAAGCTCCACACGGCGTGTCCGGGATCGGACAGCCGGCGGGGTTGCGCCCGGAAGGTCAGTCGTGCGTCCCCGGCCACTCGGCCGCCGGCACCGCCCGCGGCCGGTCCCCCACCAGCTCCGCCAGCCGGTTCACCCGCCGTCGACCGGTGATCCGGTACGCCGGCCCGCCCTCGTCCGCCTCCACGAACGCGGCCGGCAGCCCCACCGCGGCCAGCGCGGCGCGCACCGGCGGCCAGCACTCCTCGTCGGTCGGGCCGAGCCGGAGCCGGAACCCGGCCGGGTCGGCCGCCCCGGCCGCGGCGAGCCAGAGCCGCAGCCGCCGCCCGTTGAGGTGGAACCCCGCCGGGGGCCGCTTGACCGTGCCGCGCAGCCAGGCCAGCGCGAGGGGGGACAGCGTGGTGGCGTACGCGGTGCGCACCAGGTGCCGCCCGTCCCCGGTCGGCTCCCAACTCGCCGGGATCCCCCGGGCGCCCAACTCGGCCACCAGCACGTGCACCCGCCAGGCGGCGTCCACCACCACCGAGACCCGGGCCGTCCCGCCCATCCGGACCACCTCGCCCGGCCCGGCGAGCAGGCCGGCGAGGTCCGCCAGCGACGGATCGGCCGCCTCGGTGGAGAACAGCGAGGGCTGGCGGGCCGGGTTCGGGGAGGGAGAAGGGGTCAGCGACACTCCGGGACCTCGTCGAAGGCCTTTTTCAGCTCCGGTGAGTTGAGCCGGCTGGTGTCCAGCGCGCTCGCGTCGTACTCCTTGTTGAGCGTGTCCACGGCGGCCCGCACCCCGTCGTAGAACGGGCCGGCCTGAGCGGTGTCCAGCCGGTCGATGGTGTCCCGGGCCCGTCCGTACGCGTCCCGCACCTTGCTGAGCGAGGCGCGGAACCCGGCGGAGATCTCGTCGCCGTGGTCGGTCTCCGGCACGCCCGCCTCCTCGACCTTGCGCCGGGCGGTCTCGCTGGCCTCCTCCGCCCCGGCGAAGAGCCGGACCAGATTCTCCTTCGCCTGCGCCGGGGTGGTCTGCGCGGTCATCTGCTGCTGAGTGCTGCTCGTCAGCTTGTTGATCTCGGCGCGCCACGGGCTGAGTGCCTGGCAGACCGACGCGGCCCAGGCCTGCGGGCTGGGGCCGCCGCAGCCGGCGACGACGAGGACCAGCGTGGCCAGGACCACCGTGAGCTTTCCGGCGGTTGCCGCCCGGCGCGTACGCATGCGAAGCAGCGTACGACCTTGCGGTGGAAGTGCCACCGGTCAGGTTTCGTGCACGGGACCGCCGGACGGCACGGTTCCCGGCCGGCCGAGGCCGACCGGGAACCGTCGCGTCGCCCGGGTCAGGCGTTGACCGTCTCCGGGTGCTGGTCCGGGGTGCCGGCGTCGCGGTCGGAGTCGTCCATCGCGATGCCCTTGCGCTTGCTGAACACCACCGCGGCCACGATGACCAGCGCGGCCACCACGGCGATCGTGATCCGCAGCGCCGGGTTCCGGTCGTCGCCCACGCTCCAGGCCACCACGGCCGGGGCGATCAGCAGCGAGACCAGGTTCATCACCTTGATCAGCGGGTTGATCGCCGGGCCGGCGGTGTCCTTGAACGGGTCGCCGACGGTGTCGCCGATGACGGTCGCGGCGTGCGACTCGGAGCCCTTGCCGCCGTACGCGCCGTCCTCCACCAGCTTCTTGGCGTTGTCCCAGGCCCCACCGGAGTTGGCCAGGAAGACCGCCATCAGCGTGCCCGCGCCGATCGCACCGGCCAGGTACGAGGCCAGCGCGCCCGGGCCGAGGCCGAAGCCGACCGCGATCGGGGCCAGGATGGCCAGCAGGCCGGGGGTCATCAGCTCGCGCTGCGCGTCCCGGGTGCAGATGTCGACGACCTTGCCGTACTCGGGGCGCTGGGTGCGGTCCATGATGCCGGGCAGCTCGCGGAACTGCCGGCGGACCTCCATCACCACGGCGCCGGCCGAGCGGGAGACCGCGTTGATGGCCAGGCCGGAGAAGAGGAAGACCACCGCCGCGCCGATGATGAGGCCGACCAGGTTGCGCGGGTTGGCCACGTTCAGGAAGTTGATGATCTCGTTGTCGACTGCGGCGTCGCCGATCGTCAGCCCCCGGGCGTCGGCGACCGCGGACTTGAGCGTGTCGGTGTACGAGCCGAACAGCGCGGTCGCGGCCAGCACCGCGGTGGCGATCGCGATGCCCTTGGTGATCGCCTTGGTGGTGTTGCCGACGGCGTCCAGCTCGGTCAGCGTCCGCGCGCCGTGCTCGTCGATGTCGCCGGACATCTCGGCCACGCCCTGGGCGTTGTCCGAGATCGGGCCGAAGGTGTCCATGGCGACGATGACGCCGACGGTGGTGAGCAGGCCGGTGCCGGCCAGCGCCACCGCGAACAGCGACAGGGTGATGGAGCTGCCGCCGAGCAGGAACGCGCCGAAGACGCCGGCGCCGATCAGCAGCGCCGAGTAGACCGCCGACTCCAGGCCGACGCTGATGCCGGCGAGGATGACGGTGGCGGCACCGGTCTGCGAGCTCTTGCCGATGTCCTGCACCGGGCGCCGGTTGGTCTCGGTGAAGTAGCCGGTGAGGGCCTGGATCGCGGCGGCGAGCACGATGCCGATCACCACCGCACCGATGGCCACCAGCCGCGGGTTGCGGTCGACGTCGGTGAGACCGCCCTCCAGTTCGCCGAAGGTCGCCGGCAGGTAGGCGAACGCGGCGATCGCCACCAGCACCGCGGCGATCAGCGCCGAAAGGTAGAAGGCCCGGTTGATCGCGGTCAGACCGTTGCGGTCCGAGGTGCGCAGCCGGGTGATGAAGACGCCCACGATCGCGACGAGCACCCCGATGGTGGAGATGATCAGCGGGAAGACCAGGCCGGTCTCGCCGAACGCGGCGCGGCCCAGGATCAGCGCGGCGACCAGGGTGACCGCGTACGACTCGAAGAGGTCGGCGGCCATGCCGGCGCAGTCGCCGACGTTGTCACCCACGTTGTCGGCGATGGTGGCGGCGTTGCGCGGGTCGTCCTCCGGGATGCCCTGCTCGACCTTGCCGACCAGGTCGGCGCCGACGTCGGCGGCCTTGGTGAAGATGCCGCCGCCGACCCGCATGAACATGGCGAGCAGCGCGGCGCCGAAGCCGAAGCCCTCCAGCACGGTCGGGGCGTCACCCCGGAAGATCAGCACGACCAGCGCCGCACCGAACAGGCCGAGGCCGACGGTGAGGAAGCCGACCACGCCACCGGTGCGGAAGGCGATCTTCATGGCGCCCTCGCGCCCGCCTTCCCGCTCCCGGGCGGCCGCGGCGACCCGCAGGTTGGCGCGGGTTGCCAGCCACATGCCGGCGCCGCCGATGAACGCGCTGAACCCGGCGCCCACCACGAAGAAGAGCGACCGGCCGATCTTCACCCAGGTCTCGCTGCCGTCGGTGTCGTGCACCGGCAGCAGGAACAGCAGCACGACGGCGATGACCACGAAGATCGCCAGGGTGCGGAACTGCCGCAGCAGGTACGCGGACGCGCCCTCCTGCACCGCCCCGGAGATCTCCTGCATGTTGGTGGTTCCCGTACCGGCCGCCAGGACCGCCCTGGTGAGGGCAGCCGCGAAGACGAGGGCCACCAGCGCGAGGACCGCGGCGATGACGACGTACGTCACGTTGGCTCCGGTAAGGGACAGTGCGCCGCCGTCGGCGGCCAAGGTCCCGGACATCTATGTCCTCCTGTACCGAACACTCGCGCCGGCCGGTGAGACGCACGGACCGACGCCTGGATTGCGGACTCGCAAGCGCGCGCCAACCCACCCCGGCGGACCAGCGATGAACACCCATTCCCGCTGGCTGCGGGAAGGGTCACTTGCTGACAACCCGGGTACTGTAGCCCTCCGGCGTGGTGAGGGTCACACCGAGGGGCCACCGTGTCTCGATGATCTTCGTAACTGTGCTATGTGAAGAAATCTGATATAAGGGCCGGGCAGCACGACGAGGCCGCGCCCCCGAGGGGAACGCGGCCTGCGGAAGAAGAACAGGGTCAGGCGCGGCCGACCGGCCACACCATCCGGACCTCGGTGCCGACGCCCTCGTCGACCGGACGGACCTGGAGGTCCTCGACGAAGCCGGCGAGCAGGGCGAACCCCACGCCGGTGGTCAGCGCGTCCTCGCTGAGCGACTCCTTGGCCAGTTCGTCCGGGGGCAGCGCGGCGAGGCCGATGCTCGCCTCGATCGGGGCGCAGTCCACCACCCGCACGGTGTACGCCCCGCTGTCGGACATCTCCACGTAGACCGGGTCGGGCACCCCGTACTGCCGGTGCAGCGCCACCGCCCGGGTGCACGCCTCGCCGATGGCCAGGCGGACCTCGTCGAGCAGGTCCTCGCGCACCCCGGCCCGGCGGGCCACCGCGACACCGACCAGGCGGGCGGTGCGGACGTGCACCGGAGCCGGGGAGAACGAGAGCTTGACGGTCGCCATCACGCGCCGGCGCCGGTCGGGTCGGCGTTGATCGCCGCGTCGACCGTGGGGTGCAACGGGAAGACCTGGTCCAGGGCCGTGATCCGGAAGATCTTGAGCAGCGGCTCCTTGTCGCAGACCAGCGCGAACGAACCGCCGGCCGAGCGGAGCCGCTTGAGCGCACCCACCAGCACGCCGAGGCCGGTCGAGTCGAGGAAGTCCACCCGGCCCAGGTCCACCACGACCCGGCGGGCACCGCCGTCGATCAGCTCCAGGAGCCGTTCCCGCAGGCGCGGCGCGGTGTAGACGTCCACCTCACCGCCGACCTCGAGCACCGTGTGCTCCCCCACGGTGCGGGTCGCCAGCGACAGCTCCATCGGTCCCTCCTCGGTAAGCTCTTCAGGGCATCTAACCATCCCCCCGCGCGGCCCCTTCCAGGTCACCGGCGGAGGCTTCCCCATACCCACGCCCCCCGGTTTTCAATTCCGAACACCAGTGCGAGAGTGCAGGACGTGACTACCGACAGCTTCAGCTCGGCGCGTCTGCCGCCGCGCCACGACCTGAAGCAGTCGACCGACGGCTCCAGCTCGGCGGGTCTGGCGCCGCGCCACGACCTGGAGCCGTCGTCCACTGCCACCGCGCCGACGGGCGGCGGGCCCGGGCGGCCGCCGGGCGAACTGCTGCGCCGGCTGCGCCTGCGGCACGCCGCCGACCCGGTCACCCACGTCGAGCGGGTGCCGGCCCGGGCCGGCGAGCCGGCGCCGTGGCCGGACTGGGCCCCCGACGAGCTGCGGGTGGCGTTCGCGCGACGCGGCGTGGTCGCCCCGTGGCGGCACCAGGCCGAGGCCGCCGAGCTGGCGTACGCGGGGAAGCACGTGGTGGTGGCCACCGGGACGGCGTCCGGCAAGTCGCTGGCGTACCAGTTGCCGGCGCTGGGCACCCTGCTCGCGGACCCGCGCGCCACGGTGCTCTACCTGGCCCCGACCAAGGCGCTCGCCGCCGACCAGCTCCGCGCCGTCGCCGGCCTCGAGCTGGAGGGGGTACGCCCCGCCACCTACGACGGGGACACCCCGCGCACCGAGCGGGAGTGGATCCGCCGGCACTCCCGGTTCGTGCTGACCAACCCCGACATGCTGCACCACGGCGTCCTGCCCGGGCACGCGCACTGGTCCGGGTTCCTGCGCCGGCTCGCGTACGTGGTGGTCGACGAGTGCCACACCTACCGGGGCGTGTTCGGCTCGCACGTGGCGCACGTGCTGCGGCGGTTGCGCCGGCAGTGTGCGCGCTACGGGCGTACCCCGGTCTTCGTGCTGGCCTCCGCCACGTCGGGCGACCCGGCGACGGCGGCCGGGCGGCTCACCGGCCTGCCCGTCACGGCCGTCACCGAGGACACCTCGCCGCGCGGCGGGGTGACCTTCGCGCTCTGGGAACCGCCGCTGCTGCCCTCCTCCGACGCCCACTCCCCCGACGCCGACCTGCTCCAGGTCCGCCGCTCGGCGCTGCGGGAAACCGCCGACCTGCTCACCGACAGCGTGATCGAGGGGGTACGCACGCTCGCCTTCGTCCGGTCCCGGCGCGGGGCCGAGGTGGTCGCCGCGAACGCCCGGCGGGCACTCGACGAGGCGGTGCCCGGGCTGGGCGACCGAGTGGCCGCCTACCGCGCCGGCTACCTGCGCGAGGAGCGCCGCGAGCTGGAACGCGCGCTGCTCACCGGCGATCTGCTCGGGCTCGCCTCCACCAACGCCCTGGAACTCGGCGTCGACCTGGTCGGGCTGGACGCCGTGCTGATCTGCGGCTGGCCGGGCACCCGGGCCTCGCTCTGGCAGCAGGCCGGCCGGGCCGGCCGCTCCGGCGACGAGGCCCTCGCGGTGCTGGTGGCCCGGGACGACCCGCTCGACACCTACCTGGTGCACCACCCCGAGGCGCTGTTCGGGCGGCCCGTCGAGTCGACCGTGTTCGACCCGGCCAACCCGTACGTGCTCGCGCCGCAGCTCGCCTGCGCCGCGCACGAGGCCCCGCTCACCCCGGCCGACCTGGAACTCTTCGGCGAGGGCGCGAAGGAGGCGGTCGACTCGCTGGTCGAGGCGGGGGCGCTGCGGCAGCGGCCCACCGGCTGGTACTGGCGGCACCGGGAACGCCCCGAGGTCGACCTGCGCGGCGAGGGCGGGGCGCCGGTCTGCGTGGTGGAGGAGTCCACCGGCCGGCTGCTCGGCACCGTCGACGGCGGCTCCTCGCACTTCCTGCTCCACTCGGGCGCCGTCTACCTGCACCAGGGCGTCTCGTACGTGGTCGACTCGCTCGACCTGGCCGACGGGTGCGCGCTCGTGCACGCCGAGGAGCCGGACTGGTCCACCCACGCCCGGGACGTCACCTCGCTGTCCGTGGTGTCCGTCCGGTCGTACGTGGACGCCGGGCCGGTCGGGCTCTTCCTCGGCGAGGTGGACGTGACCAGCCAGGTGGTGTCGTACCAGCGGCGGCGGATCGCCACCGGCGAGGTGATCGACACCCGGCCGCTCGACCTGCCGGCGCGGGAGCTGCGCACCGTCGCGGTCTGGTTCACGCTCTCGCCGGAGTCGCTGGCTCGTGCCGGCGTCGAGGCGGCGGACATCCCGGGTGCGCTGCACGCCGCCGAGCACGCCGCGATCGGCCTGCTGCCGCTCATGGCGACCTGCGACCGGTGGGACATCGGCGGGCTCTCCACCGCCCTGCACCCGGACACCGAGGCGCCCACGGTCTTCGTCTACGACGGCCACCCCGGCGGGGCGGGTTTCGCCGAGCGGGCGTACGGGACGGCCGCCGCCTGGCTGCGCGCCACCCGGGACGCGATCGCCGAGTGCGGGTGCGAGTCGGGGTGCCCGTCCTGCGTGCAGTCCCCGAAGTGCGGCAACGGCAACAACCCGCTCTCCAAGCCGGACGCGGTCAAGGTCCTCGACGTGGTCCTCGCGAACCTGGCGGCGGCCGAGGGCGGGCGCGGGGCGGTGCTGCCCCGGCAGGAGGGGCGGGCGGCGGACTGACCTCCTGATCGGTGGTCCTGGTTGGTGGACGGGCGCATGAGTGGGCCGGCATCGGGGCATTGATGCATGGGAGCGCTTCCATATCCCCGAGACTCCTCGCCCGGAGGTACCGCCGTGGCCGACACGATCGCCGAGACCGTCGACCTGCTCTACACGATCGACCAGGAGAACCTCACTCCCGACCAGCTCATCGCGCTGGGCACCGCGCTGGCCAACCTGGCCCAGGCGGAGCGCCTGGAGCAGATCAACGAGCGCCTGCGCGGCATCCACCAGGTGCTCAACGCCTGGGCCATGAAGGCGACCGTCGACGGCGGCCGCTGACCGTCGGGCGGCGGCGGGTGGACGGCGGTCGATCCGGCTCAGCGGACAGAGCGTGCGGGCTGCGGGCGGACGGTGACGCCCTGGCTGTGCGAGACTCCGGCGTTCACCTCTTCAAGGAGACCAGATGCAGCTCGACAGCTTGCAGGCCCAGCAGCGGTTCATCGTCCGGCAGCGGATCCGGATGATGGTCAACCAGTACGAGGTCCACTCGGTGGCGCCGGACGGCTCGGAGGGCGGGCTGCTCGCGTTCGCGCAGCAGAAGCGGCTCGCGTTCAAGGAGCAGGTGACCATCTACACCGACGACTCCAAGCAGTACCCCCTGCTCGGCTTCAAGGCCCGGCAGCGCCTCGACCTCGGCGCCACGTACGACGTGACCGATCACGCGGGCACCCCGATCGGCCTGTTCCGCAAGGACTTCGCCCAGTCGCTGCTGCGCTCCACCTGGCACGTCGAGCAGGCCGGCCTGCCGCAGATGACCGGGCAGGAGCGCAGCCTGCCGGTGGCCCTGCTGCGCCGGTTCGTCGACTCGCTCTCCTGGCTGCCCTACCACTTCGACTTCGTGGCGAACGGCCAGCCGGTGTTCTCGGTCGACAAGAAGTGGGGCCTGCGCGACCGCTACGTGGTCGACATCCACCACCCGCAGATCGACCGGCGACTCGTGATCGCCATGGCGGTCGGCCTGGACGCCCTCCAGTCCCGCTGACGCCGACAGCTCGGCCGGCACACGAGCGGCGCGGCTGAGCACCCGGCCGGTGTCGGGGCGGCGCGCTTCCGCTCCGACACCGGCGGCGGTTGTCAGGGCGGCACGCTCCCGCTCCGACACCGCCGGCGGTCGTCAGCCTCGGGCCGGGCCGGCCCGGGAGGTGGCGGTCGCCGCGCGGGCGAGCCAGGGCAGTGGGGCGACCCTCACCTCCGTCGTGACGACGACGTCGAGACCGTCGAGCCGGCAGGCCGTCAGCCGGCCGCCGTTGGCCGCGGCCAGGTCGGCGGCCCGTCCACACGCCGCCTCGGCGCCTTCGAGGGCCCGACCGGCACCCGCGAGCGCCCCGAAGTCGGCGGCGTTCCGGGCCTGGTGGCGCGCACACCGGGCCGCGCCGAGCCCCGCGCCGAAGAGCCCGACCAGCACGAGCACCAACCCCACCGCGAGCAGGCACACGGTCGCCCCGCCCCGGTCGGCGCCCGGGCGTCCACGCCCGTTGACCACCCTCGCAGCCCCGCTAGCCCAGCAGCGTCCCTGACCTGCCGGGCGGATGCCGTCGCGCGCAGTCACGGTTGCGGTCCGGGGGCGCCGGGCTCGACGGCGGCCACCGCGGTGCCCGACACGGTGAGCCGGGGCAGCCGGGCGCCGAAGCTCCGGACCGGCGCCCGGACGGTCACGGTGACACGGTCGCCGGCCACGGTCACCGAGATGTCCGCGCCGGTCGGGGCGTATCGGGAGCCGGCCGTCGACCCCGGCTCACCCCGGGCGGCGGCGAGCGCCGCCTCCCGGGCCGCGTCCACGCAGCCGGCCCGCGTGGTGACCGCGTCGACCGCGGTGAGGCCGGCGAAGAGGAGAAGCATCAGCGCCGGCAGGCCGGCCGCCAACTCGGCCGTGAACGAGCCCCGCTCCCGCGCACCCCACGGCCGTCGTCCGCCGATCCGTCCCGGATGCCCGGGACCCGCCGTGGTGGACGGGGAATCCGGGTCCGGGCCGGGCCGGCGGCCGGCCCACCGGCGACCGGTCACTTCAAGGCCCGGTCGATGACGGCGGTGAGCGCGGACTGCACGTTGCCGGAGGTGAGCACCTTCAGCAGGATCCCGGCGAAGGCGACCGCAGCGAGGGTGCCGACGGCGTACTCGGCCGTGTTCATCCCGGCGTCGCCGCGCAAGCGGGTGAGGAGTTTGCGCATGTCGTACTTCCTTTCTCGGGGGTTCACAGCACGTCGCCGAGGACGGCGACGATCACCGGCACCAGACCGGCGAGAATGAAGGCGGGCAGGAAACAGAGCCCGAGGGGCAGCACGATGAGCACCCCGGCCCGTCGGGCGGCCGCCTCGGCCGCGGTCGAGCGGTCGGACCGCAGGTCGTCGGCGAGCCGGGTGAGCGCGCCGGCCAGCGCCGCGCCGCTGCTCGACGAGCGGATCGCACCCGTCACCAGGCGCTCCGCCCCGGGCACGGGTCGCAGGTGGTCCCACGCCTCCGCCGCCGTGCCGCCGAGTTCCAGCGTCCGCCCGACCCGGCCGAGCCGGTCGGCGAGCGGCCCACCGAGCGCCTCGGCCACCGCCAGTACCGAGCGGTCCACCGGTGCGCCGGCCCGGAGCGCGGCGGCCAGCAGGTCGGCGGCGAGGGGCAGGTCGGCGGTCTCCCGGAGCCGGCGGTCCCGGACGGCCCGTGGCTCGATCCGGCGCAGCAGGCGGTCGGCGGCCATCGCGGCCAGTGCCCCGACGAGTACACCCGGCCAGCCGCCCACCACGACAAGTGCGGCCACGCCCGCCAGGCCGGCGCCGAGCCGGATCCGGTCCGGCCACCAGGCCGGGCGGCTCCACTCCGCCCGCCGGGCGAGCGTGAGGAGGCGCAGCCGCCGTGCCGGACGGACGGCCGACCCGGACGCGACCAGGAGCAACGCCGCCGCGCCCAGGCACGCTGCGGCCACCACCTGCCGCGACATCAGGCGGCCCGCCCGGGCGCCGCGCCGAGCCGCTCCGCCCAGAGCAGCCCGCCGATCTGCAACGCGACGGCCGCGACGGCGCTGCCGCCGCCGACCGGGGTGTGCAGGAGCACGGCCACCGGGTCGACGCCGATGGCGTACCCCAGCCCGATCCCGCCGAGCGGTAGCGCGGCGAGCAGCCAGGCGGTCGCCCGGGCGCCGGCCGCCTGCGCGGCTGCCGCGGCCAGACCCCGGTCCGCCGCCCGGGCGTCGGCCTCGACCCGTTCGAGCAGTTCGGCCAGGGGCGCTCCGGTGCGGTCGGCCAGCCGCACGGCGGCTCGCGCCAACCGGGCGGTGCGCCGCGGGCCGTCGCCGATCGTGCCGCCGGCCGGCAGCCCGGCCCGCAGGTCGGCGGCGAGCGCGCCGAGCTGGTCCAGGTAGCGGCGGTGAGCCAGCCCGGCCGCCCGGTGGGCCTGCCGGCGCACCACCGCCCGGGCCGCCAGCGTGCCGTACGCGGCCAGCACCAGCGCGGACACCGGGCCGCCGAGCAGCGCCCCGGCCCCGGCGCCGACCACGGCCGCCGCCGGCAGGGCGGCTCGCCCGGACAGCGGGGCACCATCGGCGGGGACCAGAGCGGCGGCAGCCAGCCGGAGCCGGGGCGGGCGATCCGTGGGGGTGAGAACGGCAGCCAGCCGGAACCGGAGGGTGCGACCGGTGGAAACCTGAGCGGTCGCCAGCGCGCGATCGGTGGGGACCAGAGCGACGCCCATCCGGGGCCGGCGCGCACGATCGGTCGGGACGGGTCCGGTGGTCGGGCGGGTCGGGTCGCGCCGCCCCGGCGGCCGGCCTGGAAGGGGACGGTCGGCGGGACGTCCGAGCACCGTGGCCGGCCGGTGAGGGATGGGCGCCCGCACCACCGGCCCGGGCCCGGCAACAGGGCCGGCGCACACCGGCCGGGGGCCACCCTGAGCGGGGCGAATCCCCAGATCGAGGACGGCATGCTGCCGGACGCGGTTGGCGCGTACCGGCCACGCGACCGCCGCCGCTGCGCCGGCCAGGAGCACGGCCACCAGCCACACCTGACCGGTCACGACGGACCCGCCGAGCCGGGCCACACCGCGCAGAGGATCGGCGGCACGGCCACGCCCCGCTCGCGGAGCAGGGCGCCGAGCGGTCGGGCGGCGAGACCGAGCCCGCGCCCGCGTACCCAGGCGGGGACCACCGTGACCATCCGCTCGGGTCCCTCGGGGAGGAGCAGGCCGACCGACTCCAGCACCCGACCCTCGGTGGTCCGCCGGACCTGCAGGAGGACCTGGAGCGCGGCGGCGACCTGGGCGTGCAGGGCGGCCCGGGGCAGGCCGCCGAGCATCCCGAGCGCCTCCAGCCGGGCCGGCACGTCCGTCGGGGCGTTGGCGTGCAGCGTGCCGGCCCCGCCGTCGTGGCCGGTGTTCAACGCGGCGAGCAGGTCGACCACCTCGGCGCCCCGGCACTCGCCCACCACCAGCCGGTCCGGCCGCATCCGCAGCGCCTGCCGGACGAGGTCACTCAGCCCGACCGCCCCGACGCCCTCCACGTTCGACGTCCGCGCCTGGAGGCCGATCACGTGGGGATGCACGGGCCGCAGCTCGGCGGCGTCCTCGACCAGCACGATCCGCTCGGTCCCCGGCACCAGCCCGAGCAGCGTGTTGAGCAGGGTGGTCTTGCCGGAGCCGGTGCCGCCGGTCACCAGGTACGCCAAGCGGGCGGCCACCACGGCGGCGAGCAGCGGGGCGACCGGCCGGGGCACGGTGCCCTGCCGGACCAGTTCGTCGAGGGTGAAGGGCCGCTGCCGGAAGGTGCGCAGCGACAGGTAGGGCCCGTCGGTCGCCACCGGTGGCAGCACGGCGTGCAGCCGGGTGCCGTCGGGCAGCCGGGCGTCGGCGTACGGCGAGGCGTCGTCGAGCCGGCGCCCGGCTGCCGCGGTGAGGCGCTGGGCCAGCCGGCGTACGTCGTCGACCGTGCCGAGCGGCACGGCCACCTGCTGCAGCCCTCGCCCCCGGTCGACCCAGACCCGGGTGCCGTTCACCAGCACGTCGGTGACCTGCGGGTCGGCCAGCAGCGGTGCGAGTGGACCGGCGCCGACGAGGTCGTCGTGAACCCGGTCGGCGATCCGGAGCAGGGCGGTGTCGCCGAGCACGGCGGCGTCCGGCTCGGCGCGTACGGCGGAGACGATGGCCGCGGGCGTGACCGGGGTGGCCTCGGCGGCGAACCGGTGCCGGACGCGGACGGCCAGGTCCCCGGAATCGGCCGGGCCGCTCACGCCGCACCCGCTGCGGACACGTCGGTCAGCTCGTCGAGGAGTCGCTGGCAGAGCACGGCGAGCGGGCCCTTCCCGCTGGCGGCCGGCGCCTCGCCGCGTTCCAGCCCCCGGCAGAGCCCCGGCTCGGGCCGGAGCGTGCCGGCGAGCGGCAACCCGAGCGCGCGGGCCACCTCGCCGGCCTTGAGCCGCCCCGGGGCGGGGCCCCGCACGATCACCGCCAGGTCGGCGCAGTGCGGAGCGGCCAGGGCGACCACCCGGGCCGCGGCGGCGGTGGCCCGCAGCTCCGCCGGTACGACGATGAGCGCCCGGTCGGCCGCCTGGAGGGCGACCACGGCCGCGTCGTCCAGGTGCCGAGGGAGGTCGAGGACGACCATGTCCCGGCCCCGGCGGGCGGCGTCGACGGTGGCGGCCATCGCCTCGGCCGGCAGGTGCCGCAGGGCGCCCCGGTCCCAGGAGAGCACCACCAGGTCGCCACGGCTGGGCAGGGCCCGGACCAGCGACGGCGGGTCCATCCGGCCGTCGGTGCCGGTGAGCCCGGGCCAGCGCAGCCCCTCGAGCTGCTCCCAGCCGAGCACGAGGTCGAGGCCGCCGCCGAGCGGGTCGGCGTCCACCAGGAGGGTGCGCAGCCGGGCCCGCGCCGCGGTGACGGCGAGGCCCCCGGCCAGCACGCTGGCTCCGGCGCCGCCCCGCCCGCCGAGCACCGCCACGACCCGGGACGGGTTACCGCCGGGCGGCTCGCCCGCGCATTCGGCGAACCGGTCGACCAGCCAGGGCTCGGCCGCGGGCAGGGTGGCGACGTGCTCGGCGCCGATCAGCTCGGCGACCTGCGTACCCGGATCGAGCTGGTCGGAGCGACCGACCAGCACCGTGCGGGGCCGGCGTGGCAGGCGGGCCCGCAGGCAGGCCTGCGCCTGGTCGGCGCCGACCAGCACCAGCGGCGCCGGCGTCCAGCGGGCCCGGGCAGCGGCGGGGTCGGCGGCCAGCTCGACCTCGGTGCCACCCGCCGCGGCGAGCCGCAGCAGCTCGTCGAGGAGGTCGCCGTCAGCGGTGACGAGCAGGGGCAGCCGACGGTAGGGCGGCAACGGGGTACGGGGCGGCATGGCGGCCTCCAGCGGTCGGACTCGGACGTGCCGCGGAGCAGCCTGCCGCCGAAAGCGGCGAGTCCTCGCCCGGTTCCGCCTCCCCTGTGGACGGCCATGACGTCTGTGGATAGACCTCGGCCACCGGATTGATCTGCTATGGCGCTGTCCGGTATGCGGTGTCCCGCCAGACCGGTCACCTGCCACCGCTCCCGAGACCAACCCGGCTCGGAGCGGTGACAGGCGACCGACCAGGGCGGAACCTGGTCCCCGTACCCGATGGGTCAGCCGGTCTGGCCCGGCGCGTCCACGATCTTCCCGCTAACCCGGATCAGCTCGACCTCGACGTCGCCCTTCTTCAGGCTGACCCCCTCCGGGGTCGTGTGGTCCTCGACCACGACGGTCCGGCTGCCGAGGAACTCGTGGGTGGTCGGGTCGAGCAGGATGTCCTCCTGCCGCCAGCCGTCCTGCACCATCCCCATCGCGACCGCCGGGCGGCCGTCGAAGTCGACCGGCCCGGTGGACCGGGTGACACCCGGGATCAGGGCCAGGGCCCGCAGCAGGGTCGCCTTCACGCCGGGCGGCAGCACGTTGTCCCGC
The DNA here is from genome assembly GCF_042872345.1 of Micromonospora sp. NPDC005299. NCBI lineage: Bacteria > Bacillati > Actinomycetota > Actinomycetes > Micromonosporales > Micromonosporaceae > Micromonospora > Micromonospora sp. NPDC005299. The sequence goes on from NZ_JBIAKG010000003.1 coordinate 110,907, forward strand.
AGCATCGACTCGATCAGAAGGTACGAGACGGCGTCGCCGTCCTTGCCGGACTGGCTCCGGGCGCGCAGCCAGCCGAGCAGCGCCCGCGGATCGGTGGGCAGCCCGGCCAGCGTCGGGTAGTCCTGCGGCGGCATGACCTGCGGCAGGTCTGAACTCTCCGTGGTGACTTCGAGCCTGCCGTCGACCATGACGGCGCTCTGCCGGCCGTCGGCCCGCTGCCACGACCGCGTGGTCTCGCGGGTGGCCTGGCCCTTGTCCTGGGCGATCTTGCCGCGGACCATTCTCAGCTCGACGTAGGTCCACTGGCCGGGGCGCGGTGGCGTGAACGGTTCGGTCTCGGCGTGCACGGCGGCCAGTTCGAAGGTCTGCGCGACCGGCCCGCTCGCCACGTACGGCGTCGAACGTGCCGGCGGAGTCGCCGGGCCGAGGCCGCCGACCGCGACCACCCCGGCGACCAGGGCGGCCGCCCCGAGAGCGGCGAGGCCGGACCGCCAGGCCCAGCCCGGCAGGCGTCGGCCGTGCCGCTGCGGCCGGCTCGGCACGGTGGCCCCGCGTTCGGTGATCCGGGCCAGCAGCGCCGCCCGGGCCCGGTCCTGGGCCTCCGGCGAGGGCGGCTCGACCTCGCTCCAGCTCGCCCGCAGCGCGGTGATGTCGTCGATCACTCCGAATCCTCTCCGGTTGCCGTCGGGTCGACGCCACCCAGCGCCGCCCGTAACCTCTTGCGCGCCCGGTGCAGCCGCGACCGGGCGGTGCCGGCGGGGATCTCCAGCGCGCGGGCCACCTCTTCGCAGGTCAGGTCCGCCCAGGCGACCAGCAGCACCACCTCCCGGTCGGCCGGCGCGATCTCCTCCAGCGCCGCCGCGAGCCGTCCGCGCACGGCCTGGGCGTCCAGCCGTACGACCACCCGGTCGGCCGGCCCGTCGTGGCTGTCCCGGTCGGCGGTGGTGGTGTGCTCCGCCCGGGCCAGCGCCCGGTACCGCCGCGCTTCGGCCCGCTGGTGCCCCGCGATGAGGTTGGACGCGATGCCGAACAACCAGGGCCGGGCGCTCTGTTGCGTGGTGTCGTACCGCCGCCAGTGGTCGAACGCGACCAGGAACGTCTCCGCCGCCACGTCGTCGGCCAGGTTCCGGCCCAGTCGCCGGGTCGCATAGCCGTGGATCGCCGGGTAGTAGCGGTCGAAGATGCCGTCGAACACCGCCGGATCCCCGTGCATCCGGCGGATGATCTCCGCGTCGGTCTCCTCGGCGGCGGTGCACACGTCTCGTGTCACCACACCCATGAATTCTCCTTCTGTTCCACACCCCTCCTGCACGGCCGAGGGCTCATCCCTACTTCGCCGATGGCGGCGGGAGTGTTCGCGACGGGAGCCCGGCCACGCCTTCGGTGTTCTCCCCGGGGTGGTCTTCGGCGTCGGCGGCGACTGGTCGCGCCGGGACGGCGCGCGGCAGATCCTCGGGACCGCACTGCCGGCCGCCGTCTTCTTCGAGGAAGCGGCACGGTTCGCCGGCCGCGCCGGCGACCCCGGTCACCGACTGGGCGCAGGGTGGAACGTCGCCATCGACGTCACGCTCGGCGTCCTGGCCGTCGTGCTGGTCGGCAGATCGAACCGGCAGCGGGCGCTCGCGTTGCCCGGCGCCGTCGTCATCTTCCTCGGCTTCGCGGTGGCCGCCGGCTAGTGGCCCCTTCGCCGATGTCCGGTCCGGATCACGCCGGAAAGGGACGACCCCCGTCGGGGGGAGACGGGGGTCGTCGTGAGGTTCGGCTCCGGGGGGGTCGAGCCGAACCCACTCAGCGGTCACGGGGGGTGCAACCGCCGAGAGCCTTCGTAATCGACGGGACGTGAACTCTCGTCGCGAGGACAAGCATGCCGCAATGGACCCTTATACGTCGAGTGGTGTCCACTCCACGCAACGCTAATTCGTGGTACGAGTGTGTGACCGCCGTCACTCAGAGGAGTGGCGCACCCCGATCAGCCCGCTCCCGGAGGCCCCGGGGACCCGATGACCGTGCCCCGTCCGGCTAGACTTTCGCGCCGTGGGCCGAAGTGCCGCTTTCTTCGATCTCGACAAGACCGTCATCGCCAAGTCGAGCGCACTGGCGTTCGGTCGGCCGTTCTACCGGGACGGGCTGATCACTCGCCGTGACGTGGTCAAGTCGGCGTACGCGCAGCTGATGTTCCGGCTGGGCGGCACCGACGAGCAGACCATGGCCCGCACCCGGGACTACCTCGCCACGCTCTGCAAGGGCTGGCCGGTGGAACAGGTCCGCCAGATCGTCGCGGAGACGCTGCACGAGCTGATCAACCCCTACGTGTACGCCGAGGCCGCCGCCCTGATCGAGGAGCACCAGGCCGCCGGGCGGGACGTGGTGCTGGTCTCCGCCTCCGGCGAGGAGATGGTCCGCCCCATCGGCAAGCTGCTCGGGGTGACCGACGTGATCGCCACCCGGATGGCGGTGGCGGACGGCCGCTACAGCGGCGAGGTCGAGTTCTACGCGGCCGGCCCTCGCAAGGTCGACGCCGTCGGCGAACTGGCCCTGGCCCGCGGCTACGACCTCGCCGATTCGTACGCCTACTCCGACTCGTACAGCGACCGGCCGCTGCTGGAGTGCGTGGGCCACCCGACCGTGGTCAATCCGGACCGGGCGTTGCGCAAGCTGGCCGTGGAGAACTCCTGGCCGGTGCTGGAGTTCCGGCACCCGGTGCCGCTGGGCCGGCGCCTGCGGGAGCGCCCGGCCGTGCCGGTCGCCGCGGCGGCCCTCGGTGTGGGCGTGGGCGTCGCCATCGGCATCGCCTGGTACGGGCGGCACCGCCGCACCCGCGCCGCCACCCCGACCGCCTGACCCCGCGACCGCGACAGATCAGGACGCGGCGAGGATCTCGTCGCCGATGAGCGTGATCTGCTCCGCGCCGACCTCCACGGCGGCCATGTAGTGGCGCAGCCAGGAGCGCAGCCCGTCGGGGGTGCCGGTGGCGAAGGCGCCGGCCGCGCCGACGTACTCGGGCTCCCGCTCACGGTGGCCGACGTCGACGGCGACCAGTCCCCGCGGGTCGAACCCGGTGGAGATCAGCACCAGCCGGGCGGCGGCGCGCGCCACCACCCCGGACGGGCCGGCGAACGGGCGCAGGTTGAGCAGCTCGCCGTGCACCACGGCGGCCAGCACCAGCGGCGGCACCTTCGTGCCTCCGGCCACCAGCCCGGCGAGCCCGTCGAGGCGGGCCGCCACCACCGGGTCGGCCACCGGGCGGCCCAGCTCCGCCTCGGCGACGACGTCGCGGGCCGCGAGCACGTGCAGCCGGGCGAGGGCCTGGCGTGGCGCCTTCGGCCAGAGTTCACTCAGTCCGGGCAGCGCCCCGGCCACCCGCAGCGCGCCCTGGAGCAGCGGATCGGTGACCGTGCCGGCGCGCACCTCCTCGCGGTCGTGCACCCGGCCCTCCAGCGCGGCGCTGGCCACGGCCGAGCGGAGGCTGACCTCGGCGGCGACCTGGCCGCCCTGGCGCCGCAGCGCGCGGTGCCGGTGGGCCTGGTCGACCCGGTCGCGGGCGCGTTCGACGGCGGGCGCGATGTCGGCGAGCGCGAGCAGCGGGGCGAGCGGGTCGGTGGTCACCCCGCCACGCTAGCGATCCCCGCACCCCGCCGGAGCGCCAGCCGCCCCGAACGCGACCAGAACCACGCCCGCCGCCCGCCGGCCGAGCGGTGCGAAGGGAACCCTTCTCCACCGGAGGCGTTGACAGGGGGCCCTTTCCTGACAGCTCGGCGCGCGCGGAGGGCTACTGGGCGCGTGACGGTTGGGCGGGCGGTCGCGGCGGGGGGTGGGCCGGGACTAACCTCTCCCGGGTAGGAGACGCAGGTCACGCGATGAAGGAGTCACCGCATGAGCGAGGCATTGGCCAACTTGCTGAACGAGACGCGCCAGTTCCCGCCGCCGGCCGAGCTCGCCGCGAACGCCAACGTGACCGCGGAGGCATACGGCGAGGCGGCCGAGGACCAGCTCGCCTTCTGGGAGCGCCAGGCCGGGCGGCTGCACTGGGCCCGGCAGTGGGACCAGGTGCTGGACTGGTCGAACGCGCCGTTCGCGAAGTGGTTCGTGGGCGGTCAGCTCAACGTGGCGTACAACTGCCTGGACCGGCATGTGGAGGCCGGCCGCGGCGACAAGGTGGCGATCCACTGGGTGGGCGAGCCGGGTGACACCCGCACCGTCACCTACGCGGACCTGCACAAGCTGACCTGCCAGGCGGCGAACGCGCTGACCGAGCTGGGCGTCACGGCCGGCGACCGGGTGGCGATCTACCTGCCGATGATCCCCGAGGCCGCGGTGGCGATGCTCGCCTGCGCGCGGATCGGCGCCACGCACAGCGTGGTCTTCGGCGGTTTCTCGGCCGACGCGCTGACCAACCGGATCCAGGACGCCAGCGCCAAGGTGGTGATCACCGCGGATGGCGGCTTCCGCCGGGGCAAGCCTTCCGCGCTCAAGCCGACCGTCGACGAGGCGGTGGCGAACTGCCCGTCGGTGGAGCACGTGCTGGTGGTCCGCCGCACCGGCGAGGAGGTCGCCTGGTCGGCGAAGGACCACTGGTGGCACGAGACGGTGGAGACGGCCTCGCCGGAGCACACCGCGCAGCCGTTCGACGCCGAGCACCCGCTGTACATCCTCTACACCAGCGGCACCACCGCCCGGCCGAAGGGCATCCTGCACACCACCGGCGGCTACCTCACCCAGACGTCGTACACCACGCACGCGGTCTTCGACCTCAAGCCGGAGACCGACGTCTACTGGTGCACCGCCGACATCGGCTGGGTCACCGGGCACTCCTACATCGTCTACGGCCCGCTCTCCAACGGCGCCACCCAGGTCATGTACGAGGGCACCCCGGACACCCCGCACAAGGGCCGGTTCTGGGAGATCGTCGACAAGTACAAGGTGACCATCCTGTACACCGCGCCGACCCTGATCCGCACCATGATGAAGTGGGGCGAAGACATCCCCGCCGGGTACGACCTCTCCTCGCTGCGCCTGCTGGGCAGCGTCGGTGAGCCGATCAACCCGGAGGCGTGGATCTGGTACCGGCAGCACATCGGCCGGGGCGAGCTGCCCATCGTCGACACCTGGTGGCAGACCGAGACCGGCGCGATCATGATCTCCCCGCTGCCGGGCGTCACCGAGGCCAAGCCCGGCTCGGCCATGACCCCGCTGCCCGGCATCGCCGCCGACGTGGTGGACGACCAGGGCCAGTCGGTGCCCAACGGCGGTGGCGGCTACCTGGTGCTCCGGGAGCCGTGGCCGTCGATGCTGCGCACCATCTGGGGCGACGACAACCGCTTCATCGAGACCTACTGGTCGCGCTTCGGGGCCGGCGCCAACCACGGGGCCGACTGGGTCTACTTCGCCGGTGACGGGGCGAAGAAGGACGACGACGGGCACATCTGGCTGCTCGGCCGGGTCGACGACGTGATGCTGGTGTCCGGCCACAACATCTCCACCACGGAGGTGGAGTCGGCGCTGGTCAGCCACCCGTCGGTGGCCGAGGCGGCGGTGGTCGGCGCGACCGACCCGACCACCGGCCAGGCGATCGTGGCGTTCGCCATCCCGCGCGGCAGCACGGACATCTCCGGTGAGGCCGGCGAGCGGCTCATCGCCGACCTGCGCAACCATGTGGCGAAGACGCTCGGCCCGATCGCCAAGCCGCGGCAGATCATGCTCGTGCCCGAGCTGCCGAAGACCCGCTCCGGCAAGATCATGCGCCGGCTGCTGCGGGACGTCGCGGAGAACCGGTCGCTCGGCGACGTCACCACTCTCCAGGACTCCTCGGTGATGGACCTGATCTCCTCCGGCATGGGTGGCGGCAAGTCCGACGAGGACTGACGACAGGCGTACCCCGAGGTGGGTGACGGTCCGGACGGGCCGTCACCCATCGTCGTTTTCCCACCACGCGTCGGAAGTTCGGTGGAGGGGCGGCGGGCTGAACGGGCAGAGGGGCAGTTCACCCCTGTCGGTGAGGGTCCCTTCTCATTTAGGTTCAGCCGCATCGGACGGGTTAGACGGACGTCACTACGACGACCGGCCGGCCGACTCTCTGCCCCCATGCCCTACGAACGGAGTGGCATGCACACATCCGCACGCACCGGGTCGCGCCGACGCCTACTCGTCGCGCTACCCGCCATCGCCCTCGCCGCCACGTCGCTGACCGTGACGGGCAGCGCGGCCGCCCAGACGTCCGGCCCCGCGCCGGTCACGATCGGAGCCGACGAGCACTACATCAACTACGCCGAGCCCGAGGTGCAGCCGGACACCGGCGGCAAGGAGGTCAAGGGTCGGGACGGCGTCTTCACCGCGGCGGCGGACGAGGCCCGGGCCTACGACCGCAAGTACGCCGGGGGCAACCCCATCGCCGCGCGGGAACTGGCCAGGGTGGAGGCCAAGGCGATCCGGACGGGCCAGAGCCCGCGCCGGATCAAGCAGGCCAAGAGCACCCAGACCGCGAAGCTGCTGACCCTGCTCGTCGAGTTCAACGACAAGGCGAACGACGACTTCACGAACGTGATGGTCCCCAGGACCGTCTTCGAGGACCGGACCTGCGTGCCGGGCACGGTCCAGAACGGGCCGCGGCACAACACGATCCCCAACCCGGCCACGCTGCCGCACAAGGACAACAACTCGATGTGGGTGCCGGACTTCTCACCGGCCCACTACGACAAGATGCTCTACACGAAGCAGGGCATCACTGAGCGGGTCCGGAAGGACCTCAAGGGGCCGGACGGCAAGCCGGGCATCAGCCTCGCCGGGCGGACCATGCACAACATGTACCTGGAGATGTCCAAGGGCGCGTACACGGTGGACGGGCAGGCGAGCCCGTGGATCACGGTGCCGCACTCGGAGGGCTGGTACGCGGCCTCCCGCTGCTTCCAGGACGAGAACGGCAACTGGGTCGCCGGCCGCGAGCAGTCGATGAACGGCCACCCGGACAACCCGCAGGGCGCGGGCCGGCTCGCCACCGACGCCATCGACGCGCTGGCGGCCGCGGACCCGAGCTTCCCGTGGGCCGACTACGACATCGAGGACCAGAGCGACCGCGACGGCGACGGCAACGTCAACGAGCCGGACGGTGTGGTCGACCACCTGGTGCTGGTGCACGCCAACCAGGGCAAGTCCCGCGGCGGCGGCGACGTGGGCGTCTACTCGGTCTGGGCGCACTCCTCGACGGTGGCCGGCGGCTACACGATCCCGGGCACCAACCTGAAGGTGTCGAACTACATCGTGCAGCCGGAGGACGCCGGCGTCGGCGTGTTCGCCCACGAGTTCGGCCACGACCTTGGTCTGCCGGACCTCTACGACACCTCCGGCAACGCCGACTCGGACGTCGACTTCTGGGACCTGATGGCCTCGGGCTCGCACACCGGCGAGATCTTCCAGGCGCTGCCGACCCACATGGGCCTCTGGGACAAGTGGGTGCTCGGCTGGGCCGACCCGCTGACCGTCAGCGCGGGTGACCGCTCGCGGCTGGTCAAGCTCGGCCAGACGTCGCGGACGCCGGTCGGCACCGAGGACGGCATCAAGATCGACCTGCCGGACAAGGTGATCACGCTGGCGCAGCCGCACAGCGGCGCCAACATGTGGTACTCGGGCGCCGACCAGAGCTGGGCGGACGTCAAGCTGAGCCGGACGGTGACCGTCCCGAACGCCGCGGACGCGAAGTTCTGGATGTGGAACAACTACGTCATCGAGGCCGACTGGGACTACGGCTTCGTCGAGGTGTCCACCGACGGCGGCGCCACCTGGACCGAGCGGAAGGTGTACGACGACACCGGCAAGCTCGTCACCACTGACGACGGCTACGCCGACCCGAACGGGCGGATGGTCGACTTCGGCAACAAGAAGTACGGCCTGACCGGCACCACCGGCGGTTGGCGGCACGACTACGTCGACCTGTCGTCGTACGCCGGCCAGACCGTCCAGGTCCGGCTGCGGTACGCCACCGACGAGGCGTTCGAGGAGCGCGGCTGGTTCGCCGACGACTTCTCGGTCACCGGCGGCGGCGCCACCACCTGGAGCGACGACGTCGAGGGCGGCGCCAACGGCTGGACCCAGACCGGTGGCACCTTCACCGACACCAGCGGCGCGGGCTGGCACACCGACTCGGGCACCCAGGTCAAGTCGCACTACTACCTGGCCGAGTGGCGCAACTTCGACGGCTTCGACAAGGGCCTGAAGTACGCGTACGACACGATCTACTCGCACGAGGCGTGGAAGGTCGACCGGATCGCGTACAACGCCCCGGGCATGCTGGTCTGGTACCGGGACACGGAGCTGGGCGACGTCAACCACGTCACGGCGCAGATGACCGCGCTGCCCAGCTACGGGGCCAAGGGCGGTCTGCTGATCGTCGACTCGCACAACGACCCGCTGCGCCGCAAGGGCGAGGCGGCCGTCAAGGACCCGTCGGTGCTGGACAACCTGCCCAGCCGCCCGCAGTCGTCCAACGCGGCCTTCACCCTGAAGCCGACGTACCCGTTCCGGGAGTGCCTGGAGGCGGCGGACGAGCCGTACAGCGAGTACTGCACGAAGTTCCACGCCCAGGCGCCGGTCAAGGGATTCACCGACGCCAAGGGGTGGTACCCGGGCATCGAGATCCGGGACGGCTCCGCGTACGCCCGGGACAACGACGCGTCGGTGGTCATCCCGTCCAAGGGCAACGCGAAGTACACGACCCGGGTGGTCAACCCGGACGGCACGCCGGCGACGGACTACTACGGTTCGACGCTCGGCGGCGGGGCCATCGTGCTGGGCACCGGCAACCCGCGTGACGCGGGCGTCGCGTACGGCGTCTCGATCACCATCAAGTGGGCGGCCCGGGACAACGCGTACGCCATGGTGTGGGTGACCCCACCGAAACCGTGACCTGACACGCCGAGGCGCGTCGGAACCACACGGCGGGGCCCGTCTGGAGCACACTGCTCCGGACGGGCCCCGCCCTTCTTACACCCGGACAGTTTTCCGCTGCAGTCGTGTGACATTTTCCAGTGCCGCTGCGCTCCCCTTTGGGGACCTCATAATCGCCGCCACGCTCGGTGATCGGGATCGAAACGTCATGTGAACCGGCGCCCAATTGCCGGCGGCTTTCGCCCCGTTTTGCCCGGGAAAAAGAGCGAAATGATCGGGTGATTGACCGGTGACAACGATGCAAACACCTGTCATTGTGAGTGACGCATGACATGACAGTGATGGCTTTGGCTGCCACTGTCATGTAACAGATCCACAAAGGAGGAGGACCTTTGAGGAGACGAGTCACAGTGGGCCTGGCCTCGGCCGCGGCCGCGCTGCTGGCAGCCGGTGTCGTCACGACGCCGGCGTCCGCCGCCCCGGCTGCGGAGCCCACCCCCGGCGTCGAGAAGGCGAAGCACGGCAAGGACAACCTCGCGGATCCGAAGTCGGATCAGCAGCGGGAAGTCAAGAAGCAGGCGATCTCCAACCTGCTGACGGGCAAGGCCAAGCTTCAGACGCGCAACGGCTCGAAGGTCATCCAGGTCAAGGACGACCTGTTCGTCGAGTACCAGCAGGCCCCGAAGACCGACCCGATCTTCACGATGCTGGTCAACTTCGGCGACAAGACCGACCCCCGTACCGGTGGAGCTGCCGGCCCGGTGGTCAACCAGATCCCTGAGCCGGACCGCAACTGGGACGGCAGCTCCACCGACGACAACAGCACCATGTGGCGCTCCGACTTCCACCGCGAGCACTACATGGACATGTTCTACGGTGAGGGCGAGTCGTTCCGGGACTTCTACCTGAAGCAGTCGGGTGGCCGGTACACCGTTGGCGGCGACGTCAGCGACTGGATCACCGTCCCGTTCAACGAGGCGCGGTACGGCAGCAACAAGATCTCCGAGGCCGACGGCTACTGGAACTTCATCAAGGACACCGCCACGTCCTGGTATGACACCCAGGCCAAGGCCGGCAAGACGCCGCAGGAGATCAAGGACTACCTGAAGCAGTTCGACGTCTGGGACCGCTACGACTTCGACGGCGACGGGAACTTCAACGAGCCCGACGGCTACATCGACCACTTCCAGGCGGTGCACGCCGGTGAGGGCGAGGAGGCCGGCGGCGGCGCCGAGGGCGAGGACGCCATCTGGTCGCACCGCTGGGCGGCGTTCCCCAACCTCGAGGGCAAGGCCGGCCCCACCGGCAACCTGGCCGGTGGTGTCCAGATCGGCGACACCGGGCTCTGGATCCGTGACTACACCACGGAGCCGGAGAACGGCGGCCTCGGCGTCTTCGCCCACGAGTACGGTCACGACCTCGGTCTGCCGGACCTGTACGACACCGCGGGTGGCGACAACGGCGTCGGCTTCTGGAGCCTGATGTCCTCGGGTTCGTGGCTGAGCCACGGCACCGACGACATCGGTACGACCCCGGGCTACATGGACCCGTGGTCGAAGCTCTTCCTCGGCTGGCTGAACCACTCGACCGTCGACTACGGCTCGGGCACCACCCAGGTGACCCTCGGCCCGGCGGGCGACAGCGACGGGCCGAAGGCCCAGGCGGTCGTGGTGAACCTGCCCGCGCAGACCCAGACCACGAACTACAACACGCCGTTCGGCGGGTCGTACGAGTGGTGGGGTGGCAGCGCGGACGACCTGAACTCCTCGCTGACCCGCACCCTGGACCTGACCGGCGCGACGTCCGCGTCGATCACCGCGAAGGCCCAGTGGGACATCGAGGAGGACTACGACTACCTCTACGCCGAGGTGTCGACCGACGGCGGCGCCACGTGGGCCGCCCTGTCCAACTCGCTGATCGACGCCGGTGAGACCGGTGTCGACGGCTCCACCAGCGGCAACTGGGTCGACCTGACCTACGACCTGTCGGCGTACGCCGGCAAGAGCGTGACGTTCCGCTACCGCTACGCCAGCGACGGCGGCGTGCACCTGGCCGGCCCGTTCCTGGACAACGTCTCGCTGACCAAGAACGGCACGGTCGCCTGGACCGACGACGCGGAGACCCTGGCCGCGGAGTGGACCGCCAAGGGCTGGACCCGGATGGGCGGCTCGGTGACCGACTCCTACCCCCGCTTCTACATCGCCGAGAACCGGACCTACTTCGGTTACGACGACACGCTGCGGACCGGTGGCTACAACTATGGGTTCGCCAGCCGTCCGAACTGGGTGGAGCGGTTCTCCGTCCAGCCGGGCATGCTGGTCTGGTACGTGAACTACGCGTACGGCGACAACAACACGTCGCAGCACCCGGGCTACGGTTTGAACCTGCCGGTCGACGTTCGGCCGGGCAAGATCCAGGTCGGCAACCAGGGCAACATCACCAATCGGCGTAACGGCTACGACGCCACGTTCAGCCGGTACGCCAAGCCGGCGCAGACCTTCCACAAGAACGACGTGGCGGTAACTGTTCCGCAGCTCGACCCGACGCCGGTGTTCACCGACAGCGGGGTCAACAAGTACTGGAACAGCAACAACCCCTGGAACTCGGTGAAGGTCGCCGGCACCGGCACCAAGATCGAGATCCTGAAGCAGGGCACCACCCCGACCAGCGACATGGTCGTCAAGGTCAGCAACTGATCGGGTAGCACCACACGGGAGGGGCCGTCGGCGGCGACGCCGGCGGCCCCTTTCGCGTACCCCGAAGCCTTTCGCCCCAGCTCATAAGAGCCGATCGACCGATTCTGATGTGACGCTGAGGAGCCTTCCCAACAAAAAGTTGCTACAAATTGACGCGCCTGTCTTCCCACGCGTCACGGGAATGTTTATCTTCACCAGTGGTCCCACTTGTGGGGACCTTCCACCGGCCCCTACCCCCGTTGGGCCGGTTCCCTCACACCGGAGGTACCACGTGCGCAAAGTCGCAGTGGGTCTGCTCGGGCTTTCGCTGACGGCGACGGGATTGGTGGCCGGCACGGCCGCCAGCGCCGCGCCGACGCCGAAGCTGCCGACTGCCGCTCCGGCGGCCGCCGAGCCGCAGGCCCCTCACGATCTGCCGGACAAGCTCGAGGACAAGCGGCGGGCACTCCGCCAGGAGGGCCTCAGCGAGGTCCTGTCCGGCCGGGCCAAGGCCCAGAAGATCAACGGCAGCACCGTCGTCAAGGTCGGCGAGACCGCCGGCGGCGGCGCGGCGGCGGCGGCCGGCGCCCGGACCGCCAAGGCGGGCAAGAAGGACCAGTACGTCGAGCTCGCCCGGGAGCGGACCGACAAGATCTTCGTGATCCTCGCCGAGTTCGGCGACGAGCGCGACCCGGCCTACCCGGACAAGGATGAGAATCCGGATATCCCGGGCCCGACGCGCTTCGACGGTCCGCGGCACAACGAGATCCCGGCGCCCAACCGGGCCGTGGACAACTCCACCGTCTGGCAGCCCAACTACAGCCCGGAGCACTTCCGTCAGCTGTACTTCGGGACCAACCCGGGCGACGAGTCGCTCAAGCAGTACTACGAGGCCCAGTCGTCCGGCCGCTACACGGTCGACGGCCAGGTCACCGACTGGGTGAAGGTCAAGTACAACGCCGCCCGCTACGGCCGCTCGGACGACCCGGTGGCGGACGACGACGTGGAAAACCCGGCCAACGACCCGGCCGTCTGCGACAGCAACGTCTGCCAGAACACCTGGGACCTGATCCGCGACGCCGCCAACCAGTGGGTCGCCGACCAGAAGGCCAAGGGCCGCACCGACGCCCAGATCAAGGCCGACATGCAGTCGTTCGACCAGTGGGACCGGTTCGACTACGACGGCGACGGCAACTTCAACGAGCCGGACGGCTACATCGACCACTTCCAGATCGTCCACTCCGGCGGCGACCAGGCCGACGGTGACCCGCACCAGGGTGAGGATGCCATCTGGAGCCACCGCTGGTCGGCGTACAACACGTCCCGGGTCGGTCCGGAGAACTTCCCGATCGGCGGCACCCAGATCGGCGACACCGGCGTCTGGATCCGCGACTACACGATCCAGCCGGAGAACGGTGGCCGCAGCGTCTTCTACCACGAGTACGGCCACGACCTCGGCCTGCCGGACGACTACAACGTCATCAGGGGTGGGGACAACAACAACGAGCACTGGACCCTGATGGCCCAGAGCCGGCTCAGCGGCAAGAACGACGCGGGCATCGGCGAGCGTGGTGGCGACCTCGGCGCCTGGAACAAGCTCCAGCTCGGCTGGCTCGACTACGAGGTGGTCAAGGCCGGGCAGAAGCGCGACCTGGACCTGGGCCCGCAGGAGTACAACTCCAAGAAGGCGCAGGCCGCGGTCGTGGTGCTGCCGCAGCGGGAATACACCTTCCAGTACGGCGCTCCGTTCGAGGGCACCAAGCAGTACTTCTCCGGTAACGACGACGACCTGGACAACACCATGACCAGGACGATCGACCTCACCGGGAAGACCTCGGCGTCGCTGGCCATGAAGGGCCGCTTCAACATCGAGAGCGGCTTCGACTACCTCTTCTTCGAGGCGTCGCTGGACGGCGGCAAGACCTGGGCCGCGCTGCCCGGCACGGTCGACGGCAAGCCGATCCCGCCGGTGTCCCAGAACGACCCGACGCCGGGTCTCACCGGCAGCAGCGCGGGCAAGTGGGTGGACATCAACATCCCGCTGAACGCGGCGGCCGGCAAGGTCGTGCAGTTCCGGTTCCACTACATCACCGACGGTGGCCTCTCTGTGGGCGGCTTCTTCGGTGACGCGATCACCGTGACCGCCGACAGCCAGACCCTGCTCAGCGACGGCGCCGAGAACGGTGCCGGGGACTGGGCGCTCGACGGCTGGAGCATCACCGGGGAGAGCTACACCCGGCTCTTCGACAACTACTACATCGCCGGCAACCGGTCGTACGTCTCGTACGACAAGTACCTGAAGACCGGCCCGTACTACTTCGGCTACGCGAACACCCGCCCGGACTGGGTGGACCACTACGCGTACCAGGAGGGTCTGCTGATCTCGTACTGGAACCTCCGGTACGCGGACAACGACACCTTCGAGCACCCGGGCGAGGGCCGTAACCTGATCATCGACGCGCACCCGCGGCCGATCTACAACCTGACCGGCGCCCCGTGGCGGGCCCGCGTCCAGGTCTACGACGCGCCGTTCAGCCTCAAGAAGGCGGACTCGTTCACGCTGCACATCAACAGCCAGCCGCAGTACGTCCGTGGCCAGGCCGCGCAGCCGCTGTTCGACGACACCAAGCAGTACTGGTACCCGGAGCTGCCGAACCACGGCGTCAAGCTCCCGGGCGCCGGTGTCAAGGTCAAGGTTCTGCAGCAGAACGGCACCTCGCTGAAGGTCCGCTTCTCCTGAGCCGCTGATCACCGCTACACCCCGCGATGCCCGGGCAGGTCACCTGCCCGGGCATCGCCCTTTCCGGCACCCGGGCGGCCGCGGGCCGTCCGGCGATGCCCCGGAAAATCCCCTGATCCTGCGCACCTGCGGGGTCGCCCGCGCGATGCCGGCCCTAGGCTGTGCCCCATGACCGACCAGCGTGGCGGACCCGCCGACGAGTCCTGCGTGCTCCCCGAGGGGCCGTGGACGCACCGGTTCGTCGGCGCGAACGGCAGCCGCTTCCACGTCGTCGAGGCCGGCACCGGCCCCATGGTGCTCTTCCTGCACGGCTTCCCCGAATACTGGTACGCCTGGCACGAGATGCTGCCGGCCGTCGCCGACGCCGGCTTCCGCGCGGTCGCGGTCGACCTGCGGGGCTACGGCGCGAGCGACAAGCCACCCCGGGGGTACGACGGCTACACCCTCGCCGCCGACGTGGCGGGGCTGATCCGGGCCCTCGGCGAGCGGTCGGCCACCCTGGTGGGCAGCGGTGCGGGCGGCCTCATCGCCTGGACCGCCGCGTCGTTCCACCCCACCCTGGTCCGGCGACTCGTGGTGCTCGGCGCGCCGCACCCGCTGCGGCTGCGGGCCGCCATCTTCGCCGACCCGCGCGGCCAGTTCACCGCGTCCACCCCCACGCTGAAGTTCCAGCTCCCCCGCTACGAGCACGTGCTGACCCGCGACGACGCCGCCGAGGTGGAGGCGATGCTGCGCCGCTGGGGCGGGCCGCGCTGGGTGAACGGGCCCGACTTCGACGCGTACGCCCGGTGCTGCCGGGTGGCCATGCAGATCCCGCAGGCGGCGTTCTGCGCGATGGAGGGCTACCGCTGGGCGTTCCGGTCGGTGCTGCGGCTGCACGGCTACCGGTTCGTCCGGCTGATGCAGAAGCCGCTGGTCACCCCGACCCTGCAGCTGCACGGCGCGCTCGACCGGGCCTCGCTGCCCCGCACCGCCCAGGGCTCCGGCCGCTACGTGACCGCCCCCTACGAGTGGCGGCTGCTCGACGGCGTGGGCCACTTCCCGCACGTGGAGGCCCGGGACCTGGTGCTCGGCGAGATCCTGCGCTGGACGAAGTCCTGACTCAGACCCGCTGCTCGCGCAGGTCGGTCACCTCGTTCGCGGGCGCCCAGCCCTGGTAGACGCCGAAGTCGAAGGCCTCCAGCCCCATCCCCTGGGCCACCGGCCAGCGGCCGCCGGTGTACTCCACCCGCAGCCAGCCGTCGTGCTCGGCCAGCACGATGAACGGCTGCCCCTGCCAGGTGCAGGTGGTCCGCACGTACGCCAGGTCCTCGACCTCGGCGACCGGCACCACCCGGACGTGCCGGCCGGGGCGTACCTCGGTGAAGCCCTCGCCCGGTTCCGGCTGGTACAGGCGGACGTCGCCGCCGTCCGGGCTGGCCTGGTATTCCCGGCCCCGCCAGCGGGCCACATAGCCGTCGCGGGTCACGCGTCACCCGCCCGGCGCCACAACAGCTCGTCGGTGTCCAGCACGGCGACCACCCGCTCGCTGCGGTCCGCGCCGATCCGCCACAGCTCGGCACCGTGCGGCAGCCGGGCACTGTCCACCTTGAACTCGGCGACCACGTCGCTGCTCTCCCCCGGGGCGAAGCCGTTGCCGCGGAACGGGGGCCGCTCGAGCACCCAGCCCTCCATCGCCCGCATCGCGGCCTCGTTCTGCCCGCCGTACGGGATGCGGTAGAGGCTCGGCCGGTAGGCCGGCCAGCGCAGCACGTAGATCTCCTCGGCGTCCCGGGAGAACGGCGAGCCGGCGTGGCCGAGCCCGAGCGCGTCGTACAGCTCGGCGGGGGTGCCGAGGTGGGCCAGCTCGCTGGCCCGGTGCACGAAGCCGGAGACCCGGTCGTAGCCCCGCTCCAGGTAGTAGGCGAGCTGGCTCGGTGCGATCGCCTTCTGCATGGTCACCGGGCGGGTCGGGTCCACCGGCGGCGGGGCGGGCCGGGGTTCGGTCGCCGGCTCCGGTGCGGCGACGGCCGGCTCCGGCTCGGTCTCGGGATCGTCGCCCAGCCCCACCTCGGCGGCCCAGTTGGCGAGCGCGAGAACCTGCTCGCCCGGGTACGTCGCCCCGACGGGTGTGCCCGGGTTCACGGCGAACGACCAGCTCACGTCCGGCCAGCGGCGGATGAGCTGGACGAACTTGACCCGTACCGTCTCGACCGGGCCGCCGGCCCGGTCCGCCAGGCGCTCGGGCGAGGTGTGGACGACCACGTAGGTCCCGCCGTCGATCTGCTCCGTACGCCAGACGAAGCCGGCGTCCCCCGGACGGCTGCCCGCCGCCGAGTCGGCTGCGACCGGCAGCAGCACCCGGGCCAGCAGCAGGGTGGTGAGGAAACCGTCCGTGCTGCCGCTGCTGGCTGCGGCCAGCAACTCCTCCTCCACCTCGTTCGCCGGCACGAAGTCGGCTTCCGGGGTGCTGCCGGCGGACGTCGGCTTCTCAGGCGGCACGGGCCCGGCGGCGGCGGTCGGCGCGAACACCGACGTGGCCGACTCGTCCGCGGTGGTCGGCGCGTACACCGACGTGCCCGGCTCGTCCGCGGTGGCGGCCGGCGCGGTCGGCTCGAACAGCGAGCTGGTCGGCTCGGCCTGCGGGAACAGCGAGGTGGTCGCCTCGGCCGATGGGAACAGCGTGGTGGTGGGCTCGGGCGCCGGTGAGGTCGGTGCGAACAGCGACGTGGTCGGCTCGGGCGGCGGGGAGGTTGGCGCGAACAGCGAGGTGGTCGCCTCGTCCGCCGGCGTAACCCGATCGGGCGACGGCACCGCCGGGGCGATCGGCGGCTCCGCCAGCGGTGCCGTCCGCGCCTCCGCGGGCGGGACCGCCGGCGCGCCGGTGTGCTCGCCCGGGCCGGCGGGCGTGAACAGTGACGGGCGCGGCTCGTCTGCCGGTCCCGGCCCCGCCGGGGCGGACGGGCCGAACATCGGCACGGTCGGCTCGCCCGGCGTGGCGAAGGGCCGCTCCCCCAGGTCGGAGGGCTCGGCGAACGCGACCCGGTTGGGGGCAGGCGAGGTGGGCGGGTCGACGGTCAGCGGCAGGGTGGGGTCGGTGGGGCCGGCCCAGGGCGCCGTCGGGTCGCCGTCGGCCCCTGAGGCGGCCGGCGCCGTCGCCATCGCGGGCGCGGCGGCGGGCACCGGAGGCACCCCGAACGACTCGGGCGGCGCACCGGCGGTGGAGCGCGGCGCCGGCTCGGTCAGGTCGCGGGACTCGATGACGGTGCCCTCGATGACGATCGGGGTGAAGCCCCGACGCGGCGCGGGCGGGCTGGACACCGGTTCGGCGATGGACGGGGGAAGCTCCTCGGCCTCGGCGGGGTCGCCCGGGCCGGGGATCGGCTGGGTTTGCTCGTCCTGGCCCGGGTCGTCACCGGTGCCGGTGCGTCGGCGGGGCAGCGCCTGGGTGGTCTCCGCGGGCGGGGCGGCGGGGCGGAACGGCCGGGTCGGTTCCGCCGGTCGATTCGCCGGGGTCGGTTCGGCGGAGTCCACCCGGAACGCCTGCGTCGGGTCCTCCGGCACGGGCTCGGTCAGGGGCCGCCGGCGCGGGAACGGCTGGCCGCCGCCGGCGAACCGGGAGGGCGGCACCGCCCGGTCCCCGCCGCGGCGCGGCGCGTCCAGCGGCGAGGGCCGCCGGGCCGGGCGGCCCGAGGTGGGCTCGAAGAAGGACCGGGCGGGCGGCGGCGCGGGCTCGGCCGACCGGCCGTTGGCCCGTCCGGAGCGGCCGGCGTCGGCGAACGGATCCGACTCGTCGGGACGCCGACGCAGGTCGGTGAGCCAGCCGGCGAGGTTGTCCACGCCCGGGTCCGGGCCGGCCGGGTCCGCGGGCCGCGCGTCGTCGGGCGTACGGCGGCCGAGCGGGCGGGTTGGCCGGCCGTTCGCCGGGTCGGGGCGGAGGGTGGGCGGCGGGGCGGACGGGTCCGGGACGGCGGCCCGGGTGCTCGGGGCGGGGACGGTCGGGATCGGGACGGTCGACGGCTCGGGGACGGCCGGACCGCGTCCAGCCCGGACGGGGTCGGGCGGGACCCGGCCTCCGGGCACCGGCGGCGGCGGGACGTCCCGACCGGGCGCGGACGGGCCACCACCGCGGGCGGCCCGGGTGGCGCTCTCCACCCGCTCCAGGCGGGCCCGGGCACCCATGGTCCGGCCCGGCAGCCGGACGTCACCCCGGGCGAGTTGCGCGACGAACCAGGCCGGCAGGTAGCCCTCGATCGGCAGCCCGGGATTGACCGCCAGCCACCACTCGTGGTTGGGCCAGTCCGCGGCCAGCTCGGCGTAAGGGACGCGGCGGGTGGTGCCGGCGTTCTCTCCCAGGCTGGCGCGCAGCGCGGTGCCGGAGGTGAAGGCCAGCACGTGCGTCCGGCCACCGGTGGTCCAGGTGCCCCAGCCCGCCGGGCTCTGCCCGGGGAGCGTCTCCGCGGCGACCGGCAGGTGCAGCTCGAGGCGGGTCAGGATGCGGAAGTAGAGCTGCTGGTCCTGCGCGCGCAGCGCATCGCGCATCGCCACCTCGGCCTCGGTGGCCGGCTCCCATCCGGTCACGGCCACCTCTCCTTCCGCGAACAGGCCACAGGCATCGCCTACAACCTACAAGGTGGTAACAAGATCACAAATGCCTGGTTGTCGACGGTCCGCCGGGTCGTCGGCGAGGCGCTAACATCGCGTTCCGGAGTCGACACGATACGGAGGCGGTCGATGTCCCGGCCCACCGCGCGCCCGGCCCTGGCCGTCCTGGCGACCCTCCTCGTCGCCGGGTTACCGGCCGCCCCGGCCTCGGCCCGCGCGCCCTCGGCCTGCGCCGCACCGCCTGCGCCGGCCCGCCCCGTCGCGGCGCAGCCGTGGCCCCAGCAACGGTACGCGCCGGACCGGCTCACCCCGCTCGCCACCGGCGCCGGGGTGGTGGTCGCGGTGGTCGACTCGGGGGTGGACCGGTCCCACCCGCAGCTCGCCGGACGGGTCCTCGACGGCGCCGACTTCCTCGACCCGGGCGGCGACGGCACCCGCGACTGCGCCGGGCACGGCACCGGTGTGGCGAGCCTCGTCGCCGCCGTGCCCCAGCCGGGCGTGGCCTTCCGCGGGCTCGCCCCGGGCGCCCGGATCCTGCCCGTACGCGTCAGCGAGCAGCAGGTGGTCGACGGGCGGGAGTCGGGGCGTACGGTCGGCGCGGCGGACTTCGCCCGGGCCATCCGCTGGGCGGTGGACCACGACGCCGACGTGGTCAACCTCTCCGTCGTGCTGTACGCGGACAACCCCGCTGTCCGCGCCGCGGTCGCGTACGCGGTGCGGCGGGACGTCGTGGTGGTGGCCGCCGCCGGCAACCTGCACGACAGCGGCGACCCCCGGCCGTACCCGGCCGCGTACGACGGGGTGCTCGGGGTGGGTGCGATCGGGGCGGACGGCACCCGCGCCGCCTTCTCCCAGACCGGCCAGTACGTCGACCTGGTCGCCCCGGGCAGCGACGTGCTGATGGCGGCACCTCAGGGGGGCCACCGCCGGGCGGAGGGGACGAGCTACGCGGCGCCCTTCGTGGCCGGCACCGCGGCGCTGCTCCGGCAGTATCACCCCGAGCTGGGCGCGGCGGAGATCACCCGGCGGATCGTGGCCAGCGCCGACCCTGCCCCCGGACGGGGGGACGGCTACGGCGCCGGGGTGCTGAACCCCTACCGTGCGGTGACCGAGTCGCCGGTCGTCGCCGCCGCTCGCCCGCGGGCCGCGGGCGCGCTGCCGGTCGACCGACCGGACGAGGCGGAGCTGGCCCGGCAGGCCCGCCGCACGACGGCCCGGGACCGGGCGCTGCTGCTGGCCGGCGCGACCGCTGCCGCGGCCGTGGCGGTGCTGCTGCTCGCCGTGGTGCTGCCCCGAGGGGCGCGCCGCCGCTGGCACCCGGCCGACCCGGCCTGACCCGCACCGCCGCACGCGCTCAGGCGCAGGGAAGCGACGGGGCGGCACGGGCGACAGCGCCCGTGCCGCCCATGACGGTCATTGGAACAGGTTGACGTTGCGCTTCTCGGTGTCGAGGTAGTCGGCCGCGGAGTCCTCCACGGCCAGCTTGATGTCGCGCAGCATGGCCTGGAGGTCCTGCGAGGCGGCCCGCCAGCGGGCCTGCCGCTGCTCGTACGCCTCGCGCGCCTCGCCGGACCAGCTCGCCACCAGCGGGGCGGCGTCGCGTTCGAGCTGCCCGAGCTGGCTCTCGAGGGTGGTCAACGCCCTCTGGATGTCGGCGCCGGCCTGTTGCAGAGCGGCGAAGTTGACGACCAGCACACCGTGGTCCATCGATCGGTCCTTCCCGTGCGTCAGAGGGGTAGCTGGATGCCGCGGTTGGTGCCCGCCACCCGGCCGGCGGCCTCGGTGTCGGACACGTCGTACTGCCGGCCGGCGGTGCGGACGGCCGTCGCGGTCTCCCGCAGCGCCCGCTGCAGGGCCGCCTGGTCCTGCGCCCACTGCTGCTTGACCTGCTCGAAGGAGCGCCCGCCGGCGCCCCGCCAGGCCTGCTGCAACACCTCCAGCTCGGCCATCAGGCCGCTGAGCATGGTTTGCAACGACTGGTCGACCTGCTCGAACTTCGCGGCGGTCTGCTGCATCACCGCGGCTTGCGCCTGAGTCTGGGACACCCCGGACGTCACCTCGTCTCCTCGGTCGTGGCTGGCCGCTGGAGCGACCACCGTGGACTCGCCGGAGCGCGCCGCCGGAGAAGGGGGGGGGGGGGGGGGGGGGGAGGGGGCCGGCGGGGGCGCGCGACGGAACACGGCGCTGACGGTCGCCGGCCCACTCCGGTTGTGCTACCCCCGCGGGCACCCCTGTGGACGACG
>NZ_JBIAKG010000003.1:132035-220118 GCF_042872345.1 Micromonospora sp. NPDC005299
CCGCGCCCCTAGGCCCCGCCCCCCGCCCCCCGCCCCCCCCCCCCCCGCCCCCCCCCCCCCCCCCCGCGCCCGGCGGGCGCGCTCGACGGAACTCGTCGCTGACGGTAGCCGTCCGACTCCGGTTCTGCTACCCCCTCGGGCTCCCCTGTGGACGACGAAGCTCTACGATGAGCCACGGCGGCGTCACCCGGCGAACGGGCGGAGGAGGTGCGGTGACCGCGACCACCACCGTCCGGCCGGCGTCCGCCGACCCACCACACCGGACCCGGCGCCCGGCACCGCCCGTCCGGGCCGGGCAGGTGGTGACGGCGCAGGTGGCGGTGGCGGCGCTGGTCGCGGCCGTGGGCCGGGGCGTCCTGGTGACCGCGGCCGCCCTGCTGCTGGCGGCGGTGCTGTTGCCCGCCGCCTGGGTCCGGCTCCGGGGCCGCTGGCTCTTCGAGTGGCTCGCCGTCGGCACGGCGTACCTGACCCGGCGGCGCGGCCTCCCGGCCACCTCCGGGCCGGCGGCGCTGCTGGAGTTGGCCCGCCCCGGCGCGGCGCTCCACGCGGCGGAGCTGGCCGGCGGCCCGGCGGCGGTGCTGGAGGATGCCGCCGGGATGACCGCGCTGCTGGAGATCGGCGATCCGGACGACCTGCTCGGCGACGGCCCGCGGGAGCTGCCGCCGCCGCTCGGCCTGCTGCCCCCGGCGGGGCCGGAGAGTCCACCGGTCCGGATCCAGCTGCTGTTCTCCGCGTCGCCCGCGCCGGCACCCGCCGCCGGAGCGGGCACGGCCGGCACGTCGTACCGGCAGCTCACCGACGGGCGGCTGGCGGCCCGGGCCCGGGTCGTCCTGGCCGTCCGGGCGCTCCGGGTCGACGGCTGGTCGGACGACGAGCTGCGCCGGGCCCTGTCCGGCACGGTCCGGCGGATCGTGCGCCGGCTCGGCCCGCTCACCGGTCGCCCCCTCGGCGGTCCCGCGGCGCTGCGCGTGGTGGCCGAACTGGCCCACCACGACGCCGGGGCTCCGGTCCGGGAGAGCTGGCCGGCGGTGACCGTGGGCGGGCTCCCGCAGACCACCTGGCGGCTGCGCCGCTGGCCCGATCCGCGCACCGACGCCGCGCGGCGGCTGGTGCCCCGGCTGCTGGCGCTGCCGGCGACCGCCACCACCGTCTCGCTCTGCGTGGGCCCACGTGCCGGCGCGGACGCCGCGCCCACGCCGGCCGAGCTGACCGTACGTCTGGCCGCCCACACCCCCGCGGAGCTGTCGGTGGCCGAGCGGGCGCTGCGCCGGCTCGCCGGGGATCTCGGCACCGAGCTGCGCCGACTCGACGGCGAGCACCTGAGCGGGCTGGCCGCCACCCTGCCGCTGGCGGTGGCCCGGCCGGACGCACCCCCGGTCGGGCCCGAGCTGGCCGCCCTGGAGTTCGCCCTCGGCGAGTCCGGGTTGATGGTGGGCGCCAACCGGCACGGCGGCGCGGTGACCGTACGCCTGTTCCGCCCCACGACGACCCGGCTGCTGCTGGTCGGTGGGGTGCGCGCCGCCCAGCTGCTGACGCTGCGGGCGCTGGCGCTCGGCGCGCGGGTGGCGGTGCAGACGGCGCGGCCCCGGGTCTGGGAGCCGTTCGTCCGCGGGGTCGGCGCGCCGGGCGGCGCGGTGCCGCTGGTCCCGCCGGGGCGGCCGGTCGGTGGCGCGCCCGGCTCCCCGCTGCGTCCCCTGCTGCTGGTGGTCGACGCCGGCCCGGTGCCGCCGGAGGTCGGCCCGGCGGCGGCCTGGCAGTCCGTCCTCGTGGTCCGCGACGAGCTGACCCCGGCCGACACGGCCGCGTTGGCCCGCGCCGACCTGGCGATCCTGCAACCGCTCGACCCCGGCGAGGCGGCGCTGGCCGGCGCGGCGCTCGGCCTGGGCGACTCGGCGGAGTGGCTGACCCGGATCCGGGACGACATGGTGGCGGTGGTGAACCGGCGGGCGCTGCGCTGGGCGCTACTCTCGCCCACGCCGATCGAGTCGCAACTGGTCGGTCGCCCGGCCCGCCACTGAGCCGGCACGGGTTCCGCGAGTCGACGCGGCGTGGCACGATCCCGGCCATGGATTTTCTGAAGGGTCTCCTGATCCGGCTGGGCACGACGGCAGTGGCGTTCTGGTTGGCCACGCTGCTCATCCCGGGCATCACGCTGGACTCGGATTCGGCCACCGAGACCGTGACCACGCTGGTGCTCGTCGCGGTGATCTTCGGGGTGGTCAACGCGGTGCTCCAGCCGATCATCAAGACCGTCGGCTGCGGGTTCTACCTGCTGACCCTCGGCCTGATCGCGCTGGTGGTCAACGGCCTGCTCTTCCTGCTCACCAGCTGGATCGCCGGTGAGGCCGGGCTGCCGTTCCACGTGGACGGCTTCTGGCCGGCCGCGGTGCTGGGCGCGCTCTTCGTCGGCATCGTCACCTGGATCCTCGGCGCCGTCCTCGACCGCGACTGAGCCCGCACCACCCGTCGATTCCCGCCCGCCGGCCCAGGCCAGTGGGCGGGAATTGGCTGGTGAGGCCAGGTTGGGCCGCGACTAGGGTCGGAGTGGTGTTCACCCTGACCCGCCCCGACGGCTACCTGCTCAGCACCGATCCGGACCGGCTCGACCTGGACCGGGTGCACCACTGGCTCTCCACGGACGCGTACTGGGCGCTCGGGCGGGACCGGGACACGGTCGGGCGGGCCTTCGCCGGGTCGATCGGCTTCGGCGTCTACCGGCCCGGGGACGGGCGCCAGGTGGCGGTGGGCCGGGTGGTCACCGACCGGGCGACCTTCGCCTGGCTCTGCGACGTCTACGTCGACCGGGCCGAGCGGGGCCGAGGGCTGGGCACCTGGCTGGCCGGAGCGGCCCGCGACCACCTGGCCGAGTGGGGCGTACGCCGGATGGTGCTGGCCACCGCCGACGCGCACGGGGTCTACGCGAAGGTCGGCTTCACGCCGGTCGAGCCGGGCCGCTGGATGGAGTACGACCAGCGCGTGACCCAGCTCACCGGAAAGGACCAAAGCGCCGGTTCACCACTTACGGTGGAGGGGTGAACCAGACCCGTCTCGGCTACCTCTACGGTTTCGGCGCGTACCTGCTCTGGGGTTTCTTCCCGATCTACCTGAAGCTGCTCCGCCCCGCCGGTCCGGTGGAGATCCTCGCGCACCGGATCGTCTGGTCGGTGGTCTTCGTGGCGCTGCTGCTGGCCGCGATGCGCAACATCGGCTTCCTGCGGGCACTGGCCCGGCGACCCCGGGCGCTGGCCGCCATCACGGCCGCCGCCGCGCTCATCGCGGTCAACTGGGGCACCTACATCTACGGGGTGAACTCCGACCGGGTGGTGGAGACCGCCCTCGGCTACTTCATCAACCCCCTGGTCGTGGTGCTGATCGGGGTCTTCGTGCTCCGCGAGCGGCTGCGCCCGGCGCAGTGGGCGGCGCTCGGCGTGGGTGGCCTCGCGGTGGCGGTGCTGACCGTCGACTACGGCCGGCTGCCCTGGCTGGCCCTCGTGCTGGCCTTCAGCTTCGCCGGGTACGGGCTGGTCAAGAAGCGGCTCGGGCTGCCCGCCGCGGAGGGGCTCTTCGTCGAGTCGGCGGTGCTGGCCCTGCCCGCGCTGGCCTACCTCGGCTGGCTGGGCCGGCAGGGTGAGGCGACCTTCGGGCACGGCTCGGCCGGGCACACCGCGCTGCTGGTGCTGGCCGGCGCGGCCACCGCGATCCCGCTGCTGCTGTTCGCCGGGGCGGCCAATCGGCTGCCGCTGACCGGGTTGGGCATGCTGCAGTACCTGGCGCCGATCCTTCAGCTCGGCTGCGGCGTGCTGGTCTTCCACGAGCCGATGCCGCCGGCCCGGCTGGCCGGGTTCGGCCTGGTCTGGCTCGCCCTCGTGGTGTTCACCGTGGACGCCCTCCGCCACACCCGCCGGACCCGCGCGCAGGCGCGGGCCGCCGCCCTGGTGCCCGCCGGGACCCGCTGACCACGCCTCAACGGGCGTCGAAGGCGAGCACCGGGGTGCCGTCGGCGCGGACCAGTTCGAGGCGCACCAGCTCGCCGTGGGTGAAGTGGGTGGCGCCGACCACGCGGACGTTGTCGCCGGGGGCGGCCAGCCAGGTGCCGACCTGCTCCGTCGCGCCGTCCGGGCCGTGCGCCACCAGCCGGAACGTGTACGCCTCACGGTGACCGGCGCGCTGGTCGTATCCGCAGCGCATGGTGACCTCGGTTCCCCACCTCTTGTCGGTCAGGCCGACCTCGGCGTGCAGCGGCACCGCGCCGGCGACCGGACGCATGGCCGTCATGGGCACCTGCGCCGTCGCGGTGGCCGTCGCCGTCGCCGTCGGTGGCGGGGCGGCGGGCGGGCGGACCAGGGACACCCCCACGCCGGCCAGCACGGCGAGCACGGCCGCGGCGAGCGCGGTCAGCGCGTACCGTCGCCGGGACCGCGACCGCTCGCGGCGCCGGCGGTCCCGTGCGGCGTCGAGCAGCGCGGGCACCCGGGAGGTCTCCGTGGCGGACGGCAGGAACTGCTCCAGCCCGGCCGGGTCGAGCCGGCCCAGCAGGCCGGGCAGCACGGCGATCTCGGCCACCGCCTCGCGGCAGGACGCGCAGCCGGCCAGGTGCCGCTCGTAGGCGGCCCGGTCGGCGGGGGCGAGGGCGCCCAGGACGTACGCGCCGTCGTCGTGCTCGAACTCGCAGCGGGTCATCCGGTCACCCCCATCTCGGCCAGCACCAACCGTAGTGAGCGCAGCGCGTAGTGGGTCCGCGACTTCACCGTGCCCGGCGGCACCCCGAGCCGGGCGGCCGCCTCCGCCACCGACCGCCCCTGGTAGAAGCACTCGACGAGCACCTCACGATGGGTCGTGCTGAGCCGGTTCAACGCCTCGGCCACGGTCCACGCCTCCACCGCCCGCTCCGTCTCGTCGACCGTCTCGGCAGGTTCGGGCAGCTCGTCGGTGAAGACCTCGCCGACCCTGGTGGACCGCCGGCGCCAGGCGTCGATGGCCAGGTTCCGGGCGGTGGTGAAGAGCCAGGCGCGGACGGAGCCACGCCGCGGGTCCAGCGACTCGGGGTGCCGCCAGGCCCGGAGCAGCGTCTCCTGCACCAGGTCCTCGGCGCGCGACCGGTCGCCGTTGACCAGCCGAAGGGCGTGCGCGAAGAGCGCGTCGGCATGCTCGTCGTGCAGCGCGCGCAGCAGTTGGGCGTCGTGGTCGCTGATGGCGGTACCTCGCTTCCGGCGGCGGGGAGACCGGCGATGCGTTCGCCCTTTGATACGTGCCGTGACGCCGAACGGTTCAGCCGCAGGTCACGCCGCAGCTGTTCACGTCTGGTTCATTCTCCTGCCGGTGACCGCTCACCGGGCCCTGGCAGCGTCCGGCCCGTACGTGCGACCGGGTGAACCGGGCGCGCCACCGACGTCCGATCAGGAGGCACCACCCCATGAGCGACCGTCCTCGGCTGCTCCCGCTGCTGGGCGCCACCCGCCACGGCGCCCGGGACGCCATGACCTGCCAGTACCGGTGTGGCAACGCCTGCGACCACCCGGTGCCGAACCGTTCCGACAACCCGTACTTCGGGGACCTGGTCGACGCCGAGGTCTCCCGGCGGGGCGTGGTCCGGGCCGGTGCGGCCGGCGCTCTGGTGCTCGGCTTCGGCGGCGCCGTGGCCGGCGCCCTGGCCGGCGCGGCCCCGGCCGCCGCCGTCCCGGCCGTCCCCGGCGCGGGCGAGGCCGCCGCGCCGGCCGGCGGCGTGGGCAGCGGCGCGCTGACCTTCAAGCCGATCCCGCCGAACAAGCTCGACACCCTGGTCGTGCCGAACGGGTACGACCACGCCGTGGTGATCAAGTGGGGTGACCCGGTGGTGCCGGGCGCGCCCGCGTTCGACGTGCACGCGCAGACCGCCGCCGCCCAGGCGAAGCAGTTCGGCTACAACAACGACTTCGTCGGGGTGCTGCCGATCGACCGCAAGCGGGCGCTGCTGGTGGTCAACACGAGTACACCAACGAGGACCTGATGTTCCCCGGCTTCACCAGCCAGGACGCGCTCTCGGTGGAGCAGTTGCGGGTGGCGATGGCCG
Organism: Micromonospora sp. NPDC005299; assembly: GCF_042872345.1. Lineage (NCBI taxonomy): Bacteria > Bacillati > Actinomycetota > Actinomycetes > Micromonosporales > Micromonosporaceae > Micromonospora > Micromonospora sp. NPDC005299. The sequence continues at coordinate 138,085 of NZ_JBIAKG010000003.1, forward strand.
CGCACGGCATGTCCGTGGTGGAGCTGGAGCGGGTCGACGCCACCGGGCAGTGGCGGCCGGTGCGCAGCGGCCGCCGGCAGTACAACCGGCGGGTCACCGCGCTGGCCACCAAGTTCGAGCTGACCGGCCCGGCCGCCGGCTCAGCCTGGCTGCGCACCGCCGCCGACCCGAAGGGTCGTACGGTGGTCGGCACCCTGAACAACTGCGCCGGCGGGATCACCCCGTGGGGCACGGTGCTCTCCGGCGAGGAGAACTTCAACCAGTACTTCGTCGGCGGCGACGGCGCGCCCGAGGAGCTGAAGCCGAAGCTGCTCCGCTACGGCATCCCGACCGACGTGCGGTACCCGAGCGGCAGCCGCAAGTGGGAACGCGCCGACGAGCGCTTCGACCTGGCGAAGCACCCGAACGAGGCGCACCGCTACGGCTGGGTCGTCGAGATCGACCCGTTCGACCCGGAGAGCCGCCCGCGCAAGCACACCGCGCTGGGCCGGGTCAAGCACGAGGGCGCGAACGTGATCGTCGCCAGGGACGGGCGCGTGGTCGCGTACATGGGCGACGACGAGCGCTTCGACTACCTCTACAAGTTCGTCTCGGACAAGAAGTTCATGCCGGGCAACTCGTGGGTGGCGCGCAAGCACAACCTGACCCTGCTGGAGTCGGGCACGCTCTACGTGGCCGCCCTGGAGGGCACCAGCGCCGCCGAGATCGACGGCACCGGCAAGCTCCCCTCCGACGGGGCGTTCGACGGCCGGGGCCGCTGGATCAAGCTGGTCAGCGGCAGCCGCTCGTACGTCGAGGGGATGACCGCGGCCGACGTGCTGACCTTCACCCGCCTCGCCGGCGACAAGGTGGGTGCGACCAAGATGGACCGTCCGGAGGACGTCGAGCCGAGCCAGCTCACCGGCAAGGTCTACGTGGCGCTGACCAACAACACCGACCGGGGCAAGGCCGGCAAGGCGGCGGCCGACGAGGCGAACCCGCGCAACCTCAACAAGCACGGGCAGATCCTGGAACTGGTCGAGGACCGCGGCGACAACGCGGCCGAGACCTTCGCCTGGTCGCTGCCGATCGTCTGCGGCGACCCGACCGACCCGTCGACCCACTTCGCCGGGTACGACAAGACCACGGTGTCCCCGATCTCCTGCCCGGACAACGTCGCCTTCGACGCCACCGGGAACCTCTGGATCTCGACCGACGGCAACGCGCTGGGCAGCAACGACGGCCTCTTCGCCACCGCCGTCGAGGGCCCCGAGCGCGGTCACCTGAAGCAGTTCCTCACCGTGCCGCTCGGCGCGGAGACCTGCGGCCCGTTCATCACGAAGGACAACCGCTCGGTCTTCGTGGCCGTGCAGCACCCGGGCGAGATCACCGGCGCCTCGGTGGAGAACCCGGCCTCGACCTGGCCGGACGGCGACTTCGCCAAGCCGGGCGTGGTCGTCACCTGGCGCCTCGACGGCCGCCCGGTCGGCAGCTGACCCCACCCCGGGCGGCCGGCAAAGGGCCTCTTCCCCGCCGGGAAGGGGCCCTTCGGCCGTCACCCCTCAGGCGTCCGCGGCGATGCCGTCGGCGACCGCGCGGGCGACGGTGAGCAGCTTGGCCCGGACCACCCGGGCGGAGGTCATCATCTCGCTGGCCGGCAGCGCGCAGGCCAGCACGACGCGGCGCTCGATGTCCTTGTCGGGGGTGACCAGCACCGCCGCGCACGCCACCCCCTGCCGGAACTGCCCCAGCTCCAACTGCATGCCGCGCCGGTCGCCGGCGGCCAGGTCCGCCTCGAGCGCCTCAGTGGTGGTGAGGGTCGCGCCGGTGAACGGCCGCATGCCGTATTCCCGCAGGTAGCGGAAGCGCTGCTCGGCGGTGAGGGTGGCGAGCAGGCTCTTGCCGAGCGCGGTGGCGTGCGCCCCCTCGTCGAAGCCCGGCACCAGATCCTCCAGGTACGGCGAGCGCGGCCCCTCGGACACCGCCGTGACCGCCACCTGGCCGCCCACGAACCGGCCCAGGTAGTGACTCCAGCCGGTGTCCGCGGCGGCCCGCCGCAGCGCCTCCCCGACCGGCGGCGGCCCGCGGAACGCGGTGACCAGCTCGCGGTAGCGGTCAGCGACCTCCAGCCCGACGATGTACGTGCCGTCCTCCCGACGGATCACGTAACCCTCGTAGGCCAGCGTGCGCACCAGGTGGTAGGTGGTGGCGACGGTCAGCTCGCAGCGGCGGGCGATCTGCTTGACGGTGAGGCCCTTCGGCGCACGGCCGACCGACTCGAGCACTCGTAGCGCGCGGGAGACACTTCGGATCAGGTCCGAAGGTTCCGCCAAGGGGTCACGCACAACCACCTCCGCCGCCGGGGACTTACACCATATGAAAAACAGGCCGAGTGCGAAATGCCTGTTCGGATCGAGGATGCCAGATCACCGGGCACAGACAGTGCACCGACAGACACGATCAGCTGCCGAAACGCGGCTGGCGTAGGTTTGCCGGACCATGACCGAAACAGCGCTGCACCCCGCTCCGCCCGCGCCCCGGCGTACCGTCCGGGTCAACGCGGGCGCGATCGCCACCACGATCGCCTGCGTCCTGCCCGTCTTCCTGGTCGGCGGCCTCGCGGTGCAGATGGGCGACGACCTCGACTTCACCCCCGCCGGGCTCGGGCTGGCCGTCTCGGTCTACTTCGGCGTCAGCGCCCTCGCCTCGGTGCCCTCCGGCGCCCTGGTCGAGCGGTACGGGTCGGCCGTGGTGGCCCGCGCCGGCATCCTGCTCTCCGCCGGCTCGCTGCTGGCCGTGGCGGGGCTGACCCGGTCGTACCCGGTGCTGGTGGCGCTGCTCGCGCTCAGCGCCGCCGCGAACGCCCTGGGCCAGCTCGCCAGCAACGCCGCGCTGGCCCGCCACGTGCCCGCCCACCGGCAGGGGCTCTCCTTCGGGGTGAAGCAGGCCGCCATCCCGGTCTCCACCCTGCTGGCCGGCGCGGCGGTGCCGACCGTCGCGCTGACCGCCGGCTGGCGCTGGGCGTTCGTGGTGGCCGCCCTCGCGGCGCTGGCCGCGCTGCCGGCCGTACCCCCGGCCGAGCGGGACCGGGTCCGGCCCGCCGCCGGCCGGGCGGGCCGGGCCACGACGGCTCTGGTGGTGGTCGGCGTGGCGGCGACCCTGGCGGCCGCCGCGGCGAACGCGCTGGGCACCTTCGTGGTCGACTCGGCGGCCGGCCGGGGGCTGTCCCCGGCGCTGGCCGGGCTCACCCTCACCCTGGGCAGCGCGGTCTGCGTGGCGGCCCGGGTGGGCGCCGGCTGGCTGGCCGACCGCCGGGCGACCGGGCACGTCGCGCTGATCGCCGCGATGCTGGTGGTGGGCGCGGTGGGGCTGGTCCTGCTCGCGGTCGCCGGCCCGGTGCCGCTGGTCGCCGGCGTGGTGCTCGGCTTCGGCCTGGGCTGGGCCTGGCCCGGGCTGATGAACTTCGCCGTGGTCCGGCTCCACCCGCAGGCCCCGGCCGCCGCCACCTCGATCACCCAGACCGGGGTGTACGCGGGCGGCTGCCTCGGCCCGCTCGGCCTCGGCACGATCGCCGAGGCGGCCGGCTACCCGGCGATGTGGGTCACCGCGGCGGCCGCCATGCTCCTCGCCGCCCTGTTCATGCTCACCGGCAGCCGGCTGCTGTCCCGCGCCTCCTGACCCACCCTCAGCGCGTCGATCATGACGCTGGCGGCAGTTCAGTAGATCGACATCGCCGCCAACCTCATGATCGACCGGCTGGGCGGGCCAACCGGGGGCCGGTGGAGCGGGTCAGCTGGTGCGGTCGGCGATGTAGTCGCAGAGCGATTCGAGGGCGCGGCGGGCCGGGCCCTCAGGGAGCGGGGCGAGGCGGGCGCGGGCGTCCTCGGCGTAGCTGCGGACGGTCTCCCGAGCGCGCTTGAGCGCCGGGGAGTCGCGGAGCAGGCCGAGGGCCTCGGCGTGCAGCGCGTCGTCGACCAGCGGGCCGGTGGCCAGGATCTCCCGCAGCCGGACGCTGGCCGCGTCGGAGTCGTCGGAGGCGAGCGCGTAGAGCACCGGCAGGGTCGGCACGCCCTCGCGCAGGTCGGTGCCGGGCGTCTTGCCCGACTGCACCGACTCGCTGGCGATGTCCAGCAGGTCGTCGGAGAGCTGGAAGGCCACCCCGATGATCTCGCCGTAGCCGGCCAGAGCCTCGATGTGCTCGGCGGACGCCCCACCGAACATGCCGCCGAAGCGGGCCGAGGTGGCGATCAGCGAGCCGGTCTTCTCGGCGATGACGTGCAGGTAGTGCGCGACCGGGTCGGTGCCGCGCGGGCCGACCGTCTCGGCGATCTGCCCGTGCACCAGCCGGGCGAAGGTGCGCGCCTGGAGGCGTACGGCCTCCGGCCCCAGGTCGGCCGCGATGGCCGCGGCCCGGGCGAAGAGGTAGTCGCCGACCAGGATGGCCACCGAGTTGGTCCAGCGGGAGTTGGCGCTCGGGGCGCCCCGGCGCACGGCCGCCTCGTCCATGACGTCGTCGTGGTAGAGCGTCGCCAGGTGGGTGAGCTCCATCACCACGGCGGCGGGTACGACGTGCGCGGCGTCCGGGTCGCCGAACTGGGCGCCCAGCGCCACCAGCAGCGGGCGGAACCGCTTGCCGCCGGCCTCGACCAGGTGCCGGGCCGCCTCGGTGACGAGCGGATCGGCGCTGGCCACGCTGGCCCGCAGATCGGTCTCGACCCGATCCAGGAGGCCCAGCACGGACGCCTCGACGCGCGGATCGGCGAGGTGCAGTCCGAGCGCGCCGAACTGACCCGTGCCCTCCGGGCCCGGACGACCGCCCGGCCCGGTGGCACCTGAACGCTCGCCAGCCGGAATCACCACGCCATCAACCATGCCACACCCGTTCGACCTGCCCAGCGAGGGGGATACGGACCGGGGGCCGGTACGCCATGGCGTACCGGCCCCCGGAGGGAACCAGGGTCATCGCACGAATTCGGCGGCACCGTTGGCCAGGTCGAGCAGGGGCGCCGGGGCGACCCCCAGGACCAGCGTGGCGAGCACGCCGATGACCAGGGCGGCCGAGGTGAGCGCGCCCGGCACGGTGACCGTCGGGGTGGCGTCGCCCGGCTCGGAGAGCCACATCATCACCACGACCCGCAGGTACGGGAAGGCCAGCACCATGCTGGTCAGCACGCCGGCGATCACCAGCCAGGCCTGGTTCGCGTCCAGCGCCGGGGCGAAGACGGCGAACTTGCTGGTGAACCCGCTGGTGAGCGGGATACCGGCGAAGGCCAGCAGGATGAACGTGAAGATCGCCGCGAAGAACGGCGACCGGCGGCCCAGCCCGGCCCAGCGGGACAGGTGGGTGGCCTCCCCGTCGGCGTCCCGGACCAGGGTCACCACGGCGAACGCGGCGAGCACCGAGAAGCCGTACGCGACCAGGTAGAACATCGTGCCGGAGAGCCCCTCCTTGCTGGGCGCCAGCACGCCCACCAGGAGGTAGCCGGCGTTCGCGATCGACGAGTACGCCAGCAGCCGCTTGATGTCCGTCTGGGTGACCGCCAGCACCGCGCCGACCAGCATGGTCAGCACGGCCACCGCGCCGAGCACCGGGGTGAAGTCCCAGGAGGCGCCGGCGAACGCGACGTGGAAGACCCGCAGCAGGGCGCCGAACGCGGCGACCTTGGTGCAGGCGGCCATGAAGCCGGTCACCGGAGTGGGCGCGCCCTGGTAGACGTCCGGGGTCCAGACGTGGAACGGGGCGGCGGCGGCCTTGAAGAGCAGGCCGATGGCGAGCAGCGCCATGCCGGCGAAGAGCAGCACCGGGCTGGACGAGGACTCGGTCACCGCGGCGTGCACGGTGGCGAAGTCGACGCCGGCACCGCGGTTCGGGATCCCGGAGGTGAAGCCGTAGATGAGGGCCACGCCGAAGAGGAAGAACGCCGAGGCGTACGCGCCGAGCATGAAGTACTTCAGCGCGGCCTCCTGGCTGAGCAGCCGCCGGCGGCGGGCCAGCGCGCAGAGCAGGTAGAGCGGCAGCGAGAAGACCTCGAGCGCGATGAACATGGTCAGCAGGTCGTTCGCCGCCACGAAGGTCAGCATGCCGCCGATCGCGAAGGTGACCAGCGGGTACACCTCGGTGGCGCCGCCCATCCCGTCGGCCTGCCGTCGGTCGTCGTCGGACTCGGCGGTGACCGCGGCCTGGGCCACGAAGGCCCCGCCCCGCTCCACCGTGCGCTCGCCGACGAGCAGCAGCGCCATGGCGGCCAGGATCAGGATGGCGCCCTGGAGGAAGAGCGTCGGCCCGTCCACGGCGATGGCCCGGCCGGCGGTGATCAGCCGGTCGTCGGCGTTCAGGATCACCATGGTCAGTGCGGCGAGCACGGCCAGCAGGGCGAGCGTGAGCTGCACCGCGTTGCGCAGGCGGCGCGGCACGAACGCCTCGACCAGGACGCCGACCAGGGCGGCGCCCAGCATGATCAGGATGGGAGCGAGCGCCGCGTAGTCGATCGACGGCAGCTTCAGTTCACTCACTTCGCGGCCTCCTGGACGCTGCCGACCTCAGGGGCGGGATCGGTCTTGCCGACGTCCTGCATGGTCGCCTGGACGGCGGGGTTGATGACATCGGTGACCGGCTTGGGATAGAAGCCGAGCAGCACGATCAGCGCGATCAGCGGAGCGACCACGATCTTCTCGCGCAGGCTGAGGTCCCGGCGCATGCCGTCGACCTCGGTCAGGGCCGGGTTGAGGGTGCCCTGGGTGGTGCGCTGCACCATCCACAGCACGTAGGCCGCGGCCAGGATGATGCCGAGCGTGGCGATCACCGCGACCGGCTTGTTCGTGGTGAACGTGCCGATCAGCACCAGGAACTCGGAGACGAACGGCGCGGTACCCGGCAGCGCCAGCGAGGCGAGACCGGCAAAGAAGAGCACCCCGGCGAGCACCGGCACCAGCTTGCCCGCGCCGCCGAAGTCGCTGATCAGCGCCGAGCCCCGGCGGGCGATCAGCATGCCCACCACGAGGAAGAGCAGGCCGGTGGCCAGGCCGTGGTTGAGCATGTAGAGCACCGCGCCCGTGCCGGCCTGGGTGGTGAAGGCGAAGATGCCGACCCCGATGAACCCGAAGTGCGCGATCGAGGTGTACGACACCAGCCGCTTGAGGTCGTTCTGCCCGACCGCCAGCAGCGCGGCGTAGATGATGCCGATCACGCCGAGCGCCAGCGCCCACGGGGCGAACCACCGCGACGCCTCGGGGAAGAGCGGCAGGCAGTACCGCAGGATCCCGAAGGTGCCGACCTTGTCCAGCACGCCGACCAGCAGTGCCGCCGCGCCGGCCGGAGCCGCGCCACCGGCGTCCGGCAGCCAGGTGTGGAACGGGAAGAACGGCGCCTTGATCGCGAACGCGAGGAAGAAGCCGAGGAACAGCCAGCGGGCCGTGTCGGTGGCGAACTCGGCCTGGCTGAGCGCCTGCCAGTCGAAGGTCTTCCCGCCGACCACCCAGAGGCCGATCACCGCGGCCAGCATGAACAGGCCGCCGACCAGGGAGTAGAGGAAGAACTTGACCGCCGCGTACTGCCGCTGGTGGCCGCCGTAGCTGCCGATGAGGAAGTACATCGGCACCAGCATGACCTCGAAGAACACGTAGAACAGGAAGACGTCGGCGGCGGCGAAGACGCCGATCATCGTGCACTCGAGGACGAGCAGCAGCGCGAAGTAGACCGGCACCGAGCGCTTGGACGACTCGGCGTCGTGCCACGACGCCAGGATCACCAGCGGCACCAGGATCGCGATGAGCATCAGCATGACCAGCGCGATGCCGTCCACCTCGAAGGTGAAGTTGACGCCCCAGTTCGGGATCCACGCGTACGACTCGCGGAACTGGAACCGGTCACCGTCGGCCTGGAAGGCGATCCACATGGCCACCGAGAGCACCAGCACCAGCAGCGACCAGCCGAACGCCACGAGCTTGGCCAGGTCCGGGTTGCGCCGCGGCAACAGGGCCACCACCAGGGCGCCGACCAGCGGTGCCACGGTCAGCACCGAGAGGAACGGGAAGTTGGACATTATTCGGCCTTACCTCCGTCGTGACTGCGTGGCCCGCCGGCGGGGGCGGCCGCGTTGAGGTCGATCACGCCAGCCACCCCGCCTGCACCGCCAGGAAGGCCGCCACCACGAGCAGCGCGCCGGTGAGGATCGAGGTCGCGTATGACCGCACGAAACCGGTCTGCAGCCGCCGGAGCCGGCCCGAGCCCCCGCCCACCGCGGCGGCGAGGCCGTTGACCAGCCCGTCGACGCCCCGGTTGTCGAGGAAGACCAGCGCCCGGGTGAGGAAGATGCCCGGCTTCTCGAAGACCGCCTCGTTGACGGCGTCCGTGTAGAGGTTCCGGCGGGCGGCGGTGACCAGCACGCCGGCCGGCTGCGGCTCGGTGGCCGTGCCGTTGCGGAACAGGAACCAGGCCAGCCCGGCGCCGAGCACGGTCACCAGCACCGAGAGCGCGGTGATCAGCCAGTGCGCGAGGACCGGGGCGTGCTCCGCGTGCTCACCGCCGAGGCCAGCGGTCGCCTCCAGCCAGTCCGGCACGGTGGTGGCCATCAGGCCACCGGCAGCCACCGAGCCGATCGCCAGCAGGATCAGCGGGACGGTCATCAGCTTCGGCGACTCGTGCGGGTGCTCGATGTCCTCGGTCCACCGCTTCGGGCCGTGGAAGGTGAGCACGAAGAGCCGGGTCATGTAGAACGCGGTGAGCCCGGCGCCGAGCAGCGCGGCCAGGCCGAAGAGCCAGGCCGTCCAGCCCTCCCGCTCGAAAGCGGCCGCGATGATCGGCTCCTTCGAGAAGTAGCCGGAGAGCGGCGGGATGCCGATGATGGCGAGCCAGCCCATCATGAAGGTCAGCCAGGTGACCTTCATGTACTTCGACAGGTTGCCGAAGCGCCGGATGTCCACCTGGTCGTTCATGCCGTGCATGACCGAGCCGGCGCCGAGGAACATGTTGGCCTTGAAGAAGCCGTGCGCCAGCAGGTGCACGATGGCCAGCGCGTACGCCGCGCCGCCCAGGCCGACGCCCAGGAACATGTAGCCGATCTGGCTCACCGTGGACCAGGCCAGCACCCGCTTGATGTCGTCCTTGGCCGCGCCGATGACGCAGCCCATCAGCAGGGTGACCGCGCCGACGCTGACCACCACGAGCTGGAGGGTGTGGTCGGCCGAGAAGATCGGGTTGGAGCGGGCGATCAGGTAGACGCCCGCGGTGACCATGGTCGCCGCGTGGATGAGCGCGGAAACCGGGGTCGGGCCCTCCATGGCGTCCGGCAGCCACGCCTGGAGCGGGAACTGGCCGGACTTGCCCGTCGCGCCGAGCAGGAGCAGCAGGCCGAGCACCAGCACGGTCGTGCTGCTCAGCGCGCCGACGCCGTTGAAGACCTCGTCGTACTGGGTGGTGCCCAGCATGGCGAACATGACGAAGATGCCGATGGCCAGGCCGGCGTCGCCGACCCGGTTCATCAGGAACGCCTTCTTGCCGGCGGTGGCCGCGCTCGGCCGGCCGTACCAGAAGGAGATCAGCAGGTACGACGCCAGACCGACGCCCTCCCAGCCGAAGTAGAGCATCACGTAGTTGTTGCCGAGCACCAGCAGCAGCATCGCGGCGACGAACAGGTTGAAGTACCCGAAGAACCGCCGCCGGCCCTCGTCGTGCGCCATGTACTCGACCGCGTAGAGGTGAATCAGGAAACCCACCCCGGTGATCAGCAGCACGAAGACCGCGGCCAGCGGGTCGAAGAGCAGACCGAAGTCCACCTTGAGGTCGCCGACCGTGATGAACTGCCAGAGGCTCTGCTCGACCTGCTTGTTCTCCAGCCCACGGAGCTGGAAGAAGTAGGTCAGACCGAGCACGAACGCGGCCCCGATGGCCGCCACGCCCAGCCAGTGACCCCAGCGGTCCGCCCGCTTGCCGAGCAGCAGCAGGATCGCCGCGCTCACCAGCGGGATGGCCACCAGCAGCCAGACACTGCCCAGAAGCCCATCTGCCGTCGCGAAGGCGACGGTTCCGGCCGGTTCGGCCTGGGCGTACGTCAGAATCTCTTCCACCACGAGCCCCTCAGTACTTCAGCAGGTTGGCGTCGTCGACGCTCGCCGAGCGCCGGGTCCGGAAGATCGACATGATGATGGCGAGCCCGACCACGACCTCGGCCGCGGCCACCACCATCACGAAGAACGCCATGATCTGGCCGTTCAGGTCGCCGTTGATGCGGCTGAACGTGACCAGCGTCAGGTTGGCCGCGTTGAGCATCAGCTCGACGCACATGAACAGCACGATCGCGTTGCGCCGGATCAGCACGCCGACGGCGCCGATGGTGAACAGCACCGCCGCGAGGATCAGGTAGTAGTCCGGGGTCATTTGTCGGTCCCCTTCAACGAGGTCTCCTCGGCCGTCAGCTCGCGCACCGGCAGGATCGCCGGGATGCTGCGGTCGGTCAGCCGGCCGTCGGGCAGGCGGGCCGGGGTGGCCACCGAGGACGACGTGGCGAAGACGCCCGGTCCGGGCTTCGGGCCGGGGTAGTTGCCGGGGCGGAACCGGGCCTTCATGGTGGCGACCTGGTCCATCCGGTCCTCCTTGCGCCGCTCCACGTGCGCCAGCACCATCGCGCCCACCGCGGCCGTGATGAGCAGCGCGGAGGTCAGCTCGAAGGCGAAGACGTACTTGGTGAAGAGCAGCCGGGCGATGCCCTGCACGTTGCCCTCGGCGTTCGGCTGGTCCAGGCCGGCCGCCTGCACGCCCTCCAGCGCCCGGTAGAGCCCGGAGCCGACCAGGCCGGCGAAGCCGAGCCCGAGCACCACGGCGGCGACCCGCTGGCCGCGCAGCGTCTCGATGAGCGAGTCGGAGGCGTCCCGGCCGACGAGCATCAGCACGAACAGGAACAGCATCATGATCGCGCCGGTGTAGACGATGATCTGCACCATGCCGATGAACGGTCCGGCCTGGAGGACGTAGAACACGCCCAGGCAGAGCATGGTCAGCACCAGCCAGAGCGCCGAGTGCACCGCGTTGCGCGCCCAGACCATGCCGAGGGCCCCGATCAGGGCCAGCGGGGCGAGGATCCAGAAGGTGACCTCCTCACCCCCGGACACCTGGCCCGCCGCGGCGAGCACCGTCTGACTGGTCATGCCCCTGCTCCCTTGCCCGCCTCGGCCCGCTGCGCGGCCTGCTCGGCGCCGGGGAAGGTCACGCCGGGGTGCTCCTCCACCTGGTACCGGCCCGGGCCCATCGGCGAGTGCTCCGCGCCGGCCGAGGTGCCCGGGTTGGTCAGCCCGCCGACGTAGTAGTCCTTCTCGCTGTCGCCCAGCCGCATCGGGTGCGGCGGCTGCTCCATGCCCGGCAGCAGCGGCGCGAGCAGCTGCTCCTTCGTGAAGATCAGGTCCTGCCGGTTGTCCCGGGCCAGCTCGTACTCGTTGCTCATGGTGAGCGAGCGGGTCGGGCAGGCCTCGATGCAGAGCCCGCAGAAGATGCACCGGGCGTAGTTGATCTGGTAGACGCTGGCGTACCGCTCACCCGGGGAGAAGCGCTGCTCCTCGGAGTTGTCGCCACCCTCCACGTAGATCGCGTCCGCCGGGCAGGCCCACGCGCACAGCTCGCAGCCGATGCACTTCTCCAGCCCGTCCGGGTGCCGGTTGAGGATGTGCCGCCCGTGGTAGCGCGGCGCCGAGACCGGCGGCTTGAACGGGTAGTCGGTGGTGACGACCTTCCTGAACATGTGCGAGAAGGTGACCCCGAAGCCCTTGAACGTTCCGGTGATCGCGCCCACGTCACACCTCCCCTGACTCGGAGCCGGCGACGACGTTGGCCGGCTCCCGCTCGGCGACCACGCGCTTGGTGCGCGGGCTCGGCGGAACCTGAAGATCCATCGGCGGCAGCGGGAAGCTGCCGTGTGGACGGCTGTTCACCTGCTCCTGGAGCGGCGGCTTCGGCGCCTTCTTCCGGCTCGGCCAGAAGAGCGTGGCCAGCAGGAGCACGCCCGCGCCGATGCCGGTGGCGAGCAGCCGGTCCTTGGTCTGCCAGTCCTCGATCGAGCGGAGGCCGCTCAGCACCAGGATCCAGACCAGGTTGATCGGCAGCAGGACCTTCCAGCCGAAGCGCATGAACTGGTCGTAGCGGAGCCGGGGCAGGGTGCCCCGCAGCCAGACGAAGACGAAGACCAGGATGATGACCTTGCCGAAGAACCAGAGCATCGGCCACCAACCCGAGTTGGCGCCCGCCCAGAGGGTGATCGGCCAGGGTGCCCGCCAGCCACCGAGGAAGAGCGTGGTGGTGACCGCGGACATGGTCACCATCGAGACGTACTCGGAGAGCATGAAGAGCGCGAACTTGAGCGAGCTGTACTCGGTCATGAAGCCCGCGACCAGCTCCGACTCCGCCTCGGGCAGGTCGAACGGCGCCCGGTTGGTCTCGCCGACCATGGCGATGAAGAAGATGATGAAGCTGGGCAGCAGCAGGATCGCGTACCAGCCGGGGGCCGGGACCTGCTGGCCGGCGATGGTCAGCTCGGTGGCGTCCCCCTGCGCGGCGACGATCCCGCTGGTCGACATCGTGCCGGCGGTCATGAACACCGCCACGATGCTCAGTCCCATGGCGACCTCGTACGAGATCATCTGGGCGCTGGACCGCAGGCCGCCGAGCAGCGGGTACGTCGAGCCGGAGGCCCAACCGCCGAGCACGATGCCGTAGATGCCCATCGAGGAGCAGGCGAGGATCACCAGCACCGCCACCGACACGTCGGTGACCTGCAGCGGCGTGTGGTGGCCGAAGATGCTGACCATCGGGCCGAACGGCACCACCGACAGCGAGGTGACCGCGCAGATCACCGAGATGGTCGGGGCGAAGAAGAAGACCACCTTGTCGGCCGTCCGCGGGAGGATGTCCTCCTTGAAGGCCATCTTCAGACCGTCGGCGAGGGTCTGCAGCAGGCCGAACGGGCCGACCTGGTTCGGGCCGGGCCGCACCGCCATGCGGCCGACCACCCGGCGCTCGAACCAGACGCCGAGCAGCGTGGCCAGCAGGCCGAAGACGAACGCGAAGACGATCTTGCCGAGGACCAGCCACCACGGGTCCTTGCCGAAGTCGGCCAGCGTCGGGTCCTGCGCCGCGAGGATGACGGTGTTCACTGCACCCACCTTTCGTTCGCGACTGCGGGGCTCACTCGCTCCGCTCGTTCACTCCTCGCGCTCACTGGGCACTCCCGGTGTTGAGGAGCGGACCCGGACGGCCGGCCGCGCCCGCGGCGATCGCCGCGGCGGAGACCTTCACGACCTCGCCGGACGTCGCGCCGAGGCTGCGCCGGACGGTCGAGCCGGGTGAGTTGGTCGGCAGCCAGACGACGCCGTCCAGCATCTCGGTGATCGCGGTCGGCAGGGTGACCGCGCCGCGGTCGGTGCCGACGGTCACCGGGTCACCGTCCGCGACGCCGAGCGCCTCGGCGGTGCCCTTGCCCAGCCGGACCACCGGTGGGCGGGCGGTGCCGGCGAGGTGCTCGTCGCCGTCGGTGAGGCTGCCCAGGTCGAGGAGCTGGTGCCAGGTCGCCAGCACGGCCTCACCGGCGCCGGGCTGGGGCACGGCGGCCGGCTCGACCGACGGGGCGGACGGCCGGTCCACCCGGGTCGGCGGCAGCCCGCCCAGCTCCCGGCGGACGCTCTGCACGTCGCCGGTGCCGAGCCGCACGTCGAGCTGCGCGGCGATCGCGTCGAGCACCCGGCCGTCGGTCATCGCGCCGGTGTCCAGCACCTTCTCGAAGGTGCGCAGCCGGCCCTCCCAGTCGAGGAAGCTGCCGGCCTTCTCGACCACCGGGGCGACCGGGAAGACCACGTCGGCCCGGCGGGCCACCGCGCTCATCCGCAGCTCCAGGCTGACCAGGAACGGCACCGCGTCCAGGGCCTGCTCGGCCAGGCGCGGGTCGGCCAGGTCGGCCGGGTCGACGCCGGCCACCACGAGGGCGCCGACCTGACCGTTGGCCGTGGCGGTGAGGATGCCGTCGGTGTCCCGGCCGGCCTGGCTCGGGATCACCCCGGCCGGGATGTCCCACGCCTCGCCCAGCTCGGCGCGGGCGGCCGGCTCGGTGACCACGCGGCCACCGGGGAGCAGGTTGGGCAGGCACCCCGCGTCGACCGCGCCGCGGTCGCCCGCGCGCCGCGGCACCCAGGCCAGCTTGGCCCCGGTGCGCCGGGCCACGTCCGCCGCGGCGGAGAGGCCGCCGGGCACCGCGCCCAGCCGCTCGCCGACGATCAGGACAGCGCCCGGCTGGCTCAGGGCCTCGGTCACCGTGGCGTGCTCGGCCAGCACGCTGGCCTCCTCGCCCGGCATCACCCGGGCCAGCTTGGCCCCGAGCTTCTCCAGGCCGCGGGTCGCGAACGGCGCGAGCGCGTACACGGTGAGCTTCTTCTTCAGGTACGCCTTGCGCAGCCGCAGGAAGAGGATCGGGCACTCCTCCTCCGGCTCCAGGCCGACCAGCACCACCGCGGGCGCGTTCTCCACGTCCGCGTAGGTCACGTCGGTGACCCCGGCGACGCTGCTGGCCAGGAAGTCGGCCTCCTCGCGGGAGACCGGGCGGGCCCGGAAGTCGATGTCGTTGGTGTGCAGCGCGACGCGGGCGAACTTCCCGTACGCGTAGGCGTCCTCGACGGTGAGCCGGCCGCCGGTCAGCACCGCCGTGCCCTGCCCGCCGTCCCGGGCGGCACGCAGCCCGTCGGCGGCCCGGGTCAGCGCCTCGCTCCAGGACGCCTCGCGCAGCTCACCGGTCTTGTCGTCCCGCACCAGCGGGGTGGTGAGCCGGTCGAACGCGCGGGCGTACTGGAAGCCCCAGCGGCCCTTGTCGCAGTTCCACTCCTCGTTCACGGCCGGGTCGTCGCCGGCCAGCCGGCGCTGCACCTTGCCGCGCCGCCAGTCGGTGCGCTGGGCGCAGCCGGCCGCGCAGTGCTCACAGGCACTGGGGGTGGAGACCAGGTCGAACGGGCGGGCCCGGAACCGGTACTGCGCGCCGGTCAGCGCGCCCACCGGGCAGATCTGCACGGTGTTGCCGGAGAAGTAGG
The DNA here is from genome assembly GCF_042872345.1 of Micromonospora sp. NPDC005299. Classification (NCBI taxonomy): domain Bacteria; kingdom Bacillati; phylum Actinomycetota; class Actinomycetes; order Micromonosporales; family Micromonosporaceae; genus Micromonospora; species Micromonospora sp. NPDC005299. The sequence continues at coordinate 153,118 of NZ_JBIAKG010000003.1, forward strand.
AGTTGAACGGGACGTCGCCCGCGTCACCCTCCTCCCCGTACGCGTCGTCCCGGTAGATGTTGATCTCCTCGGCGGACGACCGGCCCATCAGGTCGATGAACTTGTCGCCGGCGATCTCCTCGGAGAACCGGGTGCAGCGCTGGCAGAGCACGCACCGCTCGCGGTCGAGCAGCACCTGGGTGCTGATCGGCAGCGGCTTCGGGTACTCCCGCTTGTGCTCGTGGAACCGCGAGTCCGTGCGGCCGGTGGACATGGCCTGGTTCTGCAGCGGGCACTCGCCGCCCTTGTCGCACATCGGGCAGTCCAGGGGGTGGTTGAGGAGCAGCAGCTCCATCACCCCCTCCTGGGCCTTCTTGGCGACCGGCGAGGTGAGCTGCGTCCGGACCACCATGCCGTCGGCCACCGTCTGGGTGCAGGAGGCGACTGGCTTGCGCTGGCCCTCCACCTCCACCAGGCACTGCCGGCAGGCGCCGGCCGGGGCCAGCAGCGGGTGGTCGCAGAACCGCGGGATCTCGGTGCCCAACTGCTCGGCGACCCGGATCAGCAGCGCCCCCTTGGGGGCGGTGACCTGGACGCCGTCGATGGTCAGGGTGACGGTCTCGGTCTGCTTGGCTACGTCGGTCATCAGTGGGCTCCCACCAGCTGCTTCTCGGAGAGCTTCGGCGCGGTACGTCCCTCGATGTAGTCGAGGTAGTCCTGCTTGAAGTACTTCAGCGACGAGGTCACCGGACTGGTCGCACCGTCACCCAGACCGCAGAACGAACGGCCGAGGATGTTGTCGCAGGTGTCGAGCAGGGTGTCCAGGTCCTCGTGGGTGCCCTGGCCGGCGAGGATCCGCCGGTAGACCCGGACCATCCAGTAGTTGCCCTCGCGGCACGGGGTGCACTTGCCGCACGACTCGTGGTGGTAGAACTCCAGCCACCGGTAGGTCGCGTACACCGGGCAGTCCTGGTCGGAGAAGATCTGCGTGGCCGTGGTGCCCAGGATCGAGCCGGCCGCCGCCACCCCCTCGAAGTCCAGCGGCACGTCCAGGTGCTCGGCGGTGAGCAGCGGCGTCGACGAGCCGCCCGGGGTCCAGAACTTCAGGGTGTGCCCGGGCTGCATGCCGCCGGCCAGCTCGATGAGCTCGCGCAGCGTGATCCCCATCGAGCACTCGAACTGGCCCGGGTTGGCGATCCGGCCGGAGAGCGAGTAGATCATCGGGCCGGACGACTTCTCCGTACCCATGGTCTTCCACCAGTCGGCGCCGCCCAGCACGATGTACGGCACGCTGGCGATGGTGCCGACGTTGTTCACCACGGTCGGGCTGGCGTACAGGCCGTGGGTCGCCGGGAACGGCGGGCGCAGCCGGGGCTGGCCCCGGAAGCCCTCCAGCGAGTCCAGCAGCGCGGTCTCCTCGCCGCAGATGTACGCCCCGGCGCCGGAGTGCACCACCAGGTCGAGGTCGAAGCCGCTGCCCTGGATGTTCCGGCCGAGGTAGCCCTTGGCGTACGCCTCCTGCACAGCGTTGCGCAGGCGGCGGGCGGCGTGCACGGCCTCGCCCCGGATGTAGATGTACGCCCGGTTGGCGCGGATCGCGTACGAGGCGATGATGACGCCCTCGACCAGCGAGTGCGGGTCGTGGGTCATCAGCGGCAGGTCCTTGCAGGTGCCCGGCTCGCCCTCGTCGGCGTTCACCACCAGGTAGTGCGGCTTGCCGTCGCCCTGCGGGATGAACCCCCACTTGAGACCGGTCGGGAAGCCCGCGCCGCCGCGGCCGCGCAGCCCCGAGTCCTTGATCAGCTGGATCAGGTCGTCCGGGTGCGCCTTGAGCGCCTTGCGCAGGGCGGCGTAGCCGTCCAGCTTCTCGTAGGTGCCGATCCGCCAGGCGTCCGGCGACAGCCAGCGCTTGGTGAGCACCGGCGTCAGCTTGGCCAGCGTCTCCGGCCGAGGAGCGGTCACTTCTGGACCCCCGTTTCGCTCGCGACGGCCGGGCCCGCGCCGTTGGCGCCCGCCCCGGCCTCCGCTTCCTTGAGGTTGCGCTGCTGCGCCCCGGCCTCGTCGCCGGCGGGCTTGCCGTCACCGGCCGGCGGGTTGGCCGCCGCGCCCGCGGACTCCGCCGCCTGCGCGTCGCGGGGCGCCGGCGCGGTGGTGTCCGTCGGGACCTTGGTGCCGGGGGCGTCCGCCACCGCGGTGCCCGCGTCGGGCTGCCGAGTCTCGGCGGTACGCACCTGCGGCGACTTGTCGTCCGGCGCCTTCACGTCCGGCGCGGTGCTGCCGGTGGCGGCCGCGGGTCGGGCCGGCTCGCCCGCGCCGGCGTTCCCGGCCGTCGGGGCGGGCTTGGCGGCCTCGGCCCGGGCCTTCGCCTCGGCGGCGGCCTTGTCGGCCTCGGCCTTGCTGCGGATCGGGGTGTTCGGGTCGAAGCCCGGCACCGAGATGCCGTGCTGCTCGGCCAGGCGCAGGCCGCGCAGGGTCGGCTCGCCCGGACCGCCGTCGCCCACCGCGCCGTCCCGCTCGTCGGCGAAGCCGGCGAGCTGAACGGCCATCTCCTTGAGGGTGCAGAGCCGGGCGCCCCGGGTCGGCATCGGCCGCCCGCCGGCCCGCAGCTCCTCCACCACGCCGAGCGCGCCCTGCGGGTCGACGTTGTCGAAGAAGTCGTAGTTGACCGTCATGACCGGGCCGTAGTCGCACGCCGCCAGGCACTCGGCGTGCTCCAGGGTGATCCTGCCGTCCGCGGTGGTCTCGTCGTGCCCGACGCCCAGGTGCTCGGCGAGGGTGTCGTAGACCTCCTGGCCGCCGAGCACGTTGCACATCGTGTTGGTGCAGACGCTGACCAGGTAGTCACCGGTCGGCTTGCGCTTGTACATGGTGTAGAAGGTGGCGACCGCGCCGACCTGGGCCTTGTTCAGGCCGAGCACCTCGGCGCAGAACTCGACCCCGGCCGGGGAGACGTAACCCTCCTCGGACTGGACCAGGTGCAGCAGCGGCAGCAGCGCCGAGCGGGACCGGTCCGCCGGGTACCGGGCGATGATCTCCCGCGCCCGCTCCCGGGTCTCTTCAGTGAAAACGGTCATCAGAGCCGCCCTTCGTTCGCGACTGCGGTGCTCCGCTGCGCTGCGCTCCTCGCGCTCACCGGTCACACCCCCCCATCACGGGGTCCAGCGAGGCGCCGCCGGCGATCACGTCGGCGATCAGGCCACCCTCGGCCATCGCCGGGAGGGCCTGGAGGTTGACGAAGCTCGGTTCCCGGTAGTGCACCCGGTAGGGCCGGGTGCCACCGTCCGAGACCGCGTGCACGCCCAGCTCGCCGCGGGGCGACTCGATGCCGACGTACACCTGGCCCGGCGGGACCCGGAAGCCCTCGGTGACGAGCTTGAAGTGGTGGATCAGCGACTCCATCGACTGACCCATGATCTTGGCGACGTGCTCCAGCGAGTTGCCCATGCCGTCGACGCCGATGGCGAGCTGCGCCGGCCAGGCGATCTTGCGGTCGGCCACCATCACCGGGCCCGGCTTGAGCCGGTCGAGGGCCTGCTCGACCAGCTTCAACGACTCCCGGATCTCGGCCAGCCGGACCAGGTAGCGGCCCCAGACATCGCCGTCGGTGTGGGTCGGGACGTCGAACTCGTACGTCTCGTAGCCGCAGTACGGCATGGTCTTACGCAGGTCCCAGGCGAGGCCGGCGGAGCGCAGCACCGGACCGGTCACCCCGAGCGCGAGGCAGGCGGTCACGTCGAGGACCGCCACGTTCTTCGTCCGCTCGATCCAGATCGGCTGGCCGGAGAGCAGGTCCTCGTACTCCTTGAGCTTCTTCGGCATCAGCTTGAGGAAGTCGCGGATCTTGACGATCGCCTCGTCCGGCACGTCCTGCGCCACGCCGCCCGGCCGCACGTACGCGTGGTTCATGCGCAGGCCGGTGATGGTCTCGAAGATGTCGAGGATGTACTCCCGCTCGCGGAAGCCGTACAACATCATGTTGATCGCGCCCAGCTCCATGCCGGTGGTGGCCAGCCAGACCAGGTGCGACGAGATCCGGTTGAGCTCCATCATCAGCACCCGGATGGTGGTGGCCCGCTCGGTCACCTCGTCGGTGATGCCGAGCAGCTTCTCCACCGCGAGCGCGTACGCCGTCTCGTTGAACAGTGGGGAGAGGTAGTCCATCCGGGTCACGAAGGTCGAGCCCTGGACCCAGTTCCGGTATTCGAGGTTCTTCTCGATGCCCGTGTGCAGGTAGCCGATGACCGAGCGGGCCTCGCGGACCGTCTCGCCCTCCAGCTCCAGGATCAGCCGCAGCACGCCGTGCGTGGACGGGTGCTGCGGACCCATGTTGACGACGATCCGCTCGTCGTTGATCGGGTCGGTGCCGGAGACGACCTGGTCCCAGTCCCCACCGGTGACGGTGAAGACCTTGCCCTCGGTGGTCTCGCGCTCGGTCGCGTAGTTCGACGTCGTCACTGGTAGGACCTCCTCCGGTCCGGCGGCGGGATCTCCGCACCCTTGTACTCGACGGGCACGCCGCCGAGGGGGTAGTCCTTGCGCTGCGGGTGCCCCTCCCAGTCGTCCGGCATGAGGATCCGGGTCAGGTTGGGGTGGCCGTCGAAGACGATGCCGAACATGTCGTACGTCTCCCGCTCCTGCCAGTCGGCGGTCGGGTAGATGCCGGTGACGCTCGGCAGGTGCGGGTCCTCGGCGGAGACCGCGGCCTCCAGCCGGACGCGCCGCCGGTAGGTCATCGAGGTGAGCTGGTAGATGACGTGCAGCCGGCGCTCGTCGGCGCCCAGGTAGTCCACCCCGGACACCGAGGAACAGAGTTCGAAGCGGAGCGCCAGGTCGTCGCGCATCACCTGGCAGACCTCGGCGATCCGCTCCGGGCGGACGTGCAGGGTCAGCTCGCCCCGGTCGACCACGACCTTCTCGATCGCGTCGCCGAACGCGGGGTACGCCTCCTCCAGCGCGTCGCGGACCTCGTCGAAGTAGCCCCCGTACGGCCGGGTGGCCTCCTCGATCGGCTTGCGCTGACGGACCAGGCCGCCGAAGCCGGAGACGTCGCCGCTGCCCTGGTTGCCGAACATGCCGCGCCCGGCCGGGCTGGCCGGCGGGTACTCCGCCGGGGCGGTGCTGCTGGCGCCGGCCGGGGTCGTCGGGACCGGCACGCCGCCGTCGTTGTTCTTGTCGTTCGGTGCCGTCACCGCGCCTGCCCTCCGTTCGCGACTGCGGGGCTCCGCTTCGCTGCACTCCTCGCGCTCACTTTGGGCCCCCCTGCGACTGGAGGTGGTTCTGCGCCTTCATCCAGTTCTCGATCCGCAGCTGCTCCTCGCGCCCCTCGCGGACCGCCTTCGTCCACTCGGCGCGCCGGGCCTTGTCGTTGCGGTACGACGACGGCATCGAGCCGTAGGGCACGACGGGCACGTCACCGCGCTCCTTGCGGGCCTCCAGCATCTTGCGGCCGTTCGGGCCCAGCGGCTCGTACATGATCTTCTCGCGGAGCTTGAGCACCGCGTCGATGAGCATCTCGGGCCGGGGCGGGCAGCCCGGGAGGTACATGTCGACCGGCACGATGTGGTCGACGCCCTGCACGATGGCGTAGTTGTTGAACATGCCGCCGCTGCTGGCGCAGACGCCCATCGAGATGACCCAGCGGGGCTCGGCCATCTGGTCGTAGATCTGGCGCAGCACCGGGGCCATCTTCTGGCTCACCCGGCCGGCCACGATCATCAGGTCCGCCTGCCGGGGCGAGGCCCGGAAGACCTCCATGCCCCACCGGCCCATGTCGTAGTGCGGACCACCGGCGGCCATCATCTCGATGGCACAGCAGGCCAGGCCGAAGGTGGCGCCCCAGACGGACGACTTCCGCGACCAGTTGACCAGCTTCTCCACGGAGGTGAGCAGGACGCCGGCCGGGAGCTTCTCCTCGATGCCCATCTGACGTACCTCCCTCAGTCCCAGTCCAGGCCGCCGCGCCGCCAGACATAGGCGTAGGCGACGAAGACCGCGACGATGAACAGGACCATCTCCACGAAGCCGAAGATCGGCAGGGCGTCGAAGGAGACCGCCCAGGGGTAGAGGAAGATGATCTCGATGTCGAAGACGATGAAGAGCATCGCCGTCAGGTAGAACTTGATCGGGAACCGGCCGCCGCCGACCGGCTGCGGGCTCGGTTCGATGCCGCACTCGTACGCCTCGAGCTTGGCCTTGTTCAGACGCCGGGGGCCGGCGAATCGGGCGGCGGCCACGGAGAACAGCGCGAACCCCGCGGCGAGGGCGAACAGCCCGATGATCGGTGCGTAAGGAGAGAGCGTCATCGTTATCTCCTGCTCGTCCTTCCCTGACCTCGGTGGTTGGCGAAAATCACACTATTCACGTCCCTCACGACCTCGACGGCGGGGGTCGATCTTTGTCGGTCCCGGGGTCCGGGACCGGTGGTCTACACGGCGGGTGCCACCCTCGTCATCGCGTTGATGACCCGGTCCATGGCGTCCCCGCCCCGGGGGTCGGTGAGGTTGGCCAGCAGCTTGAGCACGAAGCGCATGAGCATCGGGTGCGGCATGCCGTGCTTGGTGGCCATCCGCATGACCTCGGGCCGGCCGATGAGCTTCACGAAGATCCCGCCGAGCCGGTAGTAGCCGCCGAAGCGGGCCTTCAACTCCTGCGGGTACGCCAGCAGGGCCCGCTCCCGCTCCGCGCCGGCCGGCCGCGCGAGCGCCTGCACCGCCACCTCGGCGGCCAGCTCGCCGGACTCCATCGCGTACGCGATGCCCTCGCCGTTGAACGGGTTCACCATGCCGCCGGAGTCGCCGACCAGCAGGACCCCCCGGGTGTAGTGCGGGACCCGGTTGAAGCCCATGGGCAGCGCGGCGCCGAGGATCGGGCCCTCCGCGTTGGCCTCGTCGGTCATCCCCCAGTCCTCGGGGGTGTTGGCCAGCCAGTCGGTGAGCAGCCGCCGGTAGTTCGTCTTGCCGAAGGCCGAGGAGGAGTTGAGCACGCCCAGGCCGACGTTCACCCGGCCGTCGCCGAGGCCGAAGATCCAGCCGTAGCCGGGCAGCAGCGCGTCGTTGCCCTTGGCCCGCAGCTCCAGCCAGGACTCCAGGTAGTCGTCGTCGTGCTTGGCGGGTGAGCGGTAGTAGCGGCGGACCGCCACGCCGATCGGCCGGTCCTCCCGCTTGGCCAGCCCGAGGGCGAGGGGGAAGCGGCCGGAGACGCCGTCGGCGGCGACCACCAGCGGCGCGTGGAAGCTGGCCGGCTCCTTGTCCGGGCCCACCTCGGCCTGCACCCCGATGACCCGGTCGTCGGCGTCGAGCACCGGAGCCAGGACGTTGACGCTGGTCCGCAGCTTCGCCCCGGCGGCAACGGCCCGCTGGGCGAGCAGGTCGTCGAAGTCGAGCCGGGTCCGGACCAGGCCGTAGTTGGGGAAGCTGGCCAGGTCGGGCCAGTCCAGTTCCAGGCGTACCCCGCCGCCGATCACCCGGAGGCCCTTGTTGCGCAGCCAGCCGGCCTCGGGCGAGGTGTCCACGCCCATCCGGATGAGCTGCCGCACGGCCCGGGGCGTGAGCCCGTCGCCGCAGACCTTCTCACGGGGAAATTCGGTCTTTTCCAGCAGCAGCACGCGTACGCCGTGCCGCGCCAGGTGGTACGCCGTCGCCGATCCTCCGGGACCGGCGCCCACGACGATGACGTCGGCGTCGTTCTCCACCGCGGTCATCCGCGCCTCCTCCCGCATGCTCGTGAAATGCTTCACAAGCCGATCGGGTTGGAGTCTATGACCGGCGTTACACCTGTATGCGCTGAGGGGGGCCTAACTCGCGGAAACAGGCCGGCGTGAGTCCGTCCGGCGGTCAGGAGCGGGCGGCGGTGGCGGGTCCCAGGCCGGCGTCGAGCCGGATCGCCTCCGGCAGGTGATCGCGCAGCGCGCCGCCGGCCGCGCGGTCGAGCGCGGCCAGCACCTCGGCGACCACCTGGCGGACGTCGGCGGGATCCGCGCCGGCCAACTCCCGGAGCTGGGCGATCAGTTCGGCCGCGTCGTCGTCGGTGGTCGCCTGGTCTGGTCCCGTCATGGGGGCGAGCCTACGGGACAAAGTAGACCTAAAACGGATATTCACGAAAAGGCCGGTTTCGGCGCCGGCCCGGGCGTCACTCCCGGGTCGCGCGGTGCAGCGCCACGACGCCACCGGTCAGGTTGCGCCAGGCCACCCGGCCCCAGCCGGCCGCGCCGATCCGCGCGGCCAGCGCCGCCTGGTCCGGCCAGACCCGGATCGACTCGGCGAGGTAGACGTACGCGTCGGGGTTGCTCGACACCGCGCGCGCCACCGCCGGCAGCGACCGCATCAGGTACGACAGGTAGACGGTGCGGAACGCCGGGTTGACCGGGGTGCTGAACTCGCAGACCACCAGCCGGCCGCCCGGCCGGGTGACCCGGGCCAGCTCACGCAGCGCCGCGTCGGTGTCGTTGACGTTGCGCAGCGCGAAGGAGATGGTGACCGCGTCGAAGCTCGCGTCGGCGAAGGGCAGCCGCAGGGCGTCCCCGGCCAGCAGCGGCACCTCCGGCCGGGTGCGCTTGCCGGCGTGCAGCATGCCGAGCGACAGGTCCGCGCCCACCGCGTACGCCCCGGAGTGGGCCAGCTCCTCGGTCGAGACGCCGGTGCCGGCGCCCACGTCCAGCACCCGCTCGCCGGGACGCAGCCCGAGCGCCGCCCGGGTGGCCCGCCGCCAGAGCCGGTCCTGTCCGAAGGAGAGCACGGTGTTGGTCAGGTCGTAGCGGGCGGCCACGCCGTCGAACATCGCGGCGACCTCGTGCGGCTGCTTGTCCAGGCTGGCGCGCTGGCCCTGCGGGGTACGGCTCACGTCTCCACTCTGCCAGCCGGCCCGCGCCCGACTCCTCCCGGGTACGCGAAAGGGCGGGGTGGTCACCCACCCCGCCCCGTCGCTGTCCAGCTCGGTCAGTCCTCGGTCCGCTCGTCGGTCGGGGTGACCAGGACCACCTTCCGGCGGCGGGAGAGCACCAGCAGCGCCCCGCCGGCCAGCAGGATGGCCGCGCCGACCCCACCGATGAGCCCGACCTGCACACCGGTCACCGGCAGACCGCCGCCGGCACCGCCGCCACTGCCACCGCCCGGGCTCGCGGTCACGCTCGGCTGGCCGGTCGGGCCGGGCGCGCCCGTGCCGGTCGGGGTGGGCTGCGGCGTGCCGGTCGGGTCCGGGGTGGGCTCGGCCGACAGGTCCACAAAGGCCTCGAAGATGGTGTGGTTGTCCAACTCGTCGACCTCGGCGAAGGCGCGCCGCTGTGCCGTGCCGGCGGCCTTGGGCGCCTCGTCCGGGGCACCCTCGGCAGCGTCCAACCCGTACGCGAAGAGGTCGCCCTCGTGCAGCACCGGCTCGGTGACCTGGGTGCCGACCCGGACCGTGACGTCCGCGGTGTAGTACTGACCCGGCTGGATCACCGCCCCGTCGTCCTCGCAGAGCGCCTGGGCCTTGCCCAGGATTTCCTGCCGCAGGCAGCCCTCGGGCAGGTCCACGAAGTCGACTCCGGCCGGCAGGGTGAGGCCGTAGAAGACGCCGGTGGCCGGACGGCTGCCGTCGTTGTAGACCGCCCAGTCCAGCGGCACCGTCACGCCACGTCGGACCGGCTTCAGGTCAGGCTCGGCCTGCCCGGCACCGTCGACCACCACGTTGTCCTGGATGTCCTGCACCCAAGCGGTGAGGTCGTAGCCCGGCCGGGTGACCTGGATCGGCACCTCGACGATGTCGTCGGCCGTGTTCGGCTGGGGGGTGCGGGTGCTCACGCCGGCGGTCAGCACACCGCCGTCGCCCTTGCCGCCGGTGCTGAACAGCGGGATGCCGAAGTCCTCGCTGGTGCCGGCGGGCAGGTCACCCAGCAGGCAGTCGTAGAACTGGCTGGAGACGACCCGGCAGCCGTCCGGCACCAGGTAGCCCACGCGGTTCAGCTTGAGGTCGTCGACCTTGACCCGGACGGTCACATCCTTCGCCTCGGCCGTGCCGACGTTGGTGACGGTGAACTTGAACGGCTTGGCCTGGGCGGCCTCGACGCCCTTGGCCAGGTTGGTGCTGATCGGGGCGAGGACGAGGTCGGGCAGGTCGGCCGCCTGGGCCGGAGTGCCGATTGCGCTCAGCCCGCCGACCGCGAGCAGGGCCACGGCGCCGGCGCGCGCCAGCGATGAGCGGTAGGTGATGGTCATGGATCCCCCGGGTACGGCACGTGCCGATGATTGCGGAACGCACGGACGCTACCGGAGCGACGTCCCGCCGCGCCAGAACCTGATCGATGAATTCGTCCGTCCTCTGCGGAGACACAGACAGCAGGGGCGGGATGGTGGACCATCCCGCCCCTGCTGCTGTGCGTTATGTGAACGACCCTCGCGGGCCGATGGAGGACGCCGTCAGGCGGACGACGACAGCGTAACCGGCAGCGTGGTCGCGCGGGCCGAGGTCGCGCTGGTCGCCGCCGTCCTGTTATCTCTCAGGTCGGCGACCCGGTCGCGGGTCGACCGTTCGGTCGACGGAACCGGCGGTCAGTTGACCTCGACCAGCGGGAGGGACTTCCCGACCCCGCCGCCCGGCAGGGCGATCGAGGAGAAGTGCGAGACCACCCGGTCGTCGCTCGGGTCGTCGGCCGGGGTGCGGTGCACGGCGAGCCGGTTGTAGAGGGTGTCCCGCTGGGCGGGGATGCGGTCCGCGGTGCGGATCATCGTGATCAGCTCGTGCAGGTTCGAGCGGTGCCGGGCGCCGGCCGAGGAGATGACGTTCTCCTCCAGCATGATCGAGCCGAGGTCGTCCACCCCCATGTGCAGGGCGAGCTGACCGACGTCCTTGCCGGTGGTCAGCCACGACGCCTGCAGGTGCGGCACCGTCTCGAAGAAGAGCCGGGCCACCGCGACCAGGCGCAGGTACTCCAGCGTGGTCGCCTGGGTGCGGCCCTTCAGGTGGTTGTTCTCCGGCTGGTACGTCCACGGGATGAACGCGCGGAAGCCGCTGGTCCGGTCCTGCACGTCGCGGATCATCCGCAGGTGCTCGATCCGCTCGGCGTGGGTCTCGCCGGTGCCCATCATCATGGTCGCGGTCGATTCGAGGCCCTGCCGGTGCGCCAGCTCCATGACCTCCAGCCAACGCGCGCCCGACTCCTTGAGCGGCGCGATCGCCTGGCGCGGCCGGTCCGGCAGCATCTCGGCGCCGGCGCCCGCGATCGAGTCCAGCCCGGCGGCCTTGATGCGGGCGATCGCCTCGTCCAGGCTCACCTCGGAGACCTTGGCCATGTGCAGGATCTCGCTCGGGCCGATCGAGTGGATCGCGAGCTGCGGGTACGCCTGCTTGACCGAGGAGAACAGCTCCTCGTAGTACTCCACGCCGTAGTCCGGGTGGTGGCCGCCCTGGAGCATCACCTGGGTGGCGCCCAGCTCGACCGCCTCGCCGCAGCGGCGCAGGATCTCCTCGGTCGGGTGGGTCCAGCCCTCCTTGTGCTTGGGAGCACGGTAGAAGGCGCAGAACTTGCACGCCGTCACGCAGACGTTCGTGTAGTTGATGTTGCGATCGATCAGGTACGTGACGATGTTGTCCGGGTAGCGCCGCCGGCGCACCGCGTCCGCCGCCTCGCCCAGCGGGTGGAAGGGCGCCTCGGTGTAGAGCAGCAGGGCCTCCTCGGGCGTGATCCGCCCGCCGTCCGCGCCGCGCTGCAGGATGTCGTCGATCTCCCGGCTCACCGTCACGTCCCCGAGGGTACGCCGCTGGAGCGCCGAGCCCGCCAGGGGTGCTCGGCGAGGGGCCCGCCAGCGGGACAACCAAGCCGCTGAAGTTGGCTTATCGTGCGGTGCTCTCAGACTTCGATCAAGGAAGAATCGTGACCGCAGCCTTCGCCAATCCGCCACAGGTCCCGCCCGCGCCCCAGCCGGCGGCCTGGCCCGGCACCGCCCTCACGTGCCGCTGCTGCGGCTCGGTCCCCGCGATCAAGGGGACGCTCCACGGCACCAGGGCTTCCTCCTCTTCATGCGCACCCTCACCCAGCGCGGCCCGTTCTGCCGGTCGTGCGGCATCGCCCTCTGCCGGGACCTGAGCGCGAAGACGCTCTGGCAGGGCTGGTGGGGCCCCATCTCCATGATCATCACGCCGCTGGTCCTCATCGGGAACCTCGTCACCCGGGTTCGGCTCGGCCGCCTCGGCGGGCCGGTGCCGGGCGCTCCGGGCACGCCCGCGACGCCGGGCAAGCCGGTGTTCCGGCGGGCGGCGGTGCTGGGTCTCGGCATACCCGTGGCGCTCGCCTTCGCCGTCGGCTGGTCGATCTCCAGCGACCCGTCCTACGCGGACGTCGGTGCCTGCGTCAGCGCCTCCGGCCTGAGCACCGACCCGTTCGTCAACGTCGTCGACTGCGGCGACCAGTCGGCCACCTACGTCGTCGTCGGCAAGATCGAGGACACCACGGACGACGCCCAGTGCGAGCGGTTCTCCGGCGCGGTCGCGGCCTACACCGAGAAGGACGGATCGCAGGAACTCCTGCTCTGCCTCGGCGCGAACCGCTGACGGTCCCCTCGGCCCGCCGCGTGCCGGTCCTGCTCAGCCGGCACGCGGCGTGCCGTCACGCGTCGTAGTCGACCGTGAGCTTGTCGGTGACCGGGCTGGACTGGCAGGTGAGGACGTAGCCGGCGGCCACCTCGTCCGGCTCCAGCGCGTAGTTGCGGGCCATGGTCACCTCGCCGAAGACCACCTTGGCCTTGCAGGTCGAGCAGACCCCGCCCTTGCAGGCGTACGGCAGCTCGCCGCGGACCTTGAGCGCGGCGTCCAGCACCCGCTCGTCGCGGCCCATCGTGAAGTTCGACGAGCGCCCGTCCAGCACGATCGTCACCTCGGCGCCGGTGCCGGGCTCGTCGGTCGGGCGCCGGATCGGCTCCGGCGGGGCGTCGACGTGGAACAGCTCGGCGTGCACGGCCGAGTCGGGCACGCCCCGGTCGGCGAAGACCGCCTTGGCGTCGACCACCATCCCGTACGGGCCGCAGAGGAACCACTCCTCGATCACGTCGCCGGGGACGACGGTGTCGAGCAGCCGGGTCAGCCGGTCGGTGTCGATCCGCCCGGACAGCAGCGCGGACTCGCCCATCTCCCGGGAGAGCACGTGCACCAGGTGCAGCCGGGTCGGCCACCGGTCCTTCAGGTCGGCCAACTCCTCGGCGAACATCACCGTGTTCGCCGTGCGGTTGCCGTACACCAGGGTGAAGGTGCTGGCCGGCTCGACGGACAGCGCGGTCGCGACCAGCGAGAGCACCGGGGTGATACCGGAGCCGGCGACCACCGCGCCGTAGTGGCGGACCCGGTCCGGGGCGAACGCGGAGGTGAAGTGCCCGAGCGGGGGCAGCACCTCGACGGTGTCGCCGCCGCGCAGGGCGCCGCAGGCGTACGCGGAGAAGGCACCGCCGGGAACCTCCCGCACCCCGATCCGCAGCCGGCCGTGCCGGGCCAGCTCGTCGGGGGTCGAGCAGATCGAGTACGACCGCCGCACGTCCGCCCCGCCTTCACCGGCGGAGCCGGTGGGCCCGCCTCCGCCGGCAAGCCGCACCGTCAGGTGCTGCCCGGCGGAGAACGCGAACGTCTCCCGCAGCTCCTCGGGCACGGCGAAGGTGATCGCCACGGCGTCGTCGGTGAGCCGGTCGACGGCGGCGACGGGCAGCGGGTGGAAGACCGGCCGGCGGCGGACCGGTCGGGTGATCGTGACAGTCACAGCGCCTTCAGGTGGTCGAAGGGTTCGGAGCAGGAGCGGCAGCGCCACAGGGCCTTGCACGCGGTGGAGCCGAACCGGCTGACCTGCTCGGTCTCCGGGGAGCCGCAGCGCGGGCAGCGGACGGCCAGGGTGAGCGGGACGACGCCGCCGCCCCGCGCGACCGGCGCGGGCGGGGCGATGCCGGCGGCGGCCAGCTTGGCCCGGCCGCGTTCGGAGATCCAGTCGGTGCTCCACGCCGGGGCGTACACGGTGCGGACCTCGACGTCCGGGTGGCCGGCGGTCGTGAGCGCGCGGCGGATGTCCGCCCGGATGACGTCCATCGCCGGGCAGCCGGTGTAGGTGGGGGTGATGGTGACGACGACCCGGCCGGTGCCCGGGTCCTCGTCGACGGACCGCAGGATGCCCAGCTCGTCGATGGTGACGACCCGGATCTCCGGGTCCACCACCGCCGCCACGGCCGCCCTGGGATCGGTCACCAGCTAGCTCCCGGGTGGGCGCGGTGCAGCACCTGCATCTCGGCCAGCAGGTACGAGAGATGTTCGGTGTGGACGCCGGCCCGGCCGCCGCCCGGTGCCCAGCCGTCGGCCGGCCGGGTCAGCGTGGCCTCGTCGAGCACCGCGGACACGACGGCGTCAAAGTCGGCCCGCAGGGTGGCCGGGTCGACCGGCGCCGCCGGGTCCGCGGTGAACAACTCGTGGGTGTACGGCCACACCTGGTCGACCGCGCCCTGCATGCGCCGGTGCGACTCCTCGGTGCCGTCGCCGAGCCGCTTCACCCAGAGCGAGGCGTGGTCCAGGTGGTACGCCGACTCCTTGCGCGCCTTCGCCCCGATCGCGGCCAGCCGCTCGTCGGCGCACCCGCTCAGCGCGGTGTAGAGCGGGAGCTGGTAGGCGGCCAGGAAGAACAGCTTCGCCATGGTCACGCCGAAGTCGCCGTTGGGCAGCTCGACCAGGAGGCAGTTGCGGAACTCCCGGTCGCCGCGCAGGTAGGCCAGCGCGTCCTCGTCCCGGCCGGCGTCCTCCAGCTCGCCCGCGTAGGTCAGCAGGAGGCGGGCCGCGCCGAGCTGGTCGAGGGCGATGTTGGCCAGCGCGATGTCCTCCTCCATCTCCGGCGCACGGGAGGTCCACTCGCCGAGCCGCTGCGCCGCGATCAGCGCGTCGTCGCCCAGGGCGAGGGTGAAGTCGAACAGCTCGGTCCGATCGCTCACAGGTGGGCCACCCCGTCCGGCACCTCGTAGAAGGTGGGGTGGCGGTAGACCTTGTCGGCCGCCGGGTCGAAGAAGGCGTCCTTCTCGTCCGGGCTGGACGCGGTGATCGCGCTCGCCGGCACCACCCAGATCGAGACGCCCTCCTGCCGCCGGGTGTAGAGGTCGCGGGCGTTGCGCAGGGCCAGCTCGGCGTCGGGGGCGTGCAGGCTGCCGACGTGGGTGTGCGACAGCCCGCGCCGTGCGCGCACGAAGACCTCCCAGAGAGGCGAATGGTCCGTGCTCATGCCGCCACCTTCTCCTTGTTCCGCTGCTTCGCCGCGTACGCCGCGGCGGCCTCCCGCACCCAGGCGCCGTCGGAGTGGGCCCGCCGCCGGTGCTCCATCCGCTGCCGGTTGCACGGCCCGTTGCCCTTGATCACCTGCATCAGCTCGTCGTAGTCGGGCTGGGTGTAGTCGTAGGCCTGCCGCTGCTCGTTCCAGCGCAGGTCCGGGTCGGGGATGGCGAGGCCGAGGCTCTCCGCCTGCTGCACGCACATGTCGACGAAGCGCTGGCGCAGCTCGTCGTTGGAGAAGCGCTTGATCTTCCAGGCCATCGACTGGGCGCTGTGCGTCGAGTCTCCGTCCGGCGGGCCGAACATGGCCAGTGACGGGTACCACCAGCGGTCCACCGCGTCCTGGGCCATCGCCTTCTGCTCCGGGGTGCCGTGGCCCAGGGTGTGCAGGATCTCGTAGCCCTGGCGCTGGTGGAACGACTCCTCCTTGCAGACCCGGATCATCGCTCGCGCGTAGGGGCCGTAGGAGCAGCGGCACAGCGGCACCTGGTTGACGATCGCCGCGCCGTCCACGAGCCAGCCGATCGCACCCACGTCGGCCCAGGTCAGGGTCGGGTAGTTGAAGATCGAGCTGTACTTCTGCCGGCCGTCGATCAGCAGCTCGACCAGCTCGTCCCGGCTGACGCCGAGCGTTTCCGCCGCGGCGTAGAGGTAGAGACCGTGTCCGGCCTCGTCCTGCACCTTGGCCAGCAGGATCGCCTTGCGCTTGAGCGAGGGGGCCCGGCTGATCCAGTTCCCCTCCGGCTGCATGCCGATGATCTCGGAGTGCGCGTGCTGGGCGATCTGCCGGATCAGCGTCTTCCGGTACGCCTCCGGCATCCAGTCGCGCGGCTCGATCTTCTGGTCGGCGTCGATCACGTCCGTGAAGTACGCCGCGAAGTCCTCGTCGGGCGCCGGTCCGCCGCGCCGCGCGCGTGCCGCCGCCTCGCGCAGCGCGGCCTCCGCCGCCTCCACCTCGCCGAGCAGGCCGCCGCCCGGGCCGTCCTCGGGCGGGGCGAAGTCGTTGCCATACATGAGGCCAGTGTTACAGCTCGCGCCCAATGACACCAGAGGGTGTAACAGGTTTCCGGACCTACCTTCTGCCACCGACCGACCGCTTCCAGTGATCGCTCCTGACCTGCGCAAACGTTGTGACCTCGGCCACGTGCCAAAGATGAATCCCCACAAGAGCGGCATAGCGGTCCAATGTCCCGCCTTCGCGGCGAGTTGCCGGGCGTCGGGATCTGGCATCCGGCCTGTCCGGAAGTAGACTTCGCCCGGCACACCGATCGGCTGCTGACGATCGCCACCGGCTCCAGGCCATTCCCCCGGCCTCGGCGATCAGGCCGAAACACATTCGGAAAGCGCCGGTCCCCCCGGCCAGACAATCTGGAGTTCACCCACTCATGCGACCTCGCGTGACCATGGTGCTCGCCATCGTGGCGGTCCTTCTCGGCGGCGGCATGCTGGTCCCCGCCGCGTACGCCAAGCTCTCCGGCGGCGACGGGATCAGCGGCCTCGGCGGCATCGGCGGCGGCGTGGCGCAGGTTCCCACGCCTGCCCCCAGCGCGCCCCCGAAGCCGACGCTGGCCGCCGGGCCGGTCTCGGTGGACTTCAAGGGCAAGTTCTTCTCCTGGGCGCTCATGGACCGGAAGACCGGCGAGATCAGCGGCGCGCCGAACATGAAGTCGACCAATTCGACCGAGTCGATGATCAAGGCGTGGATCGTCTCGGACTACCTGCGTGAACTCGGCGACAAGGCGCCCAGCTCGGTGCGCAAGAAGCAGGCGGATACCGCCATCCGGGACAGCAACGACATCTCGGCCGAGGCGCTCTACAACGCCGGCGGCCGCAAGCCGGTGCTGACCCGGCTGATCAAGATGTGCAAGCTGACCGACACGAAGATTGAACCCACCAAGGCCAAGTGGGCGTACACCCAGATGTCGCCGCGCGACGCGGTGCGCATGGGCGACTGCATCGGCGACGGCACCGCCGCCGGGCCGAGGTGGACGAAGTGGGTGTTGAACGAGATGGCCAACGTGCGCGGCAGCGTCAAGGACCAGAAGTCCGAGGCCGTCCAGGGCGGTCACTGGGGCATCGTCGACGGCCTGCCCGCATCGATCACGTCGCAGGGGCCGGTCAGCATCAAGAACGGCTTCACCATGCTCTGGGCCGACGGTCAGTGGCACGTCAACTGCCTCGCGGTTACCGACGACTGGACCCTGGCCGTGATGATGCGTTATCCCGGCGCCGGCGACACGAAGACCCCCTCGTACGGCGCGAAGGTCTGCGCCAGCGTCGCCACGCAGCTCGTGACCCCGCAGCCGGGCGCCGCACTCAAGGTGCCGCAGCAGCCGGTCGGGAAGCTCTGATGGCGGGCAGCCGGCGCCGGCCGGGCAGTGACCGCCGCCCGCTGCTCTACAGCGCCGTCGCCGTGATCCTGGTCGGCCTCGCGCTCGTCGCGCTCCGGCTGGTCCCCGGCTCGCCGCTGCGCCCCACGGCCGCCTCGCATCCGGCCCCGAGCGCCGCCGGCCGGTCCACGGGCGCGCCCACCGACCGCGACGCGCGTCCCGAGCCGTCGCCGTCGCCCTCGCTGACGCCGCTGCCGTTCGAGGCGCAGGACCTCGACAACCTGAACATCAAGGGCTGGTACGCCTGGAGCGTGCTGGACAAGCGGACCGGCGAGATCATCGGCTCGAAGAACATGAACGAGACGAGCACCACCGCCTCGATGATCAAGTCCTGGATCGTCGCCGACTACCTCCGGCGGGCGGCCGATGCCGGGCAGACCCCGAGCGACGCGAAGCTGGACGACGCCACCCAGATCATCCGGGACAGCGACAACACCCGGGCCGAGCAGTTCTACAACGGCGTCGGCCGGTCGGCCTCGATCAAGCGCCTGATCCAGATGTGCGACCTGACCGACAGCAAGGTCGCCAGCGACGGCGGCTGGAGCCGGACCGAGCTGTCCCCCCGGGACACGGCCCGGCTCGGCCGCTGCATCGACGACGGCCGCGCGGCCGGCCCGAAGTGGACCAAGTGGCTGCTGAACGAGATGCGGCTGGTCCGCGGCGCCGGCGACTTCGGCATCCGCAAGGCGTTCCCGGCCAAGGTGCAGAAGACCATCGCCATCAAGAACGGCTGGATCGACCGGACCAAGGAGCAGGAGATGCACATCAACTGCCTGGCGATCGGCGACACCTGGACGATGGGCGTGATGGTCCGCTACCCCATCAACATGGGCTACGACTACGGCATGAAGAACTGCGAGAAGATCACCGAGGCGCTGCTCCGCCCGGCGACCTGACCCGCGCCCTCAGCTCGCCGATGTGGCGGTGTCCCGATCCCGGGACGCCGCCACATCGCCGTCGTGGGCGGGGTCAGCCTTGGAAGAACTCGGGACCGCCCTCGGGCAGCGCCGGCGCCTCGCCGATCGCCGCGGCGCGGCGGGCGAACTCCCGCAGGCCGGCCACCTGCCGCTCGCCGAGGGAGAAGTCGAGGGTGCGGAAGTAGGTCGCCAGGGTCGCCGCGTCGAACGGCTCCCAGCGGGCCGCGGCCTCGGCCACCTGGTCCAGCTCGGCCAGGCACAGGTCACGCGAGCGCAGGAACGCCTCGTGCACCTCCTTGACCAGGCCGGGGTGGGCGGCGGCGAAGTCGCGGCGGACCGCCCAGACCGCGAAGACCATCGGCAGCCCGGTCCACTCCCGCCAGGCCTGCCCGAGGTCGGTCACCGCCAGGCCCTTGCCCGGCGCCTCGTAGAGCGCGCGCAGCGCCACGTCGCCGATCACCACCCCGGCGTCGGCCTCCAGCAGCATCTGGGTCAGGTCCGGCGGGCAGCGGAAGTACTCGGGGCGCACCCCGTACCGCTCCGCGAGCAGGAGCTGGGCCAGCAGCACCCCGGTACGCGAGGTGGAGCCGAGCGCCACCCGGGCGCCGTCCAGCTCGGTGAGGGGCCGGGTGGAGACCACATTGACCGAGAGCACCGGGCCGTCGCTGCCGACCGCGAGGTCCGGCAGGAGCAGCAGGTCGTCGGCGTTCCGCAGGTACTCCACGAGCGAGATCGGGCCGATGTCCAGGTCCCCGGCGACCAGCGCGGCGTTCAGCCGGTCCGGCGAGTCCTTGTGCAGGTCGACGTCGATCAGCGCCCCGGAGCGCATCAGCCCCCAGTAGATCGGCAGGCAGTTGAGGAACTGGATGTGCCCCACCCGGGGGCGGGCGATGCGGTCGGCCATGACCCGACGGTATCCCCGCCGGGTCGGGCCGGCTCAGCGGGAGGGGGTCGGAGTGGCCAACTCCGCACGCCGCTGGCTCCCCGGCCCGGCGGCGGGCCGGGCGGAGCGCTCGGCCCGGACCGCCCGCCACACCGGCCAGGACGCCCCGACGACCACCAGCACCCCGGCCACACCGCAGCCGGCGACCAGCGGCCGGGGCGCGGCCACCTCCAGCAGGACGCCGCCGATCAGGTAGCCGGCCATCCCGGCACCCTGGGCCGCGGCGCCGAAGACCGCGTAGGCCCGGCCGCGGACCGCCTCGGGCACCCGCCGGGCCAGCAGCAGGTTGTTGAAGACATTGTCGCCGCCGTTGCCCACCCCGCCGACCAGCCAGATCGGCACGAGCAGCCAGGCCGACGGCACCGCGGCCGAGGCCAGCACCGCCAGGCAGCAGCCACCGAGCAGGACCAGCCCGGCGCCGAGCAGCGCCCCGTCGTCGGTGAGCCGGCGGGCGAGCCGGGCGAACAGCCAGCCGCCGAGCACGATGCCCAACGGCCAGGCGCCGGTGACCAGGCCGTAGACCGTGGTGGTGCTGTGCAGCGTCTCCCGGATGAAGAAGACCTCGATGACGTTGATGGCGCCGACCGCGGCGATCACCGCGGCGAGGCTGCCCACCATCACCATCAGCAGCGGGTCGCGGCGGAACCGCCACGCGGGCGGCGGGGTCGCGCCGCCGGCGGCCGGCACCGCCGACCGGAGGCCACCCCGTCGGGTACGGATGAGCAGGCCGGCCACCACCAGGGCGAGGTAGCTGACGGCATCGACGAGCAGCGGCACCCGGGTGCCGAACTGGCCGACGAGCAGCCCGGCCAGCGCCGGCCCGGCGAGCGCGCCCAGCGTGCCGGCGGTCTGGTTCAGCGCGCCGGCCCGGGGCAGATCCTCGGCCCGGACCATGACCGGCACCAGCGCGGAGAGCACCGGCTGGGTGACCGCGAGCCCGGCCGCGAGCAGCGCCACCAGCGCGATGACCAGGGCCGGGTGCCCGGCGTACGCGAGCGCCAGGCAGATCGCGGCCTGGGCGAGCCCGGCGACCACCAGCAGGACCCGGCTGTCCACCCGGTCGGCGAGCCGGCCGGTCAGCGGGGCGAGCGCGACCAGCGGCAACGTGGCGGCGAGCAGCAGCCCGGAGACGGCGAGCCCGCCGGCCCCGGCGGACTGGAGCGCCAGGGTCAGCGCGCTGGCGGCGAGGAAGTCTCCGCAGCTGGAGACCCCCCGGGCGGCGGTGGCGAGCCAGACGTCCGACCAGCGCGAGGGACCAGATGCGAAGGGCATATTTCGAAAATAATCCTTCACACCTGATCGGCGCAACCCCGGTCAGTCGATGGGCAGCGCCCGGTACTGCACGGCGACCGTGCGGGCGCCCTCCGGCGGGTCCTTCCGCAGCCGGCGCCGATAGGGGTCCAGCAGCGCCTGGACGGCCTCGTTCAGCTCGGTCAACTCCTCGGCGGTCACCTGGAGCAGGCTGTCGCTGAACCAGGCCGCCTGATACCAGTCGCGCGGCTCGTCCGGGGCGCGCCGGATCCAGTCCCGGGCCCGCTGGCCGTCCCGGGCCAGGTGCGCGTCGACCACGGCCAGCTCGGCGGCGCGGGCCTCGGAGTCCGCGTCCTGCCCCGACTCGATGTAGTAGGACGGGCTGAACGCCCGCCAGACCCGCTCCCGGGCGTCCCCCCGGCTCGGAGCCTCCTCGATGAGGCCGAACTTCGCCAGCTCCCGGAGGTGGTAGCTCGTCGCGCTCGGCGAGAGCCCCGCGATCTCGGCACACTCGGTGGCGGTCGCACCGCCCTCGACCGTGCTGAGATGCTCCATGATCGCCATACGGGCCGGGTGGGCCAGGGCCCGCATCACCTGCGGGTCGCTGATCGTCACCCGGCGCTGCTCCGGACGCGCCTCGGTCATGCCACCCATGATCCCGCCTCGGCCGGTGCCCGGGAAATTCGGTTGCCCGCCGACCCGACCGGAGTAGGCTTTTCTGTCCCGCCTGACGGCCGTGGTGAGTAGCACCGCACAGGACGTCCCCGCGCCGACCCGAGGTCGGAAACGCGAGCGGCAGCGTTGTTCCCCGTGACGAGGAGTACGTGGATGACCCTGCACGCCCAAGAACAGACCCTGGACGCCGAGCTCGTCGCCGAGCGCGCCCACCTGGACACCTCCCGCGCGGCGCTGCGCCGGATGCGCGAGCGCGCCGAGTCCCTCTTCGCCACCGGTGACAAGGTGGCCGGGGACGCGTACACCGCCGAGCAGCTCGGCCGGCACATGGCCCGGCGGGTCAAGGAACTGGCCGACGACCCGACCACGCCGCTCTTCTTCGGCCGGCTCGACTTCGGTGACATTGATCCGGACCATGCCGGACGCGACTACCACGTCGGGCGCCGGCACGTCACCGACGAGCTGGGCGAGCCGCTCGTGCTGGACTGGCGGGCGCCGGTCTCCCGGTCGTTCTACCGGGCCAGCGCCCGTGACCCGCAGGGCGTCGCGGTCCGGCGCCGGTTCGGGTTCAGCTCCGGGGTGCTGACCAGCTTCGAGGACGAGCGCCTCGACCGGGGCGAGGAGCTGGGCACCGCCAGCCGCATCCTCACCGCCGAGATCGAGCGCCCCCGCGTCGGCCCGATGCGCGACATCGTCGCCACCATCCAGCCCGAGCAGGACGAGCTGGTCCGGGCCGACCTCGCCGACTCGATCTGCGTCCAGGGCGCGCCGGGCACCGGTAAGACCGCGGTCGGGCTGCACCGCGCCGCGTACTTGCTCTACCTGCACCGCGAGCGGCTGCGCCGGTCGGGCGTGCTGATCGTCGGGCCCAACCGGGCGTTCCTGTCCTACATCGCGGCGGTGCTGCCGGCGCTCGGTGAGGTCGAGGTCGAGCAGGCCACGGTGGAGGACCTGGTCGTCCGGGTGCCGGTCCGCGCGGTCGACGAGCCCGCCGTGGCCGCTCTCAAGCACGACGTCCGGATGGCCGAGGTGCTGCGCCGCGCGGTCGGCGCGCACATCGGCACGCCCACCGAGCCGATCATGGCCTCGGACGGCTCGTTCCGCTGGCGGATCGGCCTCGACCCGCTGCACCGGCTGGTCGAGGAGACCCGCCGCGAGGACCTGCCGTACGCGACCGGCCGGGACCGGGTCCGCGCCCGCGTGGTGGGGCTGCTGCAACGCCAGTCGGAGGCCCGCCGGGCCGACTCGCCCAGCGACGCCTGGTTGCGCCGGATGAGCAAGGCGAAGCCGGTCACCGAGTTCCTCGATGCGGTCTGGCCGGCGCTCACGCCCGACGGGCTGCTGCACCGGTTGAGGACCGACGCCGACGCGCTCGCCGCCGCCGCCGACGGCCTGCTCACGGCCGAGGAGCAGGAACTGTTCCGGTCGGGCCCGGTCGGGCGCACCCCGAAGGCGACCCGGTGGACCGCCGCGGACGCGGTGCTCATCGACGAGGCCGCCGGGCTGCTGGAACGGCCCGCCGGCTTCGGGCACGTGGTGGTCGACGAGGCGCAGGACCTCTCCCCGATGCAGTGCCGGGCCATCGCCCGGCGCAGCGAGCACGGCTCCATCACCCTCCTCGGCGACCTGGCCCAGGGCACCGCGCCCTGGGCGGCCACCGACTGGCGGGAGTCCCTGGCCCACCTGGGCAAGCCGGACGCGGCGGTGGTGCCGCTGAGCATCGGCTTCCGGGTGCCGGCCGCGGTGGTCGCCTTCGCGAACCGGCTGCTGCCGGCGCTCGCCGTCGACGTGCCCCCGGCGCAGTCGCTGCGCCGGGACGGCACGCTCGACGTGCGTACCGTCGAGGACCTGACGGCTGCCGCGGTGGCCGAGGTGCGGGCGGCGCTGGCGCACGACGGCTCGGTCGGCGTGATCGCCGCCGACGACACCGTGGACCGGCTCCGCGCGGCCCTCGCCGACGCGGGCGTCGAGACCGCGACCGCCGACGACGTGGAGGCCGCGGCCCGGGTCACCGTCGTCCCGGCGACCCTGGTCAAGGGCCTGGAGTACGACCACGTGGTGGTCGTCGAGCCGGCCGCGATCGTGGCCGCCGAGCCGCGCGGCCTGCACCGCCTGTACGTGGTGCTGACCCGGGCGGTGTCCCGCCTGGCGGTGCTGCACCGCGAGCCGCTGCCCGCCCCGCTGGCCGGCTGACCGGTGGTGCGACGCGGCTAACGGCCGCCGGCGACCAACCGTTGACGGGCCGGCGGCGAACGCGGCGGCGGCTCAGGCGGACAGCGCGGCCGCGACGTCCCGCAGCGGGCGGCCGGACTCGGCGATCGGCACGGTGAAGGCGAGCCAGGAGCCGTCGGCGAAGTCGAGGCGCAGGCGCTTCGGGTTCAGCCGGTGCCAGCCCACCCGGGCCGACGCCAGCTCCGCCCGCGACGCCGACCAGGCGATCCCGGTCTCCGCCACGGACCGCTCGTCGTCCGCCCGGCTGGACAGCAACTTCCTCGGCCCGCTCACACAGACCAGCAGCCGCCGGTCGGTGGCCACCAGCAGGGTGTCCCGCACCGCCAGGTCCGGGCCGGGCGGGCGCAGCGCGTGGTGCAGGCGGGAGGCCGCCGAACCGGGGGCGCCGCGCCCGGCGATGCCCCAGACCACCCGGTCCACCAGCCGATCGCCCCAGGCCCAACTGACCAGCGGCGAGATCACGTTGAGCAGCACGGCCCCGATGCTCACCCGGCCGGCGGGCGCCTCCCGCTTCGCCGCGTCGGGCGGCGGAGGTGGCGTCGCCCCGTTCGCCGCCTCGGCCTCCGCGTACGCCAGCACCCGCTCGCCCGGCTCGACGAGCTGGCCGATCCGGTCCCGGTATGCGGTCTGGTCCATCGGCTCAGTATCGGTCGTGGCCGTAGCCGTCGTCGGTGCGGCGCTCCGCGGCCGGCGCGTTGCCCATCACCTCGCCGACGATCTCCCGGACCCGGGCGGCGGCGGCCTCCTGGGCCCGATTCGCCGCGGCCGTGAACTCCTCGGCGAGGGTGTAGGAGTCGAGCCGCATGGCCCGCGCGTTGATCTCGGTGGAGAGGATCCGGCCGTCGGCGGCCGCCGTGACGGTGACCAGGCCGGAGTCGCTCACCCCCTCGGCGCTGCTCTGCTCCAGCTCGGCCATCCGCGCGCCGAGTTCGCGCTGCCACCCGTCCAGGTTGCGGGCCAGCGCCTCGATCCGGTCCAGGGCCGGGAACGTCATGGCTGCCTCTCAGTTCACGATCGAGTCGAAGACGTTCTGCACGCCCTTGGTGTACGGCCCCAGGTCCTCCGAGTAGGTGCCGTCCACCAGGTAGTTGCGGTCCTTGTGGCCGTCGGAGACGTCGTGCAGGCCGACCCCCGTGTCGAGCAGCGCGCCGCCGATGCCCGGGATGTTCACCGGCGACGCCTGGTTGATGGCGAACTTGCCGGGGAACAGGATGGCGGTCCGCTTCGCCATGAACCCGAACGCCTCTCGGCCGTAACCGGACTTGTTCCAGAGCCGGTACGCCTTCTTGGCCTGCTTCAGCTCCATCACCACCTGGCGGTACTTCATGAGCAGCTCGGCGACCCGCTCCAGCTTGGTGACCAGCTTGGTGAGGATCTCCGCGAACCGGGCCACGATCTTGACCATGCGGCCGACCGTGGTGGCCAGCCGGGCCAGCACCCGCACGACCGTGGCGGCCAGCGTCACGCCCGCGCTGAGCACGGCGGCCACCGCGGCGATGATCACCTCGGTCAGGAACCAGAGCAGGAACTCCAGGATCAGCTCGACCAGCAGGTTGAACGCGTCGACCGCCGCGTTCGCCGCGTCGACCAGCACCTCCTTGGTGCCGTCCAGCCCCTTGGCCAGCTCCTCGATCGCCTCCTCGACGGACTCCATCGAGGCGTGGAACTTCTCCGCCGCGTCGCCGTCCCAGGCGCCGCGCAGCCGGGCCCGGTCGGCGATCTGGTCGCCGGCGATCTGCCGCACCGCCTCGCCGGTGGAGAGGGCGAGCTGGGCCGCCTGCATGAGGTCGTCGGGCTCGCCGGCGACCAGCTCCAGCAGCTGCTCGAACGGCCAGAGCACGGCGTTGGAGAGCGGCTTGAACGGGTCCGGTGTGCCCGACACGATCTGCTCGAAGTAGGTCTTGTTGCGCTGCAACGCCTCGGTGCTCATCAGGCCCCTCAGCCGCCCGGCGTGAACATGTCGGTGGTCGCCACGTCGGTCCCGGTGTAGGCGTCGGCGGTGTCGCTGATCCCCTCGGCGATGTCGGCCATCACCTCGGCGCCGTCCTCCAGCCCCTGCAGGCACGCCTCGAACTGCTCGGCGTACGCGGCGGCGAGGCCGAACGACGCCGGCATGATGCCGAAGGCGTGCCGGGGCACGTGCCCGTCGTGGAAGACCCGGCGCAGCTCGCGGAAGCGGCCGGCCCGGTCCCGGGACGCGGCCGCGAACGCGGTCAACGCCTCCGGCTGGACCTGCAGGTTCCTGCTCGGACTCGTCACGTGGACCCTCCCCAGTGTCCAGTCGGCAGTGACCGTCGCCGGCGGGGCCGGACAACGGGATTACCACAGTAGGCGATCAGCACCCCTCCGCGCGGGGCGGTGGAACTCGCGCCGGCACGGTACACAGGTGAGGGCACGCCCCCGCCCGGGGCCGCAACCCCCCCGAGGAGCCTGACGATGATCCTGGCCCGCGCCGACCAGGTCAGCCGCCGCTACGGCGAGGTGCTGGCACTGGACCGGGTCGACCTGACCGTCCGCGCCGGGGAGCTGGTGGGCCTGCTCGGGCCGAACGGCGCCGGCAAGAGCACCCTGCTCAACCTGCTGGTCGGGCTGCGTCGCCCCACCGCCGGCCGGGTCGAGCTGCTCGGCGGCGACCCGCGCGACCCGGCGAGCCGGCGGCAGCTCGGGGTGACCTCGCAGGAGACCGGCCTGCCCGGCACGCTGCGGGTCGGCGAGGTGGTCGACTTCGTGTCCGCGCACTTCCCCGACCCGGTGCCCCGGGGCGAGCTGCTCGACCGGTTCGGCCTCACGGACCAGGTGCGCCGGCAGACCGGCGGCCTCTCCGGCGGGCAGCGCCGCCGGTTGGCGGTGGCGCTCGCCTTCGTCGGCCGGCCCCGCCTGGTGGTCCTCGACGAGCCCACCACCGGGCTGGACGTGGAGGCCCGACGCACCCTGTGGGAGGCCGTCCGGGGCTTCCACGCCGAGGGCGGCACGGTTCTGCTGAGCAGCCACTACCTGGAGGAGGTGGAGGCGCTGGCGGAGCGGGTGGTGGTGATCGGGCGCGGCCGCGTCCTCGCCGACGACTCGGTGGCGGCGATCCGCGGCATCGTCGGCGTACGCCGGGTCAGCCTGGTCGCCGACGACCTGCCCTCGCTGCCCGGCGTGGTGGCCACCGAGCACGCCGAAGGACGCACCCACCTGCTCACCACCGACGCCGACCAGCTCGTCCGGGATCTGGTCGCCGCCGGCGTGGCGTTCCGCGACCTGGAGGTCCGGCCCACCTCGCTGGAGGAGGCGTTCCTCACCCTGACCGCCGGCGACCGGCCCGCACCCACCCCCGCCTAGGAGACCTCCGTGCCGCTCGCCCTGGTCCACGCCCGCTACCAGCTCCTGGAGATCGTCCGGATTCCGGTCGCGGTGGTCGGCAGCGCCTTCTTCCCCGCCGCCGCCATGCTCTTCTTCGTGGTGCCGTTCGCCGGTGACGACGCCGCCGGCGCCACCTACGCCACCGCCGCCATGGTCACCTTCGCGGTGATGAGCGCCAACATCTTCCAGTACGGGGTGGGCGTCGCCGAGGACCGCGACCAGCCCTGGAACCCGTACACCCGGACCCTGCCGGCCGGGCCCGGGCCGCGCCTGGCCGGGCGGATCCTGGCCGGCCTGGTGCTGACCTACCTGTCGATGATCCCGGTGGTGGTGATCGCCGCGGTCGCCACCGCGGCCCGGGTGACCTTGGCGCAGTTCCTGCTCGGCCTCGCCGGCGTGGCGGTGATCTCGGTGCCGTTCACCCTGCTGGGCATGGCCATCGGCTACTCGCTGCCGAGCAAGGCGGCCATCGTGGTGGCACAGGTGGTGTTCTTCCCGCTGGCCTTCGGCGGCGGCCTCCTCTCCGGCCCGGACGACGCGCCGGGCTTCATCCAGGCGATCGCCCCCTACCTGCCGACCCGAGGCGCGGTCGAGCTGATGTGGGCGGCCGTCACCGACTGGCGGCCCGACCCCCGGGCCCTGGTGATGCTGATCGTCTGGGTGGTGGCGCTCGCGGCGGTCGCCGGGTGGGCGTACCGCCGGGACGAGGGGCGCCGCTTCACCTGACCTTTTAGTCCGAATCCGGCCCGGCGGCCGGCGAGACGGTGCCACGATGCCGGCAGGGCGTGCCAGCGGGGCCGCTCCCGGCGAGAGGGGTCAGCGTGGACGGCGTGGAGCCCGGCACGCCCTGCTGGGCCGACCTGGCCACACCCGGCCTGGACGACGCGAAGCGGTTCTACCCGGAGCTGTTCGGCTGGACCGGCCGGGTGGCCGCGGAGCCCTCCGCCGGCGGCTACACCACGTTCCTCAAGGACGGCCGGGCCGTCGCCGGTGCCGGGCCGCCCGCCGCCCCGGACCAGGTGCCGGTCTGGTCGACGTACGTGGCGACCGACGACGCCGACCTGGTCGCCACCCGGGTGGAGGCGGCCGGCGGCCAGGTGGTGGTCTCCCCGTTCGACGTCTTCGAGCAGGGCCGGATGGCGGTCCTCGCCGACCCGGCCGGTGCGGTGTTCAGCGTCTGGCAGCCGATGGCGATGCGCGGGGCGGAGTTGTTCAACGTCCCCGGCGCGGTGTGCTGGAACGAGCTGGTCACCCCCGACCCCGAGGGGGCGAAGGACTTCTACGCGCTGGTCTTCGGCTGGCACCCCGAGGAGCAGCCGAGCGGCCCGGTCACCTACACGGGGTGGCGGTGCGGCGCCCGGATCGTCGCGGGCATGATGCCGCAGCTGGAGCCGCTGCCCGAGGACCTGCCGGCGTACTGGACGGTCTACTTCGCGGTCGAGGACGCGGACGCCACCGCGGCCCGAGCGGCCGAGCTGGGCGGCACCATCCTCGTCCCGCCCCGGGACAACCCGGCCGGCCGCAGCGCCGCGCTCCGCGACCCCCAGGGCGCCCTCTTCTCCGTCACCGCCCTCCGCTGACCCAGGCGAGGAGGGGGCCCTCCTTCAGCGGGGGCGGACGGGGACGACCAGGGGGCCGTGGTCGCCGGGGATGACGCGGACGTTGGCGCGGTAGTGGCGGGCCAGCAGGGCTTCGGTGAGGACCTCCTGGGGTGGGCCGGCGGCGGCCACCCGACCCTCGGCGAGCAGGACCAGACGGTCGGCGTACTCGCCGGCGATGGAGAGGTCGTGCATGGTGGCGAGCACCGTCAGGTCGTGCTCGCGGCGGAGCTGGTCGACCAGCTCCAGCACCTCCTGCTGGTGGCCGATGTCCAGCGCGCTGGTCGGCTCGTCGAGCAGCAGCAGGGTGGCGCCCTGGGCCAGCGCCCGGGCCAGGAAGACCCGCTGCCGCTCGCCGCCGGAGAGGGTGGCCAGCTCGCGGCGCCCGAACGCGCCCAGGTCGAGCCGGTCCAGCACCTCGTGCACGGCGGCCAGGTCGGCGGCCGACTCGCGACCCAGCGCCGGGATGTACGGGGTGCGCCCCAGCAGCACGTAGTCGAAGACCGACATGCCGGCCGGCACCACCGGGGACTGCGCCACGGTGGCCACCACCCGGGCCCGGTCGCGGCGGCGGAGGGAGTTGATCGGCGTACCGAAGAGGGAGACCGCGCCCGGCGCGGGCAGCAGGCCGCCGACGGCGCGCAGCAGGGTCGACTTGCCGGCGCCGTTCGGGCCGATCACGGTGACCCACTCGCCCACCGCGACCGCCAGGTCCACGCCGGCCAGGATCGGCGTGCCGCCCAGCTCGACCCGGAGGCCGCGCAGCTCCACGGCGGGGGCGCTCATGTCAGCACCCGGCGGGCGGTACGCAGGACCAGCACGAAGAACGGGCCGCCGAGCAGCGCGGTGACCACGCCGATCGGGACCTCGGCGGGGGCGGCGGCGGTCCGGGCGACCACGTCGGTCAGCGCCAGGAACGCCCCGCCGAAGAGCATCGACAGCGGCAGGATCACCCGGTAGCTCGACCCGGCGAGCAGCCGTACGGTGTGCGGCACGATGATGCCGACGAAGCCGATCAGGCCGGAGGCGGAGACCGCGGCGGCGGTGCCCAGCGAGGCGGCGGCGATCAGCAGGTAGCGGGAGCGCTGCGGGTGCAGGCCGAGGCTGGTGGCCTCGTCGTCGCCGACGGAGAGCACGTCCAGCTCGCGCCGGTGCAGCAGCACCACCACGGCGGTGAGCACGAAGTAGGGCAGGACCAGCCGGACGTCGTGCCAGCCGGCGGTGGCCAGCCGCCCGAGCAGCCAGGAGTAGACCTGCTGGATGCTGTCGGAGTTCCGTTGCAGCAGGTAGGTCTGCCCGGCGGCGAGGAACGCCGAGACCGCCACTCCGGCCAGGATCAGCGTGGCCGGTGACCGGTCGCGCCCGCCGGCCGCGCCGAGCAGGTACGTCATGACGACCGCGCCGAGCGAGCCGACGAACGCGGCGAGGGGGATGGTGAGCGGCATCCCGGTCAGCGCCCCGCCGGCACCGGCGCCGAGCGCGATCACGGCGGTCACCGCGAGCCCGGCCCCGGCGGCCACGCCCAGCAGGTACGGGTCGGCCAGCGGGTTGCGGAAGACGCCCTGGTAGGCGCCGCCGGCCAGGGCGAGCAGGGCGCCGACGAGGAGACCGAGCACGACCCGGGGCAGCCGCAGCTCGGTGACGATGGCGATCTCCCGCTCGCTGAGCCCGCTGTCCAGGTGCACCCCGGGCAGCAGGTTGAGCAGCTCGGCGGCGACGCTGCCCGGGGGCAGGCTGACCGGGCCGAGCGAGACGCCGGCGACCAGCGCCACGAGCACCGCGCCGATGCCGGCGAGCAGCCAGCGGGTGCGCAGCCCGGCCGGCCGGACCGTCGCACCCGGTCCGGCCGGGGGCTCCCCACCGACCGTCACGGGCGCACCCGGCCCGGACGGGGTACCAGGCGCGGGCCGGTCCGCGCCGGGCACGCCGGCGGGCCGGGACGCGTCGGGCGTCCCGGCCGGCCGGTGAGCGTTGTCCGCCGGTCGCACGGTCACCGTCAGGCCGGGACCTTG
Source organism: Micromonospora sp. NPDC005299 (assembly GCF_042872345.1). NCBI lineage: Bacteria > Bacillati > Actinomycetota > Actinomycetes > Micromonosporales > Micromonosporaceae > Micromonospora > Micromonospora sp. NPDC005299. The sequence goes on from NZ_JBIAKG010000003.1 coordinate 183,712, forward strand.
GCGGTGGCGTCGACGATCGCCTTGAGCAGGTCGACGACCCGCGGACCCCAGCGCGACGCGATGTCGTCGTCCAGGCCGACGATCTGGTTGTTCTTCACGGCGGTGACGCCGGCCCAGCCGCTGCGCGCCTTGACGGTCTCCGGGGTCTGCTTGCAGCACTTGGTGTCGGCCAGGAAGACGAAGTCGGGGTTCGCCTTGACGATGACCTCCTGGGAGAGCTGCGGGTAGCCGCCGTTCTTCCCGTCGGCGTCCGCCGGGTCGGCGATGTTCTCCAGGCCGGCCAGCGCGTAGATCGAGCCGATGAAGGTCTTGCTGGTCGCGCTGTACAGCTCCGGGCCGAGCTCGTGGTAGTAGGTGAGCTTCTTCGCCCGCTGCGGCAGGTCCTTGGTGAGCGCCGCGATGTCGTCCTTCATCTTCTTGGTGACGGCGTCCGCCTCGGCCGGGTGGCCGGTGAGCTTGCCCAGGTCGCTGACCTGCTGGTACGTGTCGTCGAGGGTGGTCGCCGCCGGGGTGAGCAGCACCGGGATCTTCAGCGTGGTGAGCTGGTCGACGATCTTGTTGGTGTCGTTGGAGAGCACCACCAGGTCCGGGCTCTTCCCGGCGATCGCCTCGGCGTTCGGCTGGAAGCCGGAGAGGTCGCTCTTCGGCGCCTCAGGCGGGTAGTTGGAGTTGTCGTCGACGGCGGTGACCTGCTTGCCGGCGCCGATGGCGAAGAGCATCTCGGTCACCGACGGCGACAGCGAGACGATCTTCTCGGGGCGCTTCTCCAGGGTCAGCTTGCCGACGGTGACCGGGAAGGCGGCCGCCGCCGAGCTGCCGCCGGCGGCGGGGGTGTCGTTCGAGGTCTTCTCGGCGCAGCCGCCGAGGAGCAGCGCGCCGACCGCGAGGGCGGCGGCGAAGAGCCGGGGGGTACGTCTGGACATCGGTCCTCCTGTCGGTCGAGGAGCGTGGTGCTTCGCCGACAGGGACCTGGGCGGGCCCGTCCGCGAGGCGCCCTTCCTCGAGAGCGCGAGTCGCGACCGTGCCGCAGGCGACCTGGCTCGTCCCCACAGGTGTCGGCGCCGGCCGAGGCCGACGCCGTGTGCGGGGCATCACAGTTGCGGGACAGCGCCGGTTTCGCACCGGCTTCGCTGCGGGGTGGTCGGTGCCACCGTAGCGCATGACCAGCGGAGATCGTCCGGACGGGAGGGGCGGTGGGGACCCTGACGGGCCCCCACCGTGCATCGTGGTCAGCAGTACTGGCTCTGCTTCCCGATCGCCCGGTACGGGCAATCGGCGTACTCGGAGAGCAGCAGCACGGCCTCCCGGTTGCGGGAGGTCTGCGCGGGGATCACCTCGTCGGGCGGGTAGAAGCCGCCCCCGGAAGCCGACCCGGGATACATCTCGAAGGTGTACGCCCAGATCTTGTGGGTCCCCCACATCCAGTCGATGCTGGTGCCGTCGGCGATGTAGAGGTCGCTGGACTGTTCCGGGGTGTAGCCGTTGCTGGACGCCATCTGCCGGCCGATGGTGGCGAAGGTGTTGTACTGGTCGGCGTTCATCCCGGTGGCGGTGTTGCTGTACGTGTAGCCGTACGGCCAGAGCACCAGCTGCGAGTAGGTGTGGAAGTCGATGTTCGCTTTGATCTGCTGCACCCCGCCGACCACCCGGCTGTTGACGAAGGTGCGCAGCGCCGCGGTCTCGGGGGCGGAGAAGGCGGACGGGCCGCGGTAGGTCTCCGACGAGGTCGAGCCGGACGAGCCGCCGCAGCAGCCCCACTGGTAGGACCAGTTCCGGTTCAGGTCGGTGCCGACGGACGAGGAGCCGCTGTTCGGCTGCCGGTTCTTCCGCCAGGAGCGGTAGGAGCCGGTGGCGATGTCGTACTCGCTGCCGTCCGGGTTGACCGTGGGGACGATCCAGATCTCGCGGGAGTTGACGAGGTTGGTGATCCGGGAGTCGCTGCCGTAGTTGTCGGTGAAGAGGTTGAGCAGGTAGATCGCCATCTCGACGGTCAGGTGCTCGCGGGCGTGCTGCTGGGCGTTGAAGAGGATCTCCGGCTCGCTCTCGTCGGTGACGACGTTGTCGGAGATCTTCACGGCCATCAGGTCCCGGCCCTGGTACGACCGCCCGATGCTGAGCTTGCGGGCGATGGCGGGGTGGTCGGCGACCACGGTGTTCACCACCGCCGTCAACTCGGCGTAGTCGTGGTAGTTGGAGTCGGCGGGCGGGAAGGCGTACGCGACGGCGCCGGCGGCCGCGGCCGGGGCGACGTCCTTCTCCAGCCGGAAGCCGAGCCGGGTGATCGCGACGGCTTCGGCGGTGGTCGCCGTGACGTGCAGCACCCCGTGTTCGGAGTGGTCGATCGCCGCGCCGGTGCGGGCGACGGCACTGCGATCGGCGAGCGTGCGCGGGCCGAGCACCCGGTAGGCGACGGCGGCCGGTTCACCGTCCGGTGCGGGCCGGGCGGCGGCCGGGCCGGTGACCGCGGCGACGAGGGTCAGGCCGACGGCGGCGGCGAGGGCCAGCCGGCGGCGGAGCGGGGGCGTGCGGAGGGCCATGGACAACCTCCTCGGGGTACGGGCGATCCCGTTGTCCGCACACTTCACCAGGAGTCACATGGTCATATCAACATTCATCACTACGTGCTTCCATCCCGACCGGATCGTCACGCCGGCAATCATTTTCCATGCGTGAACCTCTGGCGAAACTTCCCTCCAGGCGCGACAGTGAACGGCAACGATGCGGTTCTCCTGGAGGAGCTGCCATGGACCGGACATCCCTGCGCACGGCCGCCGTGGCCGGCGCCACCACGCTCGCCCTCCTCGGCACCACCGCGCCGGCCGGCGCGACCACCGCCCTCACCCACGACGAACAGATCACCTGGCAGGGCTGGTCCGGCACGGCCTGGTCGGCCGGGACCGCGGCCGGCACCACCGGCACCGCCGCCGGCCTGACCCTGACCACCCCGATCGGCACCATCCTCTACAAGGACCCGCACAGCGGCACCCGGCGCACCTGGGCGTACGGGACCTGGACCTCGCCGCTCACCCAGGTCGGCTTCGCCGCCACGGAGCTGGTCACCTCGTGGAACGCCGACACCCCGGCCGGCACCTGGCTCCAGGTCGAACTCCAGGGCACCTACACCACCGGCACCCGCACCCCCTGGTACGTCATGGGCCGCTGGGCCTCGGGCGACGGCGACATCCGGGGCACCAGCGTCGACCGGCAGGGCGACAAGACCTCCGGCGTCCTCACCGACACGTTCGCGATCACCAACCCGTCCGCCGGGGTGCTGCTGCGGGCGTACCAGCTCCGGGTGACCCTCTACCGGGACCCGGCGTCGACCGTGACGCCGGTGCTCCGCTCGGTCGGCGCGATGAGCTCCACCGTGCCGGACCGGTCCACCGTCACCCCGAGCGCCGGGCACATCGCCTGGGGCACCGAACTGGCCGTGCCGCGCTACTCCCAGAACATCCACGCCGGGCAGTACCCCCAGTACGGCGGCGGCGGCGAGGCGTGGTGCTCGCCCACCTCCACGGAGATGGTGGTCGAGTACTGGGGCCGCAAGCCCTCCCCGGCCGACACGTCCTGGGTCGACCCGGGCTACGCCGACCCGACGGTCGACCATGCCGCCCGGATGACCTACGACTGGCAGTACGGCGGCACCGGCAACTGGCCGTTCAACAGCGCGTACGCGGCCAGCTTCCCCGGGCTGGAGGCCAAGGTGACCCGGCTGCACTCCCTGGACGAGCTGGAGCACTTCATCGCCGCCGGCATCCCCGTGGTGACCAGCCAGTCCTTCCTGGCGAGCGAGCTGGACGGGGCGGGCTACGGCACGGCGGGGCACCTCATGGTGGTGGTCGGCTTCACCGCCACCGGCGACGTCATCGCCAACGACCCGGCCTCGCCCAGCGACGCCACCGTCCGGCACGTCTACCGGCGCGACCAGTTCGAGCAGATCTGGCTGCGCACCAGGCGGACCACCGCGGGCGGCGGCACCGGCAGCGGCTCCGGCGGCGTCGTCTACCTGATCAAACCGACCGAGGTGGCCTGGCCCTCCGTGGCCGGTTCCACCAACTGGTGATCCATCCCTTCAAACCCAACGGAGTGCACATGGTCAGACCAGCCCTGCGCGCGGTCGCCCTCGTCGGCGCCGCCGCGCTCGCCCTCGTCGGTGTGACGGGGCCCGCCCACGCCGACAACAACCTGCCGGTCGTCTCGCACGACGAGCAGATCACCTTCCAGGAGTGGTCCAAGTACCCCGACTGGCGCGGCGGCACCCATGAGGGCACCTTCGCCATCCCGGGGAACCGCACCGGGATCACCATGGGCCGCCCGGCCGGCACCACCGAGTTCACCGACGAGCACACCGGCACGACCCGGACCTGGGAGTACGCGACCTGGACCTCGCCGGAGCGGACGGTCGGCTTCGACGCCAGTGAGCTGGTCGCCTCGTGGAACGCCGCGACCCCGGCCGGCACCTGGATCCAGGTCGAGCTGCACGGCACCTACAACACCGGGCAGCAGACCCCCTGGTACGTCATGGGCCGGTGGGCCTCCGGCGACCAGGACATCAAGCGGTCCACCCTGGACGGCCAGGGCGACCCCTGGTCGACCATCTGGACCGACACGTTCTCCATCGACGACGCCAAGGCCGGCGTGCTGCTGCGGTCCTACCAGCTCCGGCTGACCCTCTACCGCGCCCCGGGGCAGACCGCCTCGCCGCGGGTCTGGATGCTCGGCGCGATGAGCTCCAACGTGCCGGACCGGTTCACCGTCGCCCCGAGCAAGGGCGGCATCGCGTGGGGCCGGGAACTGGCGGTGCCGCGCTACTCGCAGAACATCCACGTCGGGGAGTACCCCGAGTACGACGGCGGCGGGGAAGCCTGGTGCTCCCCCACGTCGACGGAGATGGTGGTCGAGTACTGGGGCCGCAAGCCCTCGGCCGCGGACACTGCCTGGGTCGACCCGAGCTACGCCGATCCGACCGTCGACCACGCCGCCCGGATGACCTACGACTACGAGTACGAGGGCGCCGGCAACTGGCCGTTCAACACCGCGTACGCGGCCAGCTTCCCCGGCCTGGACGCCCGGGTCACCCGGATGCACTCGCTCGACGAGGTGGAACGCTTCATCAAGGCCGGCATCCCGGTGATCACCTCACAGTCCTTCCTGGCCAGCGAGCTGGACGGGGCGAACTACGGCACCTCAGGGCACCTCTTCGTGATCGTCGGCTTCACCGCCGACGGTGACGTGATCGTCAACGACCCCGCCTCGTCGTCCGACGACGCGGTGCGCAACGTCTACAAGCGGGAGCAGTTCGAGGAGATCTGGCTGCGCACCAAGCGCCACCGGGCGAACGGCACGGTGGCCTCCGGCTCCGGCGGCATCGCGTACCTGATCAAGCCGACCAACCGGCCCTGGCCGGTGGTGCCGGGCTCGACCAACTGGTGAACGCCGCGGGCCCGGCGCGGTCCCCGTTCGGGGATCGCGCCGGGCCCGGGTTTCGTCAGAGGGACGGGGCGAAGGAGGCCGGCGGGGCGGCGGGCTGCTTCCCCCGGCGGCGGTTCCGGATCGCCCGCACGATGATCCACACCCAGGCCACCAGGGCGGCCACACCGGCCAGGGCGAGCCCGGTCACCAGCAGGTACGTCGACCCGCCGGTGGTGGAGAAGACTCCCGCCCGGGCGCTCGTGTCCCGGGCCGGAGCGGTGGCGCCGACGGCGAGACCGTCGGGCGCGTCGTAGAGGATCACGTCGGCGCGACGGGCACCGCCCTGGTCGGCCACGAAGGTGCCGCGCCACTCGCAGTTGCGCCGGCCGCAGTCCTCGTGGACCGCGGTGAAGGTGCCCGGCGTGCCGCCACCGTTCTTCGCCTCCCAGGTGGGGGCGAGGTCGGTGACACTCAGCATCAGTCCGATGGCGGCGATGACCGGCAGGCCGATCCAGACGAAGACCTTCGTCCGCCACCCGTTGATCGTGTTCAGGAAACTCACGGCGGCAGACCCTAGCGGTCGGCATCGTTTCCTGCTGCCCCGCCCCGCGGGGTCAGCTCTCGCGGCGCTCGTCGGTGTGCTCGGCCTGATCGTCGCCGGCCAGCGCGGAACGCAGCCGCTCCTTCTCGGCGCGGCGCCGCTCCGACGCCTCGGACATCTCGCCGGCCATCTCGTCCCGCCAGCCGCGGAGCAGGAAGAACGACAGCGCGGCGGAGAAGACCAGCGCCAGCATCAGCCGCAGGAACATGTTCATCTCGACGAACCAGAGGGCCGCCAGCACGCCGACGAACAGCCCGATCCGGCCCAGCGTGTACTTGACCGCCGCGCTCACTGCGACGCCTCAGTTCGCGACTGCGCGGCTCGCAAACCCGGCTCACTCCTCGCGCTCACGCCCGTACTTCCTTCTCTCTCACGCCTCAGCCCGTCCGCCGGGCCAGCCAGTGCACGCCATGAAACCAGACCACCGCGTAGACCACGGTGAACACCGCCGCGGCCAGCGCGCCGGAGACCAGCGCCGGCAGCCCGGCGGCGAGGCCGGCGGCCAGCAGCCCGGCGAAGACGCCGAGCGCGATCCCGGCCAGCGCCGCGAGCACCCGGGCCGCGCCGAACTCCCAGGCCCGGAAGTCGTCCCAGAACAGCCAGAGCGGCAGGATCACCGCCAGCCAGCCGTTGGTCCGCCCGAACCCGCCCGCGCCCATGGTGGCGAAGGCCCACTCGAAGAGCACCAGCGCCAGCACGCCGATCACCAGCCCGGCGAGACTCACCCCGAGCAGGTCGCCCAGGGTGAGGATGCGCCCCTCGGCGTCCCGCCGGGGGAAGCTGCGCTGCTGCTCCTCGGTGCTCATCGACGTGCGGTCAGGCCCAGACCTGCTGCGGCTCGGCGCGGCGCTCGGCCAGCGACGGGGCCGCGTCGTACTCGCGGACGACCTCGTAGCGGGTGTTCCGCTCGACCGGACGGAAGCCCGCGTCCCAGATCAGGTTCAGCAGGTCCTCGCGGTGCATGGTGTTCGGCGTGCCGTACGAGTCGGCGTCGTGGGTGATCTTGTATTCCACGACCGAGCCGTCCAGGTCGTCGACACCGAAGTTCAGCGAGAGCTGGGCCACCGAGAGGCCGTGCATCACCCAGAAGTTCTTCACGTGCGGCACGTTGTCGAAGAGCAGCCGGGAGACGGCGAACGTCTTCAGCGACTCGGCCGGCGAGGCCATCGTGGTGCGCGCCTGGATCTTGTTACGGATCTTGCCGTCCGCCGAGTCCACGAAGTCGTGCTGGTAGCGCAGCGGGATGAAGACCGCGAAGCCGCCGGTCTCGTCCTGCAGCTCACGCAGCCGCAGCACGTGGTCGACCCGGTGCCGGGGCTCCTCGATGTGGCCGTACAGCATCGTCGCCGGGGTCATCATGCCCTTGCTGTGCGCCAGGGCGTGGATCCGCGACCAGTCCTCCCAGTGGCAGGCGTGGTCGACGATGTGCTGCCGGACCTCCCAGTCGAAGATCTCCGCGCCGCCGCCGGTCAGCGACTCCAAACCGGCGTCCATCAGCTCGTCGAGGATCTCGTCGGCACTCAGGCCGCTGATCTTCTCGAACCACTGCACCTCGGTCGCGGTGAAGCACTTGAGCTTGACGTTCGGCAGCGCCGCCTTCAGCTCGCGCAGCACCTTGGGGTAGTAACGCCAGGGCAGCGTCGGGTGCAGGCCGTTGACGATGTGCAGCTCGGTGAGCTGCTCGTCCTCCATCTCCTTGGCCTTGCGGACCGCCTCGTCGATGCGCATCGTGTACGCGTCCTTCTCGCCCGGCTTGCGCTGGAACGAGCAGTACGCGCACGAGGCGGAGCAGACGTTGGTCAGGTTGAGGTGCCGGTTGACGTTGAACATCACCCGGTCACCGTTCATCTCGGTGCGCTTGTGGTGGGCCAGCCGCCCCAGCCAGGCGAGGTCGTCGCTCTCGTAGAGGGCGACTCCGTCCGCACGGGTGAGCCGCTCCCCCGCGTAGACCTTCGCTTCGAGCTCACGCTTGAGTCCGGCGTCCATCGAAAGCCACGTCCCTTCCACCTGCGGTCCCGGTCGAGCGTACGTCGCGCGCCGGACGACCCGGCGACCCGGTCGACCGCGACGACCTACTTCACCGGACTCCCGGACGGTCGTCACCCTCCGCACATCGACATAGCTGCGTTGGTGAGGTAAGACAGGATGGGGCGGAACGCACACCGGTACCGTCCTGGCTCACCGCGCCCACCTCGCGCGGAACACACCAGACGACGGGGAGCGGAATGGTCGACAGCACCCAGGGCCGACGCCGACGAAACCGGATTCCGGTGATTTCGCCGGTGCTGCGCCCGGCGCTCTGGTCCGCCCTGCTAGGGGCGGTCGCGGCCGCGGCGCTGGCCACCCCGGCCTGGGCCGACCCGCTGCCCGACACCGTCCCCGACACCGGCTCCCGCCCCCAGGTCGCCGGCACCCTCCAGCTTCCCACCGTGCCCGGCGCCGTCCCGGGCCTGCCCGGCACGGTGACCGGCGGGCCCGGCCGCACCCCGGGCCTCCCCGGCGTCACGCCCGGCGTCACCAACCCCGCCGACGGCCCGCTGATCGCCCAGATCAACCAGGTCGACGCGCAGGTGGCCCAGCTCGGCGACACCCTGCTCAGCATCAAGGGTGAGCGGGACACCGCGCAGGCCGACCTGACCCTCGCCGCCGCCCGGCTGAAGGATGCCCAGGACGCGCTCGTCCGGGCCCAGGAGAACGCGAAGACCGCCGCCGCCGACGCGTTCAAGGCCGACGCCGCGCTGCCGCCCGGCGAGTTCGGGGCCAGCCTGCGCGAGCTCGCCAACCTCCAACGGATCACCCGGGGCGACAAGGCCGAGGGCGCCACCACCGGGGTGACCGGCGAGCTCACCCGGGCCACCACCGCCGAAGAGGTGGCCCGCCAGGCGCACGCCTCGGCCGAGCGGCGCGCCGCCGAGAAGACCGCGGAGTACACCCGGGTCGAGACCGACCTGCACAAGCAGGAAGCCACGCTGCTCAAGCTCCGCAGGGACAACGCCGCCAAGCTGCGCGAGATCGAGCGCCGCGAGGACGCCGCCGAGCAGCAGTTCGGCAGCTCGTACGTCGTCAACCAGAGCGTCAGCGGGCGGGTCGCCGACCCGCGGGCGCTGGCGGCGGTGCGCTACGCCCTCGCCCAGCTCGGCGACCCCTACCTCTGGGCAGCCGAGGGGCCGGACCGGTTCGACTGCTCCGGCCTGGTGCTCGCCTCCTACCAGGCGGCCGGCTACCACGGGCTGCCCCGGGTCTCCCGGGACCAGTACTACGCCACCCGCTCCCGCACCGTCGACCCCAACGCGCTCCTCCCCGGCGACCTGCTCTTCTTCGCCTCGGGCAGCAGCTGGACGAGCATCCACCACGTCACCATGTACATCGGCAACGGCAAGATGGTCGAGGCGCCGCGAACCGGTGACGTCGTCAAGATCTCCGTGGTCCGCTGGTCCCGGCTCTACGCGGCCACCCGGGTGATCGGCGCGGTCCCCGCCCCGGCCACCCCGGCGCCGGTCCCGACGCCGCCGACCACCCCGGCGAAGCCCAACCCGACGCCGAAGCCGACCAGGACGGCCACGCCCAAGCCGACCAAGACGGCCACGCCCAAGCCGACCAAGACGGCCACGCCGAAGCCGACGCCGAGCACGTCGAGCCCGACGCCCACCCCGTCGACCTCGCCGAGCACCACGCCGACGCCCACGCCGAGCCCGTCCGACACGTCCAGCCCGTCGCCGACCAGCACCGCCACCGCCGAGCCGACCGACGGCGCCGCCGACCCGACCGGCAGCGCGGCCGGGAGCACCTCGGCGAGCCCGAGCGCCACCGACTGACCCAACCGCCCACTCCGACTGTGCTCCCGGGCCGGAATGTGGCACGGTGAGATCCAGGCACGCCCGGCCGGCGCCACGGTCGGGGGCGAGCGTGGGGCGCGGAGGGGCGAGATGGGCGAGCAGGACGTTCCGGCGGAGACGGTCCACCCCGGATCCGCGCCCGACGCCGCCGACCGGCCGGCCGATCCCGCCGAGGAGCAGCCGGGCCAGGCCGCCCCGGTGGCCGTCGCCCGGGCCCGGGTGAGTGTCGCCGGCGCCGCCGCGCCGCCCCCGTCCGAGGAGCGGCCGAGCGCGCCGGCCACCGGCACCACGTACCGGGCGGGTGGCCCGGCCGAGTCCGTCCCGGCGCTGGACCGGCGCCAGCCTGGTGCCTCCGTCCCGCCGCCGTCGACCTGGTCCGCCTTCGCCGCCGCCGAGCGCCCCGGAGCGGAGGCGCCGGGCGCCGAGGCCGGCCAGCCGCAGGCCGCGAAGACCCCCGTGCCCGCTCAGGGGCAGGCCCGGGCCAGCGCGTCGGTCCCCGGGCTGACCAAGGTCTCGGCCGACGAGGTCGCCGCCGCCGCGGTCGCCGGGACGTCCGGCAGCGCCAAGGTCTACCGGGCCGCACCGGTCAATCCGGAGCCGCCCGAGCCGGCCCAGCCGCCGGAGCCGGCCCAGCCTCCGACGCCGCCCGTGCCGGAGCCCGAGCCGGCGCCGACCCCGGTACCGGGTCCGACCCCGCCTTCCCCGGCCCCGCCCGGGCCGGCGCCGGAGCCCCCGTTCCGGCCGGTGCCGCCGGTGCCCGCACCGCCGCCGAGCCCGACCCCGCCGGTGCCCGCACCGCCGCCCGGCCCGACCCCGCCGGGACCGGTGCCCCCGGTGCCGGGGCCGCCGGCGCCGCCGCCGGGACCGCCCGTGCCCCCGCCTCCGCCGCCGCCCGGGCCGATGCCCGCACCGCCGTTCCCGCCGCCGCCCGCCATGGCCGGCGTACCGGGGTCGACGCCCTTCGCGGGCGCCGGGCAGCCGGGCGTGCCCGAGGCGCCGTGGGCCGCGGCGCCGTCCGCCGCGCCGCCCACCGCGTCACCGGTCGTGCCCGCGCCGGCCCTGCCCACCTGGCCGCCGTCGACCAACCCCACCGAGTACGCGTCCGGGGCGGCCGCCCACCACCCCCGTCCGACCGCCCCGCCGGGCGGTCGCGACCCGGGCGGCAGTGTGTACGGCGGCACCGAGGGGCCAGGCTTCGCCACGGTCTCCTTCCCGCAGGGCAACCCGCTGGAGAACTCCGGCTCGCTGACCGGGCACATCCTGGCCCAGGGCTGGACCGAGGACTCCCCGGCGACCCGGTCGAGCAACACCAAGGTGGTGATCGTGCTGGCCGGTGCACTGGCGCTGCTGGTGGCGATCAGCCTGGTGGTGGTCTTCCTGGCCAACGACGCGCTGAGCGGGATCACCGGCAACGCGCTGACCAGGTGACGGGGTGAGCCCGCCCACTACGCCCTCGCGGCGCGGTGGCGGGTTCGCCGGATCGCCGTACACTTGGGGAGATCACTGACCCGGCGCGCCCGATGCGCGCCCATGGGCGATCTTGCGGGCGAATCGGCGGCGTGACGAAGCCGCGGCGGGCCATCGCGAAGATGCGCCCCGCTCGAAAGGCTTTTCTTGACCACGTTCGCTGCCACCGGCACGTCCCCGTCCGCCGACCCGACCATCGACACCCCTGACTTCGCCGCCCTCGGCCTGCCCCGCCAGCTGGTCGAGGCGCTCGCCCGGCAGGGCATCACCACCCCGTTCGAGATCCAGCGGGCCACCGTGCCGGACGCCCTCGCCGGGCGCGACGTGCTCGGCCGCGGCCAGACCGGCTCGGGCAAGACCCTCGCCTTCGGCCTGCCGGTGATCGCCCGTCTCGCCGAGCGGAACCGGGCCCGGCCGCTGCACCCGCGCGCCCTGATCCTGGTGCCCACCCGTGAGCTGGCCATGCAGGTCAACGACGCGCTGGTGCCGCTCGGCAAGGCGGTCGGCATCTTTCTGAAGACCGCCGTCGGCGGCGTGCCGTACGACCGGCAGATCGACGCGCTGCGCCGCGGCGTGGAGATCGTCGTGGCCACCCCGGGGCGGCTCCGCGACCTGATCGATCGCCGCGTCTGCAACCTCGACGACGTCGAGGTCACCGTGCTGGACGAGGCTGACCAGATGGCCGACATGGGCTTCCTGCCCGAGGTCACTGAGCTGCTGTCGAAGACGCCGGCGGACGCCCAGCGGCTGCTCTTCTCGGCCACTCTGGACAACGACGTCGACAGCCTGGTCAAGCGGTTCATGACCGACCCGGTCACCCACTCGACCGCGCCGGCGACCGCGGCCGTGTCCACCATGGACCACCACCTGCTGCTGATCCCGCCGCACGAGAAGTTCGCCGTCGCGGCGTCCATCGCGGCCCGCGAGGGTCGCACGATGCTGTTCGCGCGTACCCAGCTCGGGGTCGACCGGCTGGTCGAGCAGCTCGCCGCCGTGGGCGTGCGGGCCGGCGGCCTGCACGGCGGCAAGACCCAGCGGATGCGCACCCGGACCCTGGCCGAGTTCCGCGAGGGCCGGATGAACGTGCTGGTCGCCACCGACGTGGCGGCCCGAGGCATCCACGTCGACGGGGTGTCGCTGGTGCTGCACATCGACCCGCCCAAGGACCCCAAGGACTACCTGCACCGGGCGGGTCGCACCGCGCGGGCCGGTGAGTCCGGGGCGGTGGCGACCCTGGTGCTGCCGAAGCAGCGCCGGACCACGCTCGCCATGCTGGAGAAGGCGGGCGTCGAGCCGGCCGAGACCCGGGTCCGCGCCGGTGACCCGGCGCTGGCCGAGCTGATCGGCGCCCGCGAACCCAGCGGCGTGCCGGTCCGCGAGGAGCCGGAACCGCGCCGGGGCCGCTCGGGCGACCGGGACGGGCGCGGCGAGCGCCGCTTCGGTGACCGGCCGACCGGCCGGAGCTTCGATCGGGGCGACCGCCCGACCGGCGGCCGCGGCTACGACCGGCCCTCCGGCGAGCGGCGCTTCGACCGCGACGACCGGGGCTTCGGCGAGCGACGTCAGGCGGACCGGGGCGGATTCGACCGGGACGCGCGCGGCGACCGGCGCTTCGGCGACCGCGACGAGCGCGGCTCCGGCCGGCCCTCGGGCGACCGCCACTTCGCCGAGCGGGCCGGCCGCGACCAGCACCGGCCGACCGGCGCCGGTCGCGGCTACGACCGGGACGCGCGCGGCGACCGGCGGCACGACGACCGACCCGCCGGCGGGCGCGCCTACGGCGACCGGCCCACCGGCGCCGGCTACGGCGACCGGGACGGTTCGCGCCGCTACGGCGACCGGCCCACCGGCGGCGGTTACGGCGACCGGGACGGCGCGCGGACCTACGGCGACCGGCCCACCGGCGCGCGCGGCCACGGGGACCGGGACGGCCGCCGCTACGAGGACCGCCCGCAGGGCGAGCGGGGCGAGTTCCGCCCGGCCGAGCGTCGGGGCGGCTTCCGGCCGGAGGCGCGGGGTCGCGAGGACCGGCCGCGCGACGACCGGCGCGGCTTCGGCGGCCGTGCGCCGGCCCGCACCCACTGACCCGGAGCAGTCCCGCCGCACCAGCACCGACGCCGCCGTCGAGCCACCGCTCGGCGGCGGCGTTCGTGCATCCGCTGCCGGTGTCCGCCCGGTCGCGTAACGTCCGGTTCATGCCGACCATGCCGAAGTCGCTGTTCTGGACCCGGACCGACACCGCCGGCTCGGAGCACGTGGTGCTCGACGACCGGCAGGGGCTGACCGCGCAGGGCGTGGCGTTGGCCGTCGACCCGATCCCGTACACCTGCCGCTACCAGCTCACCGTGGGCGCGGACTGGTCGACCAGCCGGCTGGAGGTCACCGCGGAGGGCGCGGGCTGGTCGCGGACCGTACGCCTGGAACGGGGCGGGGACGGGTGGCGGGTTCGCACCGGCGAGGAGGGTGACCTGGACGCGGCGTTGCGCGCGGCTGGACATCCGCCGGCCGGGTTGCCGGGCACCGACGACCCGGGCCGGCTGGACGAGGCGCTGGACGTCGACTTGGGCGGCTCGCCGCTGACCAACACCCTGCCGGTCCGTCGGCTCAACCTGGGTCGGGCCCCGGCCGACCAGCCGCGCACCGTGACCGTCGCGTGGGTGCTGCTGCCCGGCCTGGCGGTGCTCCCCGCCCAGCAGATCTACAGCTCTCTCGGCCCGGGCCGGGTCCGCTACGCCAGCGACTCCTTCACCGCCGACCTGGACGTGGACCAGGAGGGTTACGTGGTGCGCTACCCGGGGCTGGCGGAGCGGATCGACCCGCGCTGACGGCTCAGGCCGGCCAGGCGCCGGTGGTCAGGAAGCGATCGATGGTGGCCAGGTGCGGGGCGAGGTCGAGGCCCTGCCCGGCCACCCACTCGTCGGCGTAGTAGGTGTGCGCGTAGCGGTCGCCCGGGTCGCAGATCAGGGTGACCACCGAGCCGGTCCGGCCGGCGGCCAGCAGCTCAGCGATCAGCGCGAAGGCGCCCCAGAGGTTGGTGCCGGTGGAGCCGCCCACCCGGCGGCCGAGCACCGCCGAGCCGGCCCGCATGGCGGCCAGCGACGCGGCGTCCGGCACCTGCATCATCCGGTCCACGACGCTGGGCAGGAAGGACGCCTCGACGCAGGGCCGGCCGATGCCCTCGATCCGGGAGCCCTTGTCGGTGCGGACCGACCAGTCGCCGGCCTGCCACGCCGGGTAGAACGCGGAGTTCTCCGGGTCGACCACGCAGAGCTTGGTGGGCAGCCGGCGGTAGCGGGCGTACCGGCCGATGGTGGCGCTGGTGCCGCCGGTGCCGGCGCCCACCACGACCCAGGCCGGCACGGGGTGCCGTTCCAGGGCGAGCTGCGCGTAGATCGACTCGGCGATGTTGTTGTTGCCCCGCCAGTCGGTGGCCCGCTCGGCGTAGGTGAACTGGTCCATGTAGTGCCCGCCGGTGTCCTCGGCGAGCCAGCGCGCCTCGATGACCACCTTGGCCGGGTCCGCCACCAGGTGGCAGCGGCCGCCCTGGAACTCGATCTGGGCGATCTTCTCGGGCGAGGTGGAGGCGGGCATGACGGCGATGAACGGCACGCCGAGCATCCGCGCGAAGTACGCCTCGGAGACCGCGGTCGAGCCGGACGACGCCTCGACGATGGTGGTCTCCGGGCCGATCCAGCCGTTGCAGAGCCCGTACAGGAACAGCGACCGGGCCAGCCGGTGCTTGAGCGAGCCGGTGGGGTGCACCGACTCGTCCTTCAGATAGAGGTCGATGCCCCACTCCCGGGGCAGCGGGAAGGGCAGGAGGTGGGTGTCGGCGGAGCGGTTGGCGTCCGCCTCGACCGTGGCGATGGCCTCGGTCACCCAGCTTCGGCTGGCCTCGTCACACCGGTCGAGATGAGTCACGCCGGCAACGTTACAAGCGAGGCCCGCTCGCCTCGGGACCCGCCCGGCGCGCCTGCCGGCGCTGGCCGGCCCGGCCGGCGGCCCGGACCACCGGGGTGAGGGCCAGGGCGAGCCGGGGGAAGGCGTCCAGGAGCCGCACCTGGGCGCCGCGCCAGCGCGGCAGGCTGACCACCGGCCGGGGCCGCCGGGCCAGCCGTACGGCCCGCGCGGCCACCCGCTCCGGGGTGAGCAGCGACCCGGTGAAGGACGCCAGGGCCCCGGGGTCGTCGAGCTTGTCGTGCAGCATCGGCGTCCAGATCCCGTCCGGGCAGAGGCACGACACGTGTACGCCCCGGACGCCGGCCATCCGCAGGTCGGAGAGGGTGCCGAGGCTGAACGCCAGCAGGGCGTGCTTGCTGGCCGCGTAGACGGTCTCGCCGGGGGCGGCGATCAACCCGGCCAGCGAGACGACGTTGAGCACGTGCCCGTGGCCCTGCTCCCGCATCACGCTCAGGGCCGCGTGGGTGCCGTTCATCGCGCCCAGCGCGTTCACCTCGACGAGCCGGCGCCGGGTCGCCGCGTCGTGCGTCCAGGACGGTCCGGTGGCCAGGATGCCGGCGTTGTTGACCCAGAGGGCGAGCCCGCCCGGCGCCCCGGCCGCCTCGGCGGCCACCGCCGCGCAGGCCGCCTCGTCGCGGACGTCGAGCGCGCGGGACCAGCCACCGAGCGGCGCCGCCGCGGTGGCCACGGCCTCGGCGTCCACGTCGGTGAGCAGCACCCGCCGGCCGTCGGCGTGCAGCGCGGCGGCGATTGCCCGGCCGAGGCCGCCGGCCGCCCCGGTCACCACGGCGGCGCCCCGTCCCGGAGTCGTCATCGGCGCACGGTAGCGCCCCGGGCCGGCCGGGACCAGAGCGAGGTGGTCAGGAGGCGGCGGATTGGAGCGGCTGGGGGCGGTTCTCCCACTTGGTCGACAGGGCGATGCCGGTGCGGGTGGAGGCCACCCCGGCCGTCCGGTTCAGCCGGACGATCAGCTGCTCCAGTTCGGCGATGGTGCCCACCCGCGCCTTCAGCAGGAA
This sequence comes from Micromonospora sp. NPDC005299, assembly GCF_042872345.1. Taxonomy (NCBI): domain Bacteria; kingdom Bacillati; phylum Actinomycetota; class Actinomycetes; order Micromonosporales; family Micromonosporaceae; genus Micromonospora; species Micromonospora sp. NPDC005299. The sequence continues at coordinate 200,004 of NZ_JBIAKG010000003.1, forward strand.
CGATTCGACGCCCGCCATGAAGTAGCAGGACTCGATCTCCGGCATCTGCCGGAACGCCTCCAGCACGTCGTCGGTGTCCGCGGTCGAGTCCTCCACGATGCCGATCAGCGCCGTGACGCCGAGCCCGATCGCCTCCGGCTCCACCTCGGCCCGGTACGCCCGGATGACGCCGCCCGACTCCAGCTTGCCGACCCGCTCGTGCACCGCCGGGGCGGAGAGGCCGACCTGGCGGGCCAGCTCGGCGTACGACAGGCGGGCATTGCCCCGCAACAGCTCCACGAGGCTCAGGTCGATCGCGTCCACGGAGAGTGACCCTATCCTTTCGGGCGTAACGCCCACCACGCGGCATCAGTTGAACATGACGTCACGTTGCCGTTCACAAACGTGCAGTCACGGGGGTTCTACGCCGGTAGCATTTACTAACTTCTCACTGTGTGCGTTTTTCGCGTTTGGCGGACACGCCAGGTCGCTGGTGCTGTAATTGCCATACGTCCCTCATGACGGCTCTGGGCTCGCACCGGCCGGGGGCAGTGTGTTCAGCCGGGGGCTTCGTCGACGCGAGGAGGGGGCTGTGGACACTGGAGATCGCCTGCTGACACCGGGTGAGGTCGCCGCGCTGTTTCGGGTTGACCCGAAGACCGTGACCAGGTGGGCAGCGGCCGGCCGGATCGGCAGCATCCGGACTCCAGGCGGGCATCGCCGGTTTCGGGAATCCGAGGTGCGGGCCCTGCTTGAGGGGGAGGGCATGCTGGACGAGGCGGAGGACATGGGCAAGGCACGCAACATGGGCCCGACCGCCTCGACCGGCCCGGGGCCGGCGAACGCCGGAATGTACTGAGGCGACACCGATCGGGACGCGGTCCGGCTCGGTCCGCGTCCCGATCAGCGCCGTCAGGTGAGATCCGGGTCCCGGCGGGCGGCGGCCAGCTCACCGGACCAGCGGCGGAACAATGTGTGCGGCACGCCGAGCGCGTCCAGCACCTTCCCGGCCACGAAGTCGACCAGTTGCTGGGCGGAGGCCGCCGCCCCGGCCCCGTAGAAGCCGGGACTCGCCGGCAGGACCACCGCGCCGGCGTCGTGCAGCGCGATGAGGTGCTCCAGGTGGCTGCGGGTCACCGGGGTCTCCCGGGGCACCACCACCACGGGCCGCCGCTCCTTGAGGTTCACCTCGGCGGCGCGCTGCAACAGATCCTTCGAGAGCCCGATGGCGATGCCGGCGCAGGCCGCCGTGCTGGCCGGGACGACGGCCATGCCGCGTACCCGGTAGGAGCCGCTGCTCGGGCCGGCGGCCAGGTCACCGGCCGGCCAGTGCCGCAGGTCCGCGTCGGCGAGGTCGCGGCCCAGCCAGGCGGCCAGGTCCTCCATCCAGTGCCCGTCCCGGAACGCCCTGCCGGTCTCGTCGAGAATGGTCAGGCGGGCGGCCCGGGAGACGATCAGGTCCACCGCCTGACCGGCGTCGAGCAGGCCCCGGACGACCGCGGCGGCGTACGGCGTGCCGGAGGCACCGGAGACGCCGACCACCCATGGTTCGCGCATGCCGTCCAGACTGCCTGGTCGATCCGGGCGCCGGGCGGCGACCCCCGGCGGAGTGTCCCGCTTGTCCCGCGACAAGCAGTGTTTGTCCGCCGGGTCGGCGGGCGTGCCGGGAACGTGGGATTCTTCCGTCGGCGATTCACGTCGATGGAAGGGACCGGTGATGACGGCGGCGGTGCTGCGGGCGTTGCGGTCCGAGTGTCCGATCCCGCCCCGCCTCTCCCCCCACGCCGACGCCGTGCAGGAGTGGCTCATCGGCCAGCTCGACCGGCTCGGCCTGCCGCTGGACCCGGCCATGCGGGAGCGGTTGGCCCGGGCCGGCTTCGCCCGCTACGCCGGTCGCCTCTACCCCGACGCCAACGAGCCCGACCTGCGGGCACTGGCCGCCCTGTTCACCTGGTTCTTCCTGGTGGACGACGCCTGCGAGGGGCCGGACCGGCTGGCCCCGACGCAGATCCGGGCGCTGCGCGACGGGGCGCTGGCCCTGCTCCGGGAGGGTCCCCGGGCCCGCCATCCCGGCTTCTCCGGCCCGCTGCGCCGACTGCTGGTCCAGGCGTGGCGGGAGCCCCGGCGCCGGATGCCGGCCCGCTGGCGGCTGCGCTTCGCCGACGCCGTGGCCGACCACCTCGACGGCGCCTGGCGGGAGGCGGTCGCCACCGTCGCCGGGCGGCCACCGGGCGTCGCCGAGTACGTGCAACTGCGCCGGGCCACCTCGGCGGCGTACGTGTCGTATCCCCTGATCGAGTTCGCCGCCGGGCGGCCGCTGCCCGACGCGGTCTACCACCATCCCGCGCTGCGGCAGCTCGCCGACCTCGCCAACGACCTGCTGTCCTGGTACAACGACCTGGCCTCGCTGGAGCGTGACCGAGGGGGCGCCGGGGGCCACAACCTGGTGCTGGCGGTGGCCGCCGAGCGGGGCGTGCCGGTGCCGGCCGCGGTCGACCTGGTCGCCGCGCGCTGGCGCGCGGAGATGGCCCGCTTCATGGCGCTGCGCGCCGCGGTGCCGTCGTTCGGGCCCGCGCTGGACGAGGCGGTCACCGCCCACCTCGACGGGCTGGCCAACGCGGTCCGCGGCACGGTCGACTGGACGCTGGAGAGCGCCCGCTATCCCGCCGCGACCGGCTGACCCGGCCGCCGCTCAGGGGCGCAGGTCGAGGCGGACCAGCAGATCCAGCAGGGCGAAGACGAACAGCGCGATGCCGACGAAGCCGTTGGCGGTGAAGAACGCCCGGTTGACCTTGCTGAGGTCGGTCGGGCTGACCACCAGGTGCTGGTAGCCGAAGGCGACCGCGGTGAACGCCAGCCCGATCCACCAGAGCCAGCCGAAGCCGACCAGCGCACCGAACCAGATGAACAGCGCGAAGGTCACCACGTGCGCGACGGTGGAGGCGTGCAGCGCGAAGCGCCGGCCGTAGCGGGCGGGGACGCTGTGCACCCCGATCTCCCGGTCGATCTCGGAGTCCTGGCAGGCGTAGATCAGGTCGAAGCCGCCGATCCAGAGGCCGACGGCCGCGCCGAGCAGCCAGGCCGGCCAGGAGCCGTCGAGGGTGCCGGTGACGGCCAGCCAGGCGCCGACCGGGCCGACCGCCTGGGCGATCGCCAGGATGGCGTGCGGCCAGTTGGTGAACCGCTTGCCGTAGGGGTAGACGACCAGCGGCACCACGGCGAGCGGGGCGAGCGCCAGGCAGAGCGGGTTGAGCAGGGCGGCGGCGGCCAGGAAGACCACCAGCGCGACGACCGCGCCGGTCCAGGCCGTCCGCACGCTCACCGCCCCGGTCACCAGTTCCCGGTTTGCGGTACGCGGGTTCCGCGCGTCGATCCGCCGGTCGAGGATCCGGTTGGCGGCCATGGCGAACGTCCGCGCGCCGACCATCGCCACGGTGATCAGCAGCAGGTCGAGCCAACGCACCCGCCCACCGTCGACCTGCATGGCGGTCAGCGCGGACAGGTACGCGAACGGCAGCGCGAAGACCGAGTGCTCGATCGCGACCAGCTTGAGGAAGGACTTGACCCGGCCCGGGCGTTCCACCGGGACCTCGGCGACGGTGGCCATCAGATGCCGTACTCCTTCCAGCGCTTGTCGACCAGCGAGACCACCTCGGGCGACATGGTCATTTCCTCGGGCCAACCCCGGGTGTAGCCCTCGGTGGGCAGCTTGCGGGTCGCGTCGAGGCCCGCCTTGCCGCCCCAGAACTGCTGGTACGAGGCGTGGTCCAGGTGGTCCACCGGGCCTTCGGTGACCAGCAGGTCCCGGGCGTAGTCGACGTTGCCGAAGGCGCGGAACGCCACCTCGTTGTAGTCGTGCACGTCGCAGTCCTCGTCGACGATCACGATCAGCTTGGTCAGCGACATGAGGTGCGCGCCCCAGATCGCGTTCATCACCTTCTGCGCGTGCTTCGGGTAGCGCTTGCGGATGGAGACGATCGCGCAGTTGTGGAAGACGCCGGCGGCCGGCAGGTCGTAGTCGACGATGTCCGGGATCATCAGCTTGAGCAGCGGCAGGAAGATCCGCTCGGTGGCCTTGCCCAGGCCGTGGTCTTCCTGCGGCGGCTTCGAGGTGATGATCGAGTGGTAGACCGGGTCGCGCTGCATGGTCATCGTCTCGACGTGCAGCACCGGGAACGGCTCGACCGGGGTGTAGAAGCCGGTGTGGTCGCCGAACGGACCCTCGGGCAGCCGCTCGCCGGGCTCCAGGTAGCCCTCCAGCACCACCTGGGCGTGCGCCGGCACCTGCAACGGCACGGTGAGGCAGTCGACCATCTCCACCCGCTCGCCGCGCAGGAAGCCGGCGAACAGGTATTCGTCGATGTCGCCGGGGAGCGGCGCGGTCGCCGCGTACGAGACGACCGGGTCGCAGCCGATGGCGATGGCGACCGGGAGCCGCTGGCCGAGCCGCTCGGCGACGGCGTGGTGCGCCGTGGAGTCCTTGTGGATCTGCCAGTGCATGCCGAGGGTGTTGCGGCTGTGCTGCTGGAGCCGGTAGAGGCCGAGGTTGCGCTTGCCGGTCTCCGGGTGCTTGGTGTGGGTCAGCCCGAAGTTGTGGAAGATCCCGCCGTCGCCGGGCCAGACCTGGAGGCCGGGCAGCCGGTTGAGGTCGACGTCGTCACCGCGGTAGACCACCTGCTGGCAGGGCGCGGTCTTGACCTTGCGGGGCGGCACCGACTTGAGCTGCATGACCTTGCCGAGGCCCTCGCGGATGCCGGACCAGCCGACCGGCAGCTCCGGCTTGATCAGTCCGCCGATCCGCTCGCCGATCTCGTCGAGCGTGTCGACGCCGAGCGCCATGGCCATCCGCTTCTCGGTGCCGAACAGGTTGATCGCCACCGGCATCTCGCCCCGGGTGGGCCGCTCGAACAGCAGCGCCGGCCCGCCGTCGCGGACGGTCCGCGTGACCACCTCGCTGATCTCCAGCGTGGGGTCGACCGGGACGCTCACCCGCCGCAGCTCGCCTGCGGCCTCCAGCACCGCGAGGAAGTCCTTGAGATCGGTGTACGGGAAGCCACGAGCCGCCATGCCCGCCAGTCTCCCGCACCGGTGTTCTCAGCGTCCAAGCCGGGTGGTGTGAGCTGAGCCGTGGCGTCGGGCGAGCGCACCCGGCGCGGTCGGCCGGCCCCGCATGGCTCTCCACTCACCGGGTAGTCGAGCCGCCGGACGAGAGGGGGCGCCGATGGGCGAGGGACGGGTCCCGGCAGGGTTCACCGAGCAGCGGACCCGGGTCGGTGACGTGACGATCAACCATGTCCGCGGGGGCAGCGGGCCCCCCCTGGTGCTGCTGCACGGCTACCCGCAGTGCTGGCGGATGTGGCGGCACCTGCTGCCGGTACTGGCCGAGTCGTTCGAGGTGGTCGCGCCCGACCTGCGGGGCTTCGGCGACAGCGACGCCCCGACCGACGGCTACGACAAGAAGAGCGTCGCCGCCGACCTGCACGGGCTGCTGACCGGGCTCGGCCTGGTCGAGGACATCCGCCTGGTCGGTCACGACCTCGGCACGATGGTCGCCTACGCCTACGCTGCCGCCCATCCCGACCGGGTGTCCCGGCTGGCGCTCACCGAGGCGCCGATCCCCGACGAGAGCATCTACGCGATTCCGGCCCTTACCGCCGCCGGCCCGGCGGTGTGGAACTTCGGCTTCTTCAATCTGACCAACGGCCTGCCGGAGCAACTCGTCACCGGCCGGGAACCGCTCTGGGTGGACCGGTTCACCGACTCGATCATGGTCAACAAAGGCAGCATCGGGCCGGAGGAGGCGGCGGAGTACGCCCGGCACCTGCGGGACCCGGCCCACCTCTGGGCCAGCTTCGCCTACTTCCGGGCGTTCGGCCAGGACGTGGCGGACAACGCCGCGTACCGGTCGACGAAGCTGCCGATGCCGGTCCTCGCCGTCGGCGCCCGGGCCAGCCTCGGCGAGCAGGTGGCCGAGCAGGTCCGCCGGTACGCCGACACGGTCACCGGCGAGGTGGTCGAGGAGTGTGGCCACTGGCTCTTCGAGGAGCGGCCGGCCGAGCTGGCGGACCTGCTGCTGCCGTTCCTGCGGAACTGAGGCCGCCGGTCAGGCGGCCGGGGACCAGGCGTACGCGGCCAGCGGCGGGTCGACCGGAGCCCCGGTGAGCCGGTTGGCGAAGGTCGAGATCGTGTACGTGCCGACGCCGAGCACCACGTCCAGCGCGTGCCGTGGCTGCCAGCCGCCGGCCAGGAAGGCGTCCAGGTCGGCGTCCGGGACGGCACCCCGGTGGTCGAGCACGGCGACGGTGAACCGGCGCAGGGCCTCCAGGCGCGGGTCGGGCAGGGCGGCGCCGGCCCGGAGCGCCTCGATCAGCTCGGGCGCGGCGCCCTGCCGGGTGAGCGTCGCGGTGTGCATGGCCACGCAGAGGTGGCACTCGTTGCGGGTGGCCACGGTCAGCACGACCACCTCCCGGGCGACCGGGTCGAGGTCGGTGGACTCGAAGACGGCGTTGGCGGTGAGGAAGCCCTTGAGCAGTTCGGGCGACTCGGCCATGAGGGCCACCGCGCCGGGCAGGTGGCCGAGCTTGCGGTGGATGCCGGCCATGGTGGGACGGGCGGCGGCGGGTGCGGTGTCGGGAGTGTGGGCGGTGAAGACCGGTCGGGACATGACAGGTACCCCTGACGTAAGATAGTCAACGTGGTTGACGAAATAGTAAACGGGGTTGTCGAACATGGCAACGCCTGACCGCCCCGGCTTCGCGCTCCCGCTGCTCCTGCTCGCCGGCTTCCGCACGCTCATCGACGACCTGCACGCCGAACTGGCCCGGCAGGGGCACACCGAGTTGCGCCCGGCCCACGGCTTCGTGCTCCAGGCCGTCGGCCCCGCCGGTACCACCGCCTCCGACCTGGGCCAGCGGCTGGGCATCTCGAAACAGGCGGCCGGCAAGACGGTCGACCGGCTGGTCGCGCTCGGCTACCTGGAACGCGCCGACGACCCCGCCGACGCTCGGCGCAAGCTGGTCCGAATGACGGCCAAGGGCCACGACGGGCTGCGCCGCTCGGCGGTCCTCTTCGACGAACTGCGCGACCGCTGGGCGGCGACCCTCGGCGCCGACCGGGTCGCGGCGATCGAGGACGACCTGCGCCGGATGGTCCCGGCCGACGTCTTCCGCCTCGACGTCCCGGGCTGGTTCGGCGGGTGACAATGCTCGCCGGGTCTTGACCGCTGCGGGGCACCGGCCGCCAGGATGGGCGGATGGACGACGCGTACGTGGTGGGTGATCCGGACGGGCTCAGCCCCTTGCAGGCCGAGATCCGCGACGCCGTGGCCCGCGAACTGCACGCCCAGTTCGCGCTGCGGGCCGACCGCCTCGACCTGGCCGACCTCCCCGAGGTGGCCTACCAGATCACCCGGCGCGTCGACGGCGTGCTGAGCAACCGCCGGTCAGCGGGCGGGGGTCAGAGGCCGGCGTAGGAGTGCAGGCCGGTGAAGAAGAAGTTGACCCCGAACAGGTTCATCAGCATGGTCAGGAAGCCCACGACCGAGATCCAGGTGGCCACGTTGCGCTTGACGCTCGGGGTGGCCCGGGCGTGCAGGTAGCCCGCGTAGACCACCCAGGAGATGAACGCCCAGGTCTCCTTCGGGTCCCAACCCCAGGCGCGACCCCAGGCCGCCTCGGCCCAGATCGCCCCGGCGATCACCGCGAAGGTGAAGACCGGGAAGGCGAAGGCGTGCAGCGTGAAGGTCAACCGCTCCAGGCCGGCCGCCGCCGGCAGCCGCCGGGCCAGGGTGTACGGGAAGCTCCGCTTCCCCTGCTCCCAGCCGGCCCGCATCAGGTAGGCCACGGCCGGCACCACGCCCAGCAGGAAGATGCCCGAGGCAAAGATGATCGTCGACACGTGGATGATGAACCAGTAGGACTGGAGCGCCGGCATGAGCGGCACGACCTGCACGTAGAGCTTCAGCTCGGCGAACGCCAGCAGCAGCACCATGACCAGGGTCAGGAACAGCCCGAGCCGGCGCAGTGACGGCTGCTTCCAGAGCACCACGAGCCAGGCCGCCGCCCCGATCCAGGTGACCGTCAGCACGAACTCGTACATGTTGCCCCAGGGCATCCGCTCGGCGGCGATGCCCCGGGTGACCACCGCGCCCAGGTGCAGCGCGGCGGCGAGCGCGGTGATCCAGGCGGCGATCCGCCCGGCCAGCGCGGCGCGGGCGGCGGAGCGGCCGGCTCGGGCCGCGGCCGGGGTGACCGGGCTGGCCGGCTCCTCGACCATCCCGCCGGGGCCGCCGACGCCGGCGCCGACCAGCTCGCGGGCCGGGGCCGCCACCGGCACCTTCCGGGCGTTGCCCAGGGCGTACTCGACGGCGTGGCTGATCATCGCGACCAGGTACGCCAGGATCGCGAACGTGACCAGCTGGTCGGAGAGTGCGGACATCACTCGTCTCCTTCTCGCGCCCGCCGGTCGTTTCGCCCGTCGTCGCTGACCGCGGCGACGAGCTGCGCGAACTCGTCGGCAAACCCTGGATGCTCGGTGCGCGGCAGCCCACCGGCCTCCACCAAGCTACTACCGCTCGTCGGAGATCCACCGTCCGGGGGCGTCACCCGGAACCAGACCCGGCGCCGCCGGGCGAAGAGCGAGCCCATCAGCCCGAGAAGCAGCGTCACGCAGGCGACCAGCAGTAGCGTCTGGCCGGGGGCATACCGCACGGAGATGTTGACGTAGGGCTTCGTGCCGACGAACTCGAGCGTGCTGCCGTCGTCCAGGGTCCACTTCTCGCCGGGGCGCAGCAGCTTCTCACCGATCTGCTTCAGCTTGCCGTTGTCGACCTGCCGCTGGTCGAGCTTGTAGACCGAGCCGGGGATGCCGGCATCCAGACCGAGGTTGCCACGGTAGGCGACCAGCCAAACTGCCGGGTTCCGCTCCTCCGGCCAGGTCGAGCGGTTGAACGGCCCCTCGTCCGGAGCGGTGGGCATGTAGAGGCCGTCGAAGGCCACCTGCTGGTCCGGGGCGCGGGTGCGGGTCTTCGGGTCGACGTTCGCGTCCGGGAAGGCAGCGACGCCCCCCTCGGTGACGGTGGCGTCGCCGGTGGTCAGGAACGGCTCGTCACTGGTCTGGCTGCGGCCGTACTTGTCGGTGTACTTCAGGATCGGCGCGTACCCGTGGCCGAGCAGGTAGACGTTGGCCGAGCCGAGCCGCAGCGGCGAGTTGACCGAGAAGCTGGCGGTCCGCGCCGGCCGGCCGTCCAGGTGGTCAACCGTCACGGTGGCCCCGTAGCGCGACGGTTGCCCGCTCGGCAGGTACTTCGCCTCGAACCGGTCCAGGGTGAGGCAGAACTGCGGCAGGTCCGCGCTGTCCACCCGGGGGCCGAGCGACGCCTCGGCGTACTGCTGCCGGCTGTTGCAGAAGGCGTTGTCCGCGCCGGCCGTCAGCAGCTTGTTGCCGTGCCAGCCGTACCAGGAGCCGAGCGCGACCCCGAGCAGGACGGCGATCAGCGAGACGTGGAAGAGCAGGTTGCCGGTCTCCTTGAGGTAGCCCTTCTCGGCGGAGACCTCGTCGCCGCGGACGGTGACCCGCCAGCGACGCCGGCGCAGCAGCGCCGCGATCGCCTCGGGGTCGGCGGCGGCCGGGGCCTCCAGCACCGCGTGCTGGGGCAACCGCTCCAGGCGCTTCGGGGCGGCCGGCGGCCGCATCCGCAGCGCGCGGACGTGGTCGCGGGCCCGGGGCAGGAGGCAGCCGACCAGCGAGGTGAAGAGCAGCAGGTAGATGGCGGAGAACCAGACCGAGCCGAAGACCTCGAACATGCCGATCTGGTCGAGCCGGGGCGCCAGGTCGGGGTGGTCGACGAAGTACTCGTTGACCTTCTCCGGGCTGACGCCGCGCTGCGGCAGCACCGAGCCGGGGATGGCGGCGATCGCCAGCAGGAAGAGCAGGATCAAGGCGGTACGCATGCTGGTGAGCTGGCGCCAGGAGTTGCGCAGCAGGGCCAGCACCGGGTTGACCCGTCGCCGGGGCGCGTCGGCGGGCGGCGCGGCCGGCCGGTCGTCCACGGTCGTCATCAGATGCTCACCTCGCCCACACCCACGTGCGTCTGCAACCAGATCACGAAGTCCTGCCAGCCGCCGGTGACCAGCGCCACGCCGATCAGGATCAGCAGCGCACCGCCGATCCGGGTGACCCAGCGGCTGTTGCGCCGGACGGCGCGGAACACCCCGAGCAGGCGGTGGAAGCCCAGCCCGAAGACGACGAACGGTACCCCCAGCCCGAGGCAGTACGCCACGGCGAGCAGCACCGCCCGGTCGGTCCGCCCGTCGACGGTGGCCATGCCGAGCACCGCGCCGAGGGTCGGGCCGGTGCACGGCAGCCAGCTCAGCGCGAAGACGGCGCCGAGCACCGGAGCGCCGAGCAGCCCGGCGGCGGGGAGCCGCCGGATGCGGAACTCGCGCTGCATCCCGGGGACCACGCCCAGGTAGCCGAGGCCGAGCACCACGATCAGGGCGCCGATGACGATCTCCAGCGTGCGCTCGTGCGCGAAGAGGAGCTTGCCGACGCCGGAGAAGAGGATCGCGGTGGCGGTGAAGACCGCGGTGAAGCCGGCGATGAAGAGCATGGTGCCGGCCAGTACCCGCCCCTTCACGGCGGCCACCGGCCGGGCCGCCGGGGGCGCCGCGACCGCCACGCCGCCGCTCGGCTCACCTTCGGCGTCAGCAGGGGCCCCCTCCGCCACCGGAGGGGTTGACCGGCGGCCCTTCCCTTCCGCCCGACCCTCCAGGTCTGCGCCGGCCAGCCCGGTGACGTACGACAGGTAGCCGGGCATCAGCGGCAGGACACACGGGGAGAGGAAGCTGACCAGCCCGGCGAGCGCCGCGGCCCCAACGGCCAGCAGCAGCGGGCCGGACTCGGCGAGCTGGCGGAAGGTCTCGCCCATCAGCGGGATCCGGACGCCGGCTGCTCCGCCGCGATCCGCTCGACGACGGGCTGGAGTTCGTCCCGGGTGACCGCCCGGCGGATCACCACGGCGACCCGGCCGTCGCGGTCCAGGACGACGGTCGCCGGGGTGGTGTTCGGCGGGATGTCGAAGTTGAGCGCCTGCCGGCTGGCCGGGTCGAAGAGGCTCGGGTAGGTCACCCGGCCCTCCTCGAAGGCGATCGCCTTGTCCTTGCTGTCCTGCACGTTGACGCCGAGGAAGGTCACCCCGGACGCCTTGGTGGCCTGGTAGGCGGCCTCCAGGTCGTCGGCCTCCGCGCGGCAGGGCGCGCACCAGGAGCCCCAGAAGTTGACCACGACCACCTGACCGCGGGCCTCGGCGATGTCGTAGCTGCCGCCGGTGAGCAGCTCACCGCTCACCTTCGGGGTCTTCGACCGCTGGTCGGGGGCGCAGGTGATGGTGACGCCGTCGCTCGCGCAGCGGCTCTCCTCGCTGCCGGAGGAGCAGCCGACCAGCGCCGTCACGGCGGTGACGGCGGCGAGCAGGGCGGCGGCGAACCTCCGGCTGGGCATCAGGCTCCCTTGGCCGTCCGGGCGGTCGGCGAGATCGCGATCAGGTGGGCCGCGGGCTCGGAGTAGCCGATGCCGACGATCTTGGCACCGTCGAAGTGGAACGAGGTGAGGCTGGCCAGGCCGCACTGCCGCTTGCGCGGGTCGTGCCAGAGCCGCTTGCGCTCGACGTGGCGGCGCAGGGTCCAGATGGGGAGCTGGTGGGAGACGAGCACGGCCTCCCGCCCCTCGGCGGCGACCCGGGCGGCGTGCAGCGCCCCGAACATCCGCTCGGCGATCACCTGGTAGGCCTCGCCCCAGGACGGGGTGACCGGGTCGCGCAGCACCCACCAGTTGCGCGGGTCGCGGAACGAGCCGTCGCCCGGGGAGACCTTCTTGCCCTCGAACCAGTTCGCGCTCTCGATCAGCCGCTCGTCCACCCCGACCGGCAGGCCGAACTGGGCGGCGATCGGCTCGGCGGTCTGCTGGGCCCGCTCGAGCGGGCTGGCCACCACGTGCACCACGGTGCGCTCGGCGAGCGCCTGGGCGGCCGCCTTGGCCATCTGGACGCCCAGCTCGGAGAGGCGGAAGCCGGGGAGCCGGCCGTAGAGGATGCCGTCCGGGTTGTACACCTCGCCGTGCCGCAGCACGTGGACCACCGTCTCGCTCACTGTTGCTACCCCCCGTGTCCTGCCGCTGCCGCCGCGTTCGCCGCCTGCGGAAGGGCCGCGGCGATCTGCTCCAGGGCGGCGTCGTCGATCGCCGCCGACACGAACCACGACTCGAACGCGCTCGGCGGCAGGTAGACGCCGGCGGCGAGCATGGCGTGGAAGAACGCCTTGAACGCGGGCACCTGCTGGGTACGGGCGCTGTCGTAGTCGGCCACGTCGGCGTCGGTGAAGAAGATCGAGAACATGTTGCCCGCGTACGACAGGCGGTGCGGCACCCCGGCGGCGGCCAGCGCCTCGGTGGCGAGCTTGCCCACCGCGGCGGCCGTCTCGTCGAGGCGGCGGTAGAGCGCGTCGTCGGCCAGCCGCAGCGTGGCCAGGCCGGCGGCGCACGCGAGGGGGTTACCGGAGAGGGTGCCGGCCTGGTAGACCGGGCCGGCCGGGGCGAGCTTCGCCATGATCTCCGCGCGCCCGCCGAACGCCGCGGCGGGCAGGCCACCGCCCATGACCTTCCCGTACGTCCACAGGTCGGCGTCGGACGGGTCGAGGCCGTGCCAGCCGGCGCGGGAGACCCGGAACCCGGTCATCACCTCGTCGACGATCAGCAGCGCGCCGTGCGCGTGGGCGATGCGGGCGAGCTGCTGGTTGAACTCGTCGCGCGGGGCGATCACACCCATGTTGCCGGCGGCGGCCTCGGTGATGATCGTCGCGATGTGCGGGCCCTCGGCGGCGAAGACTTCCTCGACCGCGCGCAGGTCGTTGTACGGCAGCACGATGGTGTCGCCCGCGGCCGCTCCGGTCACGCCGGGCGAGTCGGGCAGGCCGAAGGTGGCCACGCCCGAGCCGGCGGCGGCGAGCAGCGCGTCGGAGTGGCCGTGGTAGCAGCCGGAGAACTTGACGATCTTGGCCCGACCGGTGAAGCCGCGGGCCAGCCGGATCGCCGACATGGTCGCCTCGGTGCCCGAGTTGACCAGGCGGACCTGCTCCACCGGGGTCCGCGCGACGATCTCCTCGGCCAGGTCGACCTCGCCCGGGGTCGGGGTGCCGAAGCTGGTGCCGAGCGCGGCGGCCTCGCGCAGCGCCTCCACCACCGCCGGGTGGGCGTGACCGAGGATCAGCGGCCCCCAGGAGCAGACCAGGTCGACGTAGCGGCGACCGTCGGCGTCGAAGAGCCAGGGACCCTCCCCCCGGACCATGAAGCGCGGGGTGCCGCCGACGGCACGGAACGCGCGTACGGGGGAGTTGACCCCGCCGGGCACGATGGCCGTGGCGCGGTCGAACAGGGCCTCGGAGGCCGGTGCGTCGGCCGGGTAGCGGCCGGATCCGGCGGAAAAGGTATCGGTCACGATGCCGCCATTGTGTCAGCGCCGGGCGGCTGATCGGCAGGCACCCCGCACCGAGGGTTACCGGGCTCACGCCCCGTCCGTGCGGCACGGGTCAGCCACCGGCGGGTCGCTCGACGGGCCCGTTGGTCGCGATCGCGATAGGCTGACCGGGTGGATCGTGCCGAACTGTCCATCACGCTACACCGGACGGGTGACGAAGCCGTGCTTCGCCTTGCCGGTGAGATCGACATGCTCACGGCCGCCCAGCTGTCGACAGTCGTCAACGAGGTGCTGGCCGAGCCCCCGCCGCGCATCGTGCTCGACCTGGGCGGGGTCACCTTCTGCGACTCGCAGGGCCTCGGGACGCTCGTGGTGCTCAGCCGCAAGGCCAGCCGCGCCCAGAGCCTGCTGGTCCTGAGCAACGTCGGCGACTTCCTCCTCCGCGTCCTGGACATCACCGGCCTCCGCTCCGCCCTGATGATCCGCAACGAAACAGCCCCCTGACACCCCCGCGTTGATCAAGAGGTTTGCGTCTGCCGAGACAGGATTTCTGACGCAAACCTCTTGATCAACCGGGTCGGGCCGAGCCGGTCAGGTGACGGGGACGTCGCGGCGGCGGAAGGCCGACAGGCCGGCCGCCGCGAGGACCAGTGCCACGGCGGCCAGGGTCCAGAGCGGGGTGGCGCTCCAGGTGTCGCGGAGCACCTGCGGGGTGTGCGTGAACGGCGACAGGTCCAGCAGCCACTGGTCGAGTTCGAGCACCGCGCCGAGCTGGCCGACCAGCACGCAGACCGCCAGCACCGCCCAGGCCACCGCGGCCAGCCGGGGCAGCAGGCCGTAGAGCAGCACGGCGAACCCGGCCAGCACCCAGGCGGCGGGCGCGTGAGCCAGCCCGGCGCCGAGCATCCGGGGCAGCTCCCGGGGCACGTCGTGCACGCTCAGCCCGTACGTCAGGCCGGTGGCCAGGCCGGTCATGGCGAGCACCACGACCGGGCCGACCAGCGCGAACACCACGTGTGACAGCAACCAGGTGGAGCGGTGCGCGCCGGTGGCGAGCACCGGTTCGGCATGCCCGGCGGACTCCTCGGCGCGCATCCGCAGCGCGGCCTGGATGCCGTAGCCGGCCGCGGCCAGCCCGGCCAGGCTGAGGGTGGCCCCCAGGTACGCGTCGGCCAGGCCGGAGGCCCCGCCGATCCGGGCCATGATCTGCTCCAGCTGCGGGTTCCCCTCGACCGAGCGGCCGGCCGCCTGGGCGGCGCCGCCGAGGATCAGCCCGAGCAGGCCGAAGCCGACCGACCACCAGAGGATCTGCCCCCGGTGCAGCCGCCAGGCCAGCCCGAACGGGCCGGCGAGCCCCCGGCCGGCGGTGGCCGGCCCGAGCCGGGGCGGCAGCACCCCCGCGCCCAGGTCGCGGCGCACCGAGACCGGATACGCGGCCGCGGCGAGCAGCGCCGACGCGACCAGCGGCAGCGCCGGCACCCACCAGCGCTCCCCCTCGAAGGGCCGGATCCGGGGCGCCCAGCCCAGCGGGGAGAGCCAGCTCGGCCAGTCGTTGGCGGCGGTGTCCCCGACCATCCGCAGCGCGAAGGAGGCGCCGAGGACGGCGATCCCGATGCCCCGGGCCCCGCCCGCGGTCTCGGTGAGCTGGGCGGTCAGCCCGCCGAGGGTCGCGAAGACCACGCCGGTGAGCGCCGTGCCGAGGCCGTACGCGTACGAGCCGGCGGCCGGCAGCCCGGTGGACGCCAGCCCGGCCGCGGTGAGCAGGCCCAGCAGCAGGTCGGCCGCGTACGTGACGAGCAGTGCCGCGGTCAGCCCGGCGTGCCGGCCGAGCACCCCGCCCCCGAGCAGTTCCCGCCGGCCGGCCTCCTCCTCCACACGGGTGTGCCGGATGACGGTGAGCAGGCTGGCCAGCGCCACGATGACCAGCAGGAAGCCGCCGCGCTGGGCGGTCAGGGCACCGACGCTCTCCCCGTAGACCGGGCCGAGCAGCGCGACGATCGAGGGGTTGCGGGCGGTGCCGGCGGCGTACGCGGCCCGCTCGGCGGCGGTCGGGAACAGCTCGAAGAAGCTGGTCGCGTACGTCATCGGCAGCACGGCGAGGACCAGCACCCAGAGCGGGAGCAGGAGGCGGTCCCGGCGCAGGACGAGCCGGGCCAGGTGCCAGGTGCCGGCGAGGGTGCTCATCGGGTCAGCTCCTCGGGGACCGCCTCGTAGTGCCGCAGGAACAGCTCCTCCAGCGTCGGTGGCGTGCTGACCAGGCTGCGCACGCCCAGCTCGGTGAGGCGACGCAGGGCGGCGTCCAGCGCGGCGGAGTCCACGTCGAAGCGCACCCGGTTGCCGTCCACCCGCAGGTCGTGCACGCCGGTCAGGTCGGCCAGCCCGTTCAGCGGGGCGGCCACCTCGGCGTCGATCGAGGTGCGGTGCAGGTGGCGCAGCTCGGTGAGGGTGCCGGACTCGACCGCCCGGCCGTTCCGGATGATCGTGACCCGGTCGCAGAGCGCCTCCACCTCGGCCAGGATGTGGCTGGAGAGCAGCACCGTGCGCCCGTCCTGCTTGGCCCGGCGTACCCAGTGCTGGAAGACCTCCTCCATGAGCGGGTCGAGCCCGGAGGTGGGCTCGTCGAGGATGAGCAGCTCGACGTCGGAGGCGAGCGCGGCCACCAGGCCGACCTTCTGCCGGTTGCCCTTGGAGTAGGCCCGGCCCTTCTTGCGCGGGTCCAGCTCGAAGGACTCCAGCAGCTCGGCCCGGCGCTTCGGGTCGAGCCCGCCACGCAGCCGGCCGAGCAGGTCGATCACCTCGCCGCCGCTCAGGTTGGGCCAGAGGGTGACGTCGCCGGGCACGTACGCGAGGCGCCGGTGCAGCGCGACGGCGTCCCGCCAGGGGTCGCCGCCGAGCAGTCGGACGGCCCCCGCGTCCGCCCGCAGCAGACCGAGCAGCACCCGGATGGTGGTCGACTTGCCGGAGCCGTTGGGGCCCAGGAAGCCGTGCACCTCGCCGGCGCGGACGGTCAGGTCGAGTCCGTCGAGCGCTCGGGTCCGGCCGAAGGTCTTCACCAGGCCGGACACCTCAATGGGAGTTTCCATACTTCGGAAGTTACGCTCGTTTCACAAACTTGTGAAGACAGTGAGATCTGAGAGACGATCGGACCCGACGCGCACCGAGGAGATGATGCCGATGACCCCGCCGCCCAGGCCGGACGAGGAAGAGGTCCACCTCTTCGTGGAGCGGATGGCGATGGCCTTCGCGGACGTCGGCTTCCCCCGGATGGCCGGCCGGGTGCTCTTCACCGTGATGAGCGCGGACGAGCCGCTCACGGCCAGCGAGATCGCCGAGCGGCTCGGCGTCAGCGCGGCGGCCGTGTCCGGCGCCGTGCGCTACCTGACCCAGTTCGCCATGCTGGTCCGCGAGCCGGTCAAGGGTTCCCGGCGGGACCGCTACCGGATGCCGGTCAATCCCTGGTACGAGGCCACCATCACGAAGACCGGCCTCTACAAGAACTTCATCGACATCGCCAACGGCGGGGTGGACGCGCTGCAGGGGCGGAGCACCCCGGCGGGCGAGCGGGTGGCCGAGATGCGGGACTTCTTCCTCTTCGTACAGGAGGAGGTCGACGCCCTCGGCGAACGGTGGCGGGCCCGGCGCGCCGCGACCGGACACGGCGACCGGGCCGGCACCTGAGCGCTCAGGCGTTGTTGCCCCAGCGGGCCTGCTCCAGCAGGTCCACCGCACGCTCCCGGGACTCGGGGTCGTCGTCGGCACGCAGCAGCGCCGTCGCCTCGTCCACCGCGTCGGTCAGCACCCGCCACTGGGCGTCGCGCTCCCGCACCAGGTCCGACTGGGCGGCGAGCTGCCGGGTCTTCACCCACAGCTCGACGAAGACCGACACCTTGGCCCGCAGCACCCACGGGTCGAAGGGCTTGGTCAGGTAGTCGACCGCGCCGACCGCGTAGCCCCGCAGGGCGAGCTGGGCATCCTTGTCCGCGGCCGTGAGGAAGATGATCGGCACGTGCCGGGTCCGCTCCCGCCGCTTGATGTGGGTGGCGGTCTCGAAGCCGTCCATGTCCGGCATCTGGGCGTCCAGCAGGATCACCGCGAAGTCGTCCACCAGGAGCTGCTTGAGCGCCGCCTCGCCGCTCTCCACGGCGACCGACTGCACCGGAAGCCCCTGGAGGATCGCCTCCAGGGCCATCAGGTTCTCCCGCCGGTCGTCCACCAGCAGCGCCTTGGCCATCTGGGTCACGGAGTCTCCTCGCCTCGGCTCCGGCCGATCCAGGACGCCATCATCTCGATCAGCTCGTCCAGATCAACCGGCTTGGTGATGTAGTCGCTGCCCCCGGCCGCGATCGCCGACTCCCGGTCACCGGGCATCGCCTTCGCGGTCAGGAACACGATAGGCAGGTCCGCGAAGCGATGGTTGCGGCGGATCTGCCCGGTCGTCTCGTAGCCGTCCTGGTCCGGCATCATCGCGTCCATCAACACGATGTCCACCTCCGGATGCTCGGCCAGTTGGCGGACGCCGTCCGCCCCGTTGTCCGAGTACAACACGGTCATCCCGTGAAGTTCCAACGCGGAGGTCAGCGCGAACACGTTCCGGACGTCGTCATCGATGATCAGAACGGTCACGCCCTCCAGCCGGCGGGTCGCCGGTGTCTCCTGCGGCTGCGGCAGCTCCATGGGCATGAGCAGGGACGACGGCAGGCCCGCGCGCTGCGGCGAGGGCGGCGCCGGCGCCACCACCGCGTCCGGCGCCAGCACATCGGGTACGAAGAGAGTGAACGTCGACCCCTGCCCGGGCGCGGAGGACACGGTGATCGTGCCGCCGAGCAGGCGGGCCAGGTCCCGGCTGATCGACAGGCCCAGGCCGGTGCCGCCGTAGCGCCGGCTCGTGGTGCCGTCGGCCTGCTGGAACGCCTCGAAGATCAGCGAGAGCTTGTCGTCCGAGACGCCGATGCCGGTGTCGATCACCGTGAACGCGATGACCTGCCGGGCGTTGGTCAGCGCCGGCACGTCGAAGACCGCGTTCTCGGCGGCCGGCGCGATGCGCAGGGTCACCGCGCCGTTGTCGGTGAACTTCACCGCGTTGGAGAGCAGGTTGCGCAGGATCTGCTGCAACCGCTGGGCGTCGGTGACCAGCGCCGGCGACAGGTCCTTGCTGATCCGTACCTGGAAGTCGAGGCCCTTCTCCTCGGCCTGCGGCGCGAACGCCTGCTCGACGTAGCCGCGGATCTCGGAGAAGTGGATCTCGGTCGGCTCCACGTCCATCCGGCCCGCCTCGATCTTGGACAGGTCGAGGATGTCGTCGATCAGGGAGAGCAGGTCCGACCCGGCGCTGTGGATGGTCCGGGCGAACTCGATCTGCTTCGCGCTCAGGTTCTGCTCCGGGTTCTCGGCGAGCAGCCGGGCCAGCAGGAGCAGCGAGTTCAGCGGCGTACGCAGCTCGTGGCTCATGTTGGCCAGGAACTCCGACTTGTACGCCGACGCCCGGGTGAGCTGCTGCGCCTTCTCCTCCAGGCCGAGCCGGGCCAGCTCGATCTCCCGGTTCTGCGTCTCGATGTTGGTCTTCTGCTCGGAGAGCAGCTTCGCCTTGTCCTCCAGCTCGGCGTTGGTGCGCTGGAGTTCCGCCGACTGCTCCTGCAGCTCGTGCGCCAGCCGCTGCGACTGCGCCAGCAACTCCTCCGTACGCCGGTTGGCCTGGATGGTGTTGACCGCGACGCCGATGGTGAGCACCAGCCGCTCCAGGAACGCCAGGTGCAGATCGGAGAAGGTGGTCACCCCGGCGAACTCGATCACGCCGAGCAGTTCGCCCTCGAAGAGGACCGGCAGCACCACCAGGTCGGCCGGGGGTGTCTCGGCCAGGCCGGAGCGGAGCACCAGGCGCCCGTCGGGCAGGGCGTTGACCCGGATGGTCCGCCGGGACAGGGCGGCCTGCCCGACCAGCCCCTCGCCGGGCCCGAAGGTCACGTCGTGCCCGCGGGCGACGTAACCGTAGGAGGCCGTGAGCCGCAGCCGCATGCTCCCGTCGGAGCTGTCCGCCAGGAAGAACGCGCCGAGCTGCGCGTCGACCAGCGGGGTCACCTCCATCATGATCATGCGGCAGACCTCGCCGAGGTCCCGCTGGCCCTGGAGCAGGCCGCCGATCCGGGCCAGGTTCGAGTCGAGCCAGCCCTGCTCGGCGTTCTTCTTGGTCGTCTCCCGGAGGGTGACGATCATCTGGTTGATGTTGTCCTTCAGCTCGGCGACCTCGCCCTGCGCCTTGACGCTGATCCGCTGGGTCAGGTCGCCGCGGGTCACCGAGGTGGAGACCTGGGAGATCGCCCGGAGCTGGGTGGTCAGGGTCGAGGCGAGCTGGTTGACGTTCTCGGTGAG
Source organism: Micromonospora sp. NPDC005299 (assembly GCF_042872345.1). NCBI lineage: Bacteria > Bacillati > Actinomycetota > Actinomycetes > Micromonosporales > Micromonosporaceae > Micromonospora > Micromonospora sp. NPDC005299. Next base: position 219,817 of record NZ_JBIAKG010000003.1, read on the forward strand.
GTCGCGCCAGGTGCCGCTGACCCCCTTCACCTGCGCCTGACCGCCCAGCTTGCCCTCGATGCCGACCTCGCGCGCCACCCGGGTCACCTCGTCGGCGAACGAGGAGAGCTGGTCGACCATGGTGTTCACGGTGTTCTTCAGCTCCAGGATCTCGCCCTGCGCGTCCACCGTGATCTTCTGGCCCAGGTCACCCTTGGCGACGGCGGTGGTGACCGAGGCGATGTTCCGCACCTGGCTGGTCAGGTTCGACGCCATCGAGTTCACGTTGTCGGTCAGGTCCCGCCAGGTGCCGCTCACGCCCC
>NZ_JBIAKG010000003.1:220215-396224 GCF_042872345.1 Micromonospora sp. NPDC005299
GGTGGTGACCGAGGCGATGTTCCGCACCTGGCTGGTCAGGTTCGACGCCATCGAGTTCACGTTGTCGGTCAGGTCCCGCCAGGTGCCGCTCACGCCCTTCACCTGGGCCTGACCGCCGAGCTTGCCCTCGGTGCCCACCTCACGCGCGACCCGCGTCACCTCGTCGGCGAACGACGACAGCTGGTCGACCATCGTGTTCACGGTGTTCTTCAGCTCCAGGATCTCGCCCTGCGCGTCCACCGTGATCTTCTGCGACAGGTCGCCCTTGGCCACCGCCGTGGACACCTGCGAGATGTTCCGGACCTGGCTGGTCAGGTTGCCGGCGAGCTGGTTCACGTTCTCGGTCAGGTCGCGCCAGGTGCCGGAGACCCCGCGCACCTGCGCCTGGCCGCCGAGCTTTCCCTCGATGCCCACCTCCCGGGCCACCCGGGTCACCTCGTCCGCGAACGACGAGAGCTGGTCGACCATCGTGTTCACGGTGTCCTTCAGCTCCAGGATCTCGCCCTGGGCGGCCACGGTGATCTTCTGAGAGAGGTCGCCGCGGGCCACCGCGGTCGAGACCTGGGCGATGTTGCGGACCTGGCTGGTCAGGTTCGACGCCATCGAGTTGACGCTGTCGGTCAGGTCCTTCCAGGTGCCGGCCACGTTCGGCACGTCCGCCTGGCCGCCGAGCTTGCCCTCGGTGCCCACCTCGCGGGCCACCCGGGTCACCTGCTCGGCGAAGAGCCGAAGCGTGTCGGTGAGGTAGTTCATCGTGTCGGCCAGCTCGGCCACCTCGCCGCGCGCGCCCACCGTGATCTTCTGCGACAGGTCGCCCTTCGCCACCGCCGTCGCCACCTGGGAGATCGACCGCACCTGACCGGTGAGGTTCGACGCCATGGTGTTCACCGAGTCGGTGAGGTCCTTCCAGGTGCCGGCCACGCCGCGCACGTCCGCCTGGCCGCCCAGCTTGCCCTCGGTGCCCACTTCCCGGGCCACCCGCGTCACCTCGTCGGCGAACGACGACAGCTGGTCGACCATGGTGTTCACGGTCCGGCCGATGCGCAGGTACTCACCGCGCAGCGGGCGGCCGTCGATCTCCAGCGCCATGTGCTGGGACAGGTCGCCGTCGGCCACCGCCACGATCACCCGGGCGATCTCCGTGGTCGGGCGGCCCAGGTCGTCGATCAGCGAGTTGACCGCCCGCTGCCCCTCCGCCCAGGAGCCGTCCAGGCCCTCGTCGTCGAGCCGCTCGGTGAGCCGGCCGTCGCGGCCGACCACCCGACTGATCCGGCGCAGGTCCAGGTGCTGCCGCTCCTGCAGCGACACCACGTCGTTGAAGGAGTCCGCCACCTCGCCGGCCAGGCCGGCCCGTCGGGGCAGCCGGACCCGGAGGTCGCCGCGACGGACCCGTCGCAGCGCCTCCACCAGCTCGCCGAGAAGCGCCTCGTGGTCGGACGCGGAGTTGTCCGCGGCTACCGACTGTTTCGCCGTGGTCATCATTCCTCGCTCAGCTCGGGGGCCATCCGGCTCGTGCCGACACGCGGCCATCCCACCATTCTGCCGCGTGTCCCGTCGAGGTCGCGGGCTCCGACCGCGCGCCGCGCCCGATCTGTCCCGTGCCGACCGGATCGGCGGAGCGGCTTGGCACCCGGGGCGGCGGCGGTGGAGGATATGAAGGTGTCAGCGGAGGCGGGGCCGGCGATGAACGGCGGCTCGGACGAACACATCCGGCGCGTCCGCCTCCCCGCCGACCGGCGCACGCCCGCGGCGGCCCGGGCGCTGGTGCGGTCCGTGCTCGCCGAGGCGGACCTGCACGAACTGCTCAACGAGGCGCTGCTGCTGACCACCGAACTCACCACCAACGCGGTCGAACACGCGCGCACCGAACTGGACATCGAGGTCGAAGCCGACCCGGCGGGCCTCACCGTCACGGTCACCGACTTCGCCTCCGGCCCCGTCGACGAGCTGATGGTCGGTGTGCGGAACACCACCTCCGACATCACCGAGGTCGCCGAGCGCGGGCGCGGGCTGCTGCTGGTCGACCACTTCGCCAGCCGGTGGGGCACCACCTACCTGCCCACCGGGAAGGGCGTCTGGTTCCGGCTCGACCGGCCCGACCTCGGGGCGGCCACCCGGCCGGCCGAAACCCGTGCCCCGCTCACCGCCCTGGCGCCGACCGACGGGGGCACCCCGAGCGCCGCCGCGATGAGCGAGCTGATGCAGACCATCCCCGACCCGTACGCGGACGACCCGCTGCCCGAATTCGCCGCCGGGCTGCTGACCCGGGTCGCCGAGATGGTCGGCGCGGCCGGCGGCGTGGTGCGGCTGGACCGCGGCGACGGGCAGGGCAGCCAGGTGCTCGCCCGCTACGGCCGGCAGCCCCGGGAGGGCAACGAGCTGCTGCGCGTGCCGCTCGCCGTGCACCGCCCGTACGCCGGGGAGCTGGAGCTGGACGCGGCGCCCTCCGCGTACGCCCGGCCCCTCGCGGTGCTGGCCGCCGAGCGGCTCTCCCTGCACCTGGAGAACGACCGGCTGCGCCGGGCCGACGTCCGCCGGTCGGCCTGGCTGACCTTCCTGGCCGAGGCGAGCGAGCTGCTCGCCCAGTCGCTGGACGTCGAGCTGACCATGGCGCTCGTCCCGCAGCTCGTGGTGCCCCGGCTCGGCCAGTGGTGCGCGGTGCACACCAGCGACGAGTGGGGGCGGCTGCGGCTCGCCGCGGCCAGCCACGCCGACGAGTCGGTGCTGCCGCAGCTGCACCGGGTGCTCCAGGAGACCGGGCCCGACTCGATCCAGGCCCGGCTGCGGGAGGCGTCCCGGAGCGCGGCCCAGGTGCCGCTGAGCGGGCCGATGGAGGGCTTCGCCGTACCCCTGATCGCCCGCGGGCAGCGGCTCGGCACCCTGGCCGTGGGCCGCCACCAGCGGCACCGGCACGACCCCGACGAGGTCTCGGTGCTGGAGGACGTGGCCCGGCGGGCTGCCCTGGCCATCGAGAACGCCCGGATCCACGCCGAGCGCCGGCGCGTCGCGCAGACGCTTCAGCAGTCGCTGCTGCCGCCGGTGCTCCCGGTGGTCGAGGGCATCGGCTTCGCCGCCGAGTACGTCCCGACCGGCGACGACGCCGAGGTCGGCGGCGACTTCTACGACGTGGTGCCGCTGCCGGACGGCCGGTGGCTGGTCGTGGTCGGCGACGTCTCCGGCAAGGGCGTGCAGGCGGCGGCGGTGACCGGGCTGGTCCGGGACGTGATCCGGGTGCTGGTCGGCGACGGCAAGCCACTGCCGGAGGTGCTCGGCCGGCTCAACGAGACGCTGGTCGAGCGGGGTGGCGGCCGCTACTGCACGCTGGCGCTGGCGGCGGTGGGTCCCGGCGACGGCGACCAGCTCGACGTCTCCCTGCACCTGGCCGGGCACGACCGGCCGGTGCTGCTGCACGGCGGCGGCGGGGCGGGCTTCGTCGGCACCGGCGGCACGGCGCTCGGGCTGCTCGACGCGATCGCCACCCCGACCGCCGAGATCGCGCTCAAGCCGGGCGACGCGCTGATCTTCTACACCGACGGGGTCACCGAGCGGCGGCGCGGCCGGGAACTGTTCGGCACCGACCGCCTGCGCGAGGCCGCGGCACCCCTGGCCGGCTACTCGGCGGACGTGATCGCCGCCCGCCTCCGCGCCACCACCATCGCCTTCTCCGTCGAACCCCCACGCGACGACATCGCCGTCCTGGTCCTCCGCAACGACGCCCTCTGACCCCTTTCCCCCTCGGCGTGCGGCCGCCCCCGCCCCGGCCCCGACCCCGTGCCCGACGATCATGAAGTTAGCGGCCGTGATTGCCCCTTTTGTCGCCGCTAACTTCATGATCGATGAGGCAGCGCCAAGCAAAGGCGGACCAGGGGCGGGGGCAGGTGCGCGCCGGGCCGGGCATCCCGGCCCGGGTACCGCTCCCCCAGCCGACCGGCGCACAGCCGACCGGCGCACAGACGACTGGCGCACGAGCAGCCGGCGCGCACCACGAGCGGTCGGCGTGCAGGCCACTGACCCACGACCGGTCGGCTCGCATGCCACTGGCGCCCGGCGCACGCAGCAGCCGGCGAGCGGACATCGCCCACGGCGCCCCCGCCCGGTCGATCAAGAGGTTTGCGTCCACGACGGGCGCGGTCCTGACGCAAACCTCTTGGTCAACTCCGCCACAGGCGGGCGGCTGCGCCACCGCGCTGTTGATCAAGAAGTTTGCGTCGGGAACGGGGCGGATCGTGACGCGAACTTCTTGATCAGCAACAGCAGGCAGGGGTGGGGGTTACAGGCCGCCGGGGAGGCGGCCGGGGGCGAGGCGGTGGTGGGGGTCGAGGTGGGCCTTGGCCCTGCGGAGGCGGGGCAGGGTGGGCAGTTCGCCCCAGAGGTCGACGGCGCGGCGGACCGGCGCGGGGGCGGAGACCACCACGCAGCGGCCCTGGCGGGCCAGGAGCACACCCCGGACGGCGGCGAGGATCGAGGCCACCCGCTCGGGCGGCAGCGAGCCGGGCAGCGCGGCGTGCACGGCGCCGATCCCGGCCGAGCCGCGGACCGGGACGGGGGTGCCGGCCGCGTCGCGCAGCGCGTAGACGGCGGCGTGCAGGTCGTTGATGGGCACCTCGATCCGCAGCGCCGTGTCGCCGGGGGCGAACGGGTAGCGGCCCCACCACTCGGGGGCGGCGTGGTTGACCACGGCCTCGGGGCCGAGCAGCGCGGCGAGCCGGTCGGCCCGTTCCGCCACGTCGGCGGGGCCGCCTTCCAGGAGCACCACCAGGCTGCCCGCGGCGGCGGGCCGCCCCGGACGCCCGGTCACCGCCGGGTGGTCGGGTCGACCGGCCACGGACGGGTGGGACGCGGGGATCCGCCGGCGCGGCAGCGGCACCGGCACCGGCAGGTCCAGCTCGACGGCCGCCGGGTCGAGCCGGGCGGCGAGCACCGCCCGGACCAGGTCGTGCACCTCCAGCGGGGTCCACACGGGACGGGACACCCAGACCCGGCCGGCCGGCACGGCCTGCACCCGCATGGTGGCCGACACCAGCACCCCGAGGCCGCCCTGCGAGCCGCAGAGCAGCCGGGCCACGTCGAGCCCCGGCACCTCGGCCGCGCCGAAGAGTGCCGCCGCGCCGCCCCGCGCCGGCCCGGCCCGGCCGAGCAGCGCGGTGCCGGGCTCTCCCACGCTGACCAGTTCGCCGTCGGCGTCGAGGTAGCGCACCCCGACGAGCTGGGCGCACGGGCTGCCGTGTCGGTGGCGCAGCGGGCCGGCCTCGTCGGCGGCCAGCACCCCGCCCACGGTCGCCCCGGGCGAGGGCGCGTCGACCGGGAGGCGCCGGCCGGTGCGCTCCAGGGTGGCCTGCACCGCCCGCAGCGGGGTGCCGGCGCCGATCTCGGCCACCGCGGAGCCCTGCGGCTCGTGCCAGACCCCGGCCAGCCGGCCGGTGTCGAGCATGATGTCGACCTGCGCCGGGGCGGCACCCCAGTCGATCTTCGTGCCGGCGCCGCGGGGCACCACGGTCAGGTCGTGCGCCGCGGCCAGCCGGAGCACCTCGGCCGCGGCGTGCGGGCCGCCGGGCACGGCCACCCAGCGGGCCGTCCGGCCGGCCACCTCGTCGGCCGGGCCGGCGAAGCGGGCGAACGGCGGGCCGCAGATCTCCGCCAGCTTCCGGGTGATGTCGAGGGCTCCGGGTCGGTCGGTGGATCGCGCTGCAGCCGCCATGGCGGTTATCGTACACATGTTCGAAAGACCTGGCGGCGAGTCGGCGGATTGCGGCGGCGCGCGGCCGCGGCGGCGGCCCGCCGGCCGGTAACGTGACGCCGTGACCACCAAGACCCGCGACCGGGAGCCGTCGCCCGTGCCCGTCGCCAAGCGCGTTCCGGCCGACCGGACCCACCACGGCGACACCGTCGTCGACGAGTACGCCTGGCTCGCCGCCAAGGACGACCCGGAAACGATCGCCTACCTGACCGCGGAGAACGCGTACACCGAGGCGCGCACCGCGCACCTGGCGGAGCTGCGCGCGGAGCTGTTCGAGGAGACCCGCCGGCGCACCCAGGAGACCGACCTGTCGGTGCCGACCCGCAAGGACGGCTACTGGTACTACACCCGCACGGTCGAGGGCCAGCAGTACGGCGTGCAGTGCCGCCGTGCCGTCCGCGACGGCGAGACCACCCCGCCGGTCAGCGCGGACGGCGCCCCGCTCGACGGCGAGGAGGTGCTGCTCGACGGCAACCGGCTCGCCGAGGGGCACGACTTCTTCTCCCTCGGCGCGTTCGACGTCAGCCCGGACGGGCGCTGGCTGGCCTACTCCACCGACTTCTCCGGCGACGAGCGCTTCAACCTTCGGGTCAAGGATCTCCAGACCGGCGAGGTGCTTCCCGACGAGATCCCGGACACCTTCTACGGCACCGCCTGGTCGAGCGACGCCTCGACGCTGTTCTACGTCACCGTCGACGACGCCTGGCGGCCGAACCGGGTCTGGCGGCACACGGTGGGCACCCCGTCGGGTGCGGACGTGGTGGTGCACCAGGAGGACGACGAGCGGTTCTGGGTGGGCGTCGAGCTGACCCGCTCCGAGCGCTTCGTGCTGATCGACATCCACAGCAAGATCACCAGCGAGGTACGGGTCATCCCGGCCGCCAACCCCACCGGCGAGCCGGCCGTCGTCGCACCGCGCCGGCAGGGCGTCGAGTACGCGGTGGAGCACCACGGGCACCGCTTCCTGATCCTGCACAACGACGGTGCGGAGGACTTCGCGCTGGCGTACACCTCGGCGGACGCCCCGGGCGACTGGACGCCACTGATCCCGCACACCCCCGGCACCCGGCTGGAGGCCGTCGACGCGTTCGAGAACCACCTGGTCGTCTCGCTGCGCAGCAACGGGCTGACCGGGCTGCGGGTGCTGCCGGTCGGCGGCGGCGACAGCTTCGACATCGACTTCCCCGAGCCGCTCTACAGCGTCGGGCTCGACGCCAACCCGGAATACCGCACGGCGGAGGTGCGGCTGCGCTACACCTCGCTGGTCACACCGGACTCGGTCTACGACTACGACCTGGTCACCCGGCAGATGGTGCTGCGCCGGCGGAAGCCGGTGCGGCCCGGCCCGGACGGGCGCGAGTACGACCCGGCCGACTACGAGCAGCACCGGGACTGGGCGCTCGCCGACGACGGCACCCGGGTGCCGATCTCGCTGGTCTGCCGCACGGGCACCCCGCGCGACGGCTCCGCCCCCGCCGTCATCTACGGCTACGGGTCCTACGAGGCGAGCATGGACCCCTGGTTCTCCATCGCCCGGCTCAGCCTGCTCGACCGGGGCGTGATCTTCGCGGTGGCGCACATCCGCGGCGGCGGCGAGCTGGGCCGGCGCTGGTACGACGAGGGCAAGCTGCTGGCCAAGAAGAACACCTTCACCGACTTCGTGGCCTGTGCCCGGCACCTGGTCAAGGCCGGCTGGACGGCCGGTGACCGGCTGGTCGCCCGGGGCGCCTCGGCCGGCGGCCTGCTGATGGGCGCGGTGGCCAACCTCGCCCCGGACGCGTTTGCCGGGATCGTCGCGCAGGTGCCGTTCGTGGACGCGCTCACCTCGATCCTCGACCCGTCGCTGCCGCTGACGGTCACCGAGTGGGAGGAGTGGGGCAACCCGCTCGACGACCCCGAGGTCTACGCGTACATGAAGTCGTACACGCCGTACGAGAACGTGACCGAGGTGGACTACCCGGCGATCCTCGCGGTGACCAGCCTCAACGACACCCGGGTGCTCTACCACGAGCCGGCCAAGTGGATCGCCCGGCTGCGGGCGGTCGCCCCGCAGGGCGACTACCTACTCAAGATCGAGATGGGTGCCGGCCACGGCGGTCCCAGCGGCCGGTACGACGCCTGGCGCGAGGAGGCGTTCGTCAACGCCTGGATCCTGGACCGGCTGGGCCGTGCCTGACCGTCGGGCTGAGGGGCGGCAACCGCCCCTCAGCCCAGCAGCGGGGCCAGCACGTGCGGGTCGGCGTTGCCGCCGGTGACCACCGCGACCGTACGCCCCGGCGGCAGCTCGTCCCGGTGGAAGAGCCGGGCGGCCAGCGCGACCGCGCCGCTCGGCTCGGCCACCAGCCGGGCCTCGCCGAGCAGCCGTCCCATCGCCGCGACGATCTCGTCCTCGGTCACCGTGACGATGCCGTCGAGCCGGTCCCGCAGGTGGGCCAGGGTCAGCTCGGACAGGGTGGTGCGCAGCCCGTCCGCGCAGGTCCGGTAGGTGCGTTCGACCTCCCAGACCACCACCTCACCGGCGGCCAGGGAGTCGCGGGCGTCGGCGGCGAGCAGCGGCTCGACCCCGATCACGGCGGCGGACGGGCGCAGCGCCTTGACCGCGGTGGCCACGCCCGAGGAGAGCCCGCCGCCACCCACCGGCACCAGCACCACGTCCACGTCGGGCAGGTCGGCGACGATCTCCAGGCCGACGGTGCCCTGCCCGGCGATGATCCACGGATGGTCGAACGGCGGCACCAGCACGGCCCCGGTGTCGACGACGATCCGCTCGGCCTCGGCGAGCCGGCGGGCCGGCGGGACGAGCCGCACGTCCGCGCCCAGCGCCCGCATCCGCTCCACCTTGACCCGCGGCGCGCCCTCCGGCACGACCACCGTGCACGGCACGCCGAACGCCCGGGCCGCGTACGCCAGGGCCTGCCCGTGGTTGCCGGAGGAGTGGGTCACCACGCCCCGGGACCGGGCGGCCGGGTCGAGCCGGGCCACTGCGTGGGTCGCCCCACGAAGCTTGAACGAGCCGACCGGTTGCAGGCTCTCCGGTTTGAGCCACAGTTCGTCGTCCCAGAGCGTCGGCAGCAGCGGGGTGCGCACCACGGCGCCGGCGACGTCCTCGGCGGCGGCGCGGACGTCGGCGATCGAGACCAGCTCCATCGCCCCATCCTGCCGCGCGCCGGGATCGGCCGCCGCCCCACGCCCGGCGCCTACACTGCCCGGGTGAGCGAGGACGAGCAGCGGGCGGAAAGCGGACCGGGGCCGGCCCGGCGCGCCCCCGTCTGGCTGATCCTCGGGGTGGTCGCCTCCGCCCTGGTGGTCTGCTGCTGCTCGGCGCTGATCGGCCTGGCCGTCTCCTGGTCCGCCGGCCTCCTCGGCGGCCACTGACCGGACCTGCCCTGCCAACGGGTGGCCCCGCCGCCGCCGGAGGCGTTCAGCAGGAGCCTCCCTGCACCAGCGCCGCTGCTTCGCCGGTGCGGACCATCCGCTGCCAGCGGAGGCGGTTGCCGACCACCGCGGTGCGGGAGGCCACGCCCCCGGGCCTCCCGAGCCAAACAGCGCTGGTGGCGCAGCCCGCGTCACGTCAGGTCGTGCGCAGCTCCTCCACGGTGGTGCTGGCGCGCAGGAAGAGCAGGCCGACGCCGACGGTGAGCAGCACCGCCGCCAGCCCGCCGGCCGCGAACCAGGCCAGCTGCTCCCACGGTACGTGCGGCGGGACGGTCACCTCGGGCACCCACTCGGTGCGGGTGTAGCGGGCCCGGGTGTCCGGGTTCCCGCAGAGCCGCTCGCCCGCGTCGCAGACCTCCTGCGCGTAGCCGCCGCCGGTCGGCGCGGGGAACGCGCCCCGGACGAGCAGGTAGCCGACGGCCAGTGCGAGGCCGATGGCGGGCACGGCCGGGGCGAGCGACTGCCAGAGCAGCGAGCGTCCGATGGTGGCGCGCGGCACCCCGGTTGCCACCAGCGCCGCGTACGCCCGGCGTCGGGTGGCGATGCCCTCGACGACCGCCACCAGCAGGCCGCCGCCCGCGATCGCCACGGAGACGGCGACGGTCAGGTCGACCAGATCCAGCGCGCCGAGGTAGAAGGAGTCCGAGCCGGCGAGCCCCGCGCCGGTCAGGCGGTTGAGCTCCATGGTGGCCAGGAAGTCGGCGCGGGTGCCGGCGGCGCCCGCGCCGAAGACCAGGGCCGCCAGCAGGGCGGCGAAGGTCCGGCTGCCCGCCCACGGGTCGGCGGTCAGCCGGCGCGCGGCGAGCAGCGCGGCCGGGCGGCGGCCGTAGCGGTGCAGCAGGCGGCCGGTGGCGTGGGAGAGCCAGCCGGTGCCGGCGATCACCCCGATCATGGCGGCGAGGGCGCCGAGGATCAGCAACGCCGGCAGCAGCCAGGACGGCGGCTGGGTGTGCCGCCGCTCGTACCAGAGGCCCACCGGCCGGAACGCGGCGAACAGGGCCAGCCCCACCAGGATCAGCAGGCCCGGCCACGGCCAGAGTGCCCGGGTGCGGACCCGACGGACCACGCCGAACGGGGTGGTGGTGACCCGGCGCAGCAGCACCGCGCTGACCAGGGCGGCGAGCAGCGGCAGGCCGAGCACCACGGCCAGCACGGCCGGCGGGGCCGGGTGGACGTCGGTGGGCAGCGGCAGCCGCCCGTCGGCGCCGGGCCGGTGCAGCAGCCGACGCCCGACCAGGAAGGCGGCGAGGCCGCCGACGGTGCCGAGCAGGCTGGCCAGCACGGTCTCCGCGGCCGCGATCCGGGTGACCTGGTGCGGGGTCGCCCCGGCCAACCGGAACGCGGCCAGGCGCCGGTCCCGGGCCGGCGCGCCGAGCCGGGCGCACTGCCCGGCCAGCCCGAGCACCGGCACGACGAGCAGCAGCAGGGCGAACGCCAGGCCGCCACGCAGGCCGGGCTCGCGCAGCAGCCCGTTGGTGTACTGGAGGGACCAGCGGACGGAGTTGTCGTCGGTGGCCGGCGGGGTAGGTATGGCCAGCACGGTAAGCGCGGCCAGGCCCGCGAGCGTGGCCAGGGCGGCGCTCAGCGCGGTCAGCGCGACCCGGGCGGTGTCGGTCCGGGTGCCGGCGCGGGCGAGCTGGAGCAGGGTGCCCGGGCTCACCGGTGGCCGCCGGGCACCGGCGCGTCGAGGCCGAGGCCCGACTGGTCGACCGCCCCGTCGCGCAGGGTCACCTCGCGGTCGGCGTACGCGGCGATCCGCGGCTCGTGGGTGACCAGCACGACGGTGGTGCGCTGCTCCCGGGCGAGCCGGACGAGCTGGGTGAGGACCTGCTCGCCGGTGAGGGTGTCCAGCGCGCCGGTGGGCTCGTCGGCGAAGAGCACCCGCGGCTCGGTGACCAGGGCCCGGGCCAGGGCACACCGCTGCTGCTGCCCGCCGGACATCTCGCCCGGCGAGGCGTCGGCGACCTCGGCCACACCCAGCCGCTCCAGCCAGGTGAGCGCCGCCGTCCGCGCCTCTCGCCGCCCCGTGCCGGCGAGAAGCAGCGGAAGGGCGACGTTCTCCGCCGCGGTCAGCTCGGCGACGAGCTGACCGAACTGGAAGAGCACCCCGAACTCGGTGCGCCGCAGCCGGGACCGGGCCGACTCCGACCACTCGTCGATCCGCTCCCCACGCCAGGTGACCTGCCCGGCGTCCGGGCGCAGGATGCCGGCGAGACAGTGCAGCAGGGTGGACTTGCCGCAGCCGCTCGGGCCGGTGACGGCGAGGATCTCGCCCTCGGCCACGTCGAGCGTCACGCCGCGCAGGGCCGGCGTCCTCCCGTACGCGCGGACCACGCCGCGCGCCTCCAGGAAACTCACGAATGCACCTCCCGGTGCCAGTCGGCGACCCGGTCGAGGGTGGTGTGCAGCCACCGCAGGTCGGCGTCGAGATGGGCGATGGCGAAGTCGGCCGCGATCACCTCGTCGAGGTCGGCCGCGGGGGCCGTCTTCACCGCGGTCAGCTCGCGCAGCCGCTCGGTGTGCGCCCGCCGCTGGGCGACCAGGTAGGCGCGGGCCCGCTCGACGTCGGCCACCATGAGCGCGACCACCACCTTGGCGAAGAGGGTGCTCGCCACGTACGGCATCGGCGGCTCGACGGTGGCCAGCCACCGGTCGAGCGCGGCCCGCCCCTCCCCGGTGAGCGCGTAGGACGTGCGGTCGGGGCCGCCCTCGCGGGCCTGCCCGGCCGGGGCGACCAGGCCGTCCCGCTGGAGCCGGGCCAGGGTGGCGTAGACCTGCCCGAAGGCGAGCGGCCGGGCCCGGGGCAGCCGCTCGTCGTGGGCGCGCTTCAGCTCGTAGCCGTGTCGGGGGCCGCGCGCGAGCAGCCCGAGCAGTACGTGCTGAGTGGACACGCCCCACACTATTCGTTGAGTGAATAGTGGTGTCAAGAGCGGCCCGTACGGGCGCGTCGCCGTACGGGCCGGTCGGGTCAGGGAGTCCAGGCGGGGTCGCGGCCGGCCCGGCCGAGCAGGGCGTCCAGCGTGGTCGGCTCGGCACTGGTCGGTACGGGTTCGCCGAAGGCGCCCATCTTCTGCCCGGTGTCGCCCATCCGGTCCATGAAGCCGTGCCCCGCCGCGAGCACCGCCGGGTCGACCTCCAGCCGCTGGCCGGTCGCCCGGGACAGGTCCCAGCCATGCACGACGAGGTCGATCAGGGCCATGTGACCGACGGTCTCCTGCGGCAGCCCCATGCCCGGCGAGACGCCCTCCAGCGCCGCCGGGTCGGCCCACGCCCGCGTCAGGCGGGCACTCTCGGTCGCGAACCGGTCGCGCCAGCCCTCGGTCAGGTGGTCGGTCTTGGCCGCCCAGTCCACCTCCCGCCGGGCGGCCAGGTCCTGGAAGTTCACCACCACGTCGAAGAGGTGGTTGAGCAGGTCGCGCACCGTGTAGTCGGGGCACGGGGTGGGCAGGCCGAGCTGGTCGTCGGAGATGCCCTGGACCACCGCCGCCGTGCGGGGCGCGGCGACGGCCAGCAGCTCACTAGTCTTCGTGGTCATAGGACCAGCGTATGAGGGCGGTCTTGAAGAAATGCGACATGAACCGCGGCGGGACAGCAGGGGGATTCTCGACCCCGGCCGGTTGCTGCGGCGGGTCCGCTTCCGGCGCCTGCTGGCCGCCCCGGCGCTGCAGCCCTGGGTCGAGCACTACTGGCTGGTCGACTGGGCGCTGACCGAACCGTTCGTCCAGCGGATCGTCCCGCACCCGGCGGTCAACGTGGTGTTCCAGGCCCAGGCCGGCGGGCCGGAGCACGGCGAACTCACCGGGGTGGACACCGGCCTGTTCACGGTCACCCTGCACGGCACCGGCAGGGTGACCGCCGTCAAGTTCCGGCCGGGTGGCTTCCGCCCCTTCTGGCGCCGCCCGGTTTCCGAGCTGACCGGCCGGCGCCTCCCACTGCCCGCCGGGCCACCACCGGCCGGCGCGGCCCCCACCGGACCGTTCGCCGCCGGGCCGGTCTGCCCGGGCACGGACGAGGAGCGGTGCCGCCGACTCGACGACCTGCTCACCGCCTGGCAGCCGGCGCCGGACCCGCTCACCGCCGAGGCCACCGCCCTGGTCGAGGAGATCCGCGCCGACCGGAGCGTCCTGCGCGTCGACGACTTCGCCGGGCGGCACGAGGTCTCCACCCGGCGCCTCCAGCGGCTGTTCCTGGAGCACGTCGGCGTCGGTCCGAAGTGGGTGATCCGCCGCTACCGGCTCCAGGAGGCGATCGAGCAGGCCGCCGCCGGGCCGCTGGACTGGTCGCGGGTCGCCGCCGATCTGGGGTACGCCGACCAGGCTCACCTGGTCCGCGAGTTCACCGCGGTGGCCGGGGTGTCGCCGGCCGCGTACGCCCGCTCGCTGGCGGCCTCGCGCGGCGGGTGACCCCGGGGGCTCAGCGGCGGCGGAGGGCCACCACCGCGACGTCGTCCTGGATCTCCGGCGGCGCCAGTTCGACCAGCAGCCGTTGGCAGAACTCGTCGAGGTCGTCGTCGACCCGGGCGGCGACCGCGGCGAGCGCCGCCATGCCCTCGTCGATCGTGGCGTCCCGCCGCTCGATCAGCCCGTCGGTGTAGAGGACCAGCGTGGCCCCGGCCGGCAGCACGAACTCCAGGTCCGGCGGGCGGGGCGCGCGCACCCCGAGCAGCGGGGCGGGCTGCTGCACGAACTCGGTCCGCCCGTCGCTGCTGATCAGGGCCGGCAGGTGCCCGGCGCTGGCCAGCCGGATCAGCCCGCTGCCCGGATCGAGCAGCAGCAGGCAGAGGGTCGCCAGCTCGGTCGGCAGCAGGGTACGCATCAGCTCGTTGACCCGGTCCAGGATCACCCCCGGCGGATGCCCCTCGACCGCATACGCACGCACCGCGTGTCGCAGCTCGGCCATCACCGTGGCGGCGTGCAGGGAGTGCCCGGCCACGTCGCCGATCGCCATCAGCAGGTGCCCGTCGAGCATCACCAGCTCGTAGAAGTCCCCGCCCACCTCGGTCTGGGCGCTCGCCGGCTCGTAGCGGACGGCCAGGTCGAGGCCGGCGACCTCGGGCAGCCGGCGGGGCAGCAGGCTGCGCTGGAGGGTCACCGCGATGCGATGCTCCTGGTCGAAGGAGCGCTGCGCCTCGACCGCCGAGGCGACCGCCTGGGCGAGCTGCACCAGCACCGGGGTGCGTACGGTCTGGGTGGCGGTCGGCACCACCACGTAGAGCGAGGCCCGGTCCTCCCGGAGCCGGGTGGCGGCCACGGTCAGCGTGTCGCCTTCGGGCCAGGCGGTCAGGTCCCAGGTGGCCGGGTCGTCGACCCGGACCCGGGTGCCGAGCGGCTGGCCGGTGTCGTCCACCGTCCACGGCACGATCACCGGCGGCGCCTCCGGCCCGACGGTCACTCCGGCCAGGCAGTCCCCGTCGAACGTCTCCGCCACCACGGCCGCCGGGCTCTTGAAGATCCGTGCCGCGCCGGCGGCCGCCGCCTCCAGCAGCCGGCCGAAGCTCGACGCCGCGTGCATCTCCACGGTCGCGTCGGCCAGCGCGGCCAGCCGCTCGGCGAGCAGTTCGGCCCGCTGCCGGGCCTGGTAGTAGCGGAGCACCGCATGCGCGGTGGCGACCAGTTCCTCCGGCTCGATCGGCTCGGCCAGGTACGCGTCCGCGCCCCGGGTCAGCCCCTGCGCCCGGTCCACCACGTCCACGGCGTGCGCGGAGACGTGGATGACCGGGGTCGACGGACGGAACTCCTTGATCAGCTCGCAGACCTCGAAGCCGCTCATGTCCGGCAGCCGGACGTCGAGCACCACGAGGTCGATGCGGTCCTTGCGTACCCGGTCCAGCGCCTCGGCGCCGTTCTCCGCCTCCAGGGTGGCGAAGCCCGCCCGGGTCAGCCAGTGCACCAGCAGGTACCGCTTCGGACTGCTGTCGTCGACCACCAGCACGGTCGCCGGGCCGCCCCCCACCGTCAGGCTCCGCCCACGGGTAGGACCACGGTGAAGGTGCTGCCCCGGCCCGGTTCGCTGGCCAGCTTGAGCGTCCCGCCGAGCAGCGTGACCAGCCGCCGCGCGTACGGCAGGCCGAGGCCGGTGCCGCCGACCCGGGTCGTGCCGGGCACCTGGTAGAACTCTTCGAAGATCCGCTCGTGCAGCTCCGGCGGGATGCCCGCGCCGGTGTCGGTGACCGTCAGCGACCAGAGTTCGCCCTGGCGTTCCGCCCGCAACCGCACCGCACCCCGCTCGGTGAACTTGAGCCCGTTGTGCAGCAGGTTGCGCAGCACCTGGGCGAGCAGCACCTCGTCCGAGCGGACCGCCGCCGGGGCGGGCGGCTCCTCCACCACCAGCTCCACCTCGGGCCGGGTGGCCAGCGCCCGCAGCGTGCCGCGGAGCTGCCCGAACAGCGCGCGCAGGTCCACCTCGGCCCAGTTCGGTTCGAGCCGGCCGGACTCGGCCTTGGCCAGGTCGAGCAGCTCGTTGACCAGGCCGAGCAGGTCGGCCGCGGACGACCGGATCAGCCCCACCTGCCGGGCCTGCTCGGCGGTGAGCGGGTCGGAGGCGGAGTCGGCGAGCAGCCGGGCCAGCCCGATGATCGCGGTCACCGGGGCGCGCAGCTCATGGCTCACGTTGGCCAGGAACCGGCTCTTCGACTCGCTGGCGGCGCGGAGCTGGGCGGACTTCTCGTCCAGCTCGGCGTAGAGCGCCACCACGCCGCGGTTGGTCTCCTCCAGCTCCTCGGTGAGCTGGTTGTAGAGCGCCATGACGCCCCGGTTGGTCTCCTGGAGCTCGGAGTTGAGCACCTCCAGCTCGTCGCGATGGCTGCGGACCTCGTCGAGGGCGGCGACGAGCTGCGTGTTCTGCGCGGCCAACTCGTCCAGGGCGGTGCCCGGAGCGCTGCTGGCCAGCTCGGTCCGGAGCTGGGCGAGGCGCTCCGGCGTGAACGGCGGCGCCTGCGCCGGGACTCGTCGGGACATCCTCACGACCGTATCGTCCCCGGCGGTCACCACACCCAGCAAGTCCACCAGACGCGCCACCGCACCGGACTGCGGCTCGTAGCGGCCGTCCGGCAGCGGGCGAACGGGGGCCAGATCGACCCGGAGCACCGGCTGGCCGGTGTGGGCGTCGACGACGACCGCGAAGGTGACGTCCGCGCCGCCGACCGCGCGCAGCAGGTCGCGGGCCACCTCGCTGAGCGCGGTGGCCAGGCGTACCTGGTCCTGGTGCTCCAGCCCGACCGCGGCGGCCACCTCCCGGCCGCGCTGCCGGACCAGGAAGATGTCCTGCTCCACCCGGAGCCCCATCTGCAGCAGCGGGTCCTGGGCGGACGGCCGGGTCACGGCTCCGCCCGGGCGACCAGGACGCAGGCGTCGTCGCGGCGGATCCCGGCGTCGCGAATCAGGGTGGCGGCGGCCAGCAGTGGCGCACGGCTGGCCAGGCCGGGGTAGTCGGCCAGGTCCCAGCGGTCCGTCACGCCGTCGCTGTGCATCACCAGGGTCGCGCCGGACGGGAACGGGTAGTCGTACTCCCGCACCGAGGGGCGCTGGTGTCCGGCGATGCCGGGCAGCGAGACGAGGCCCCGCCGCCGCTCGCCCGCGGCCACGATCATGGCTGCGATGTTGCCGAGCCCGGCGTACCGCAGCAAGCCCGACACGGGGTCCGGCTCGGCCACCGCCAGGGCGGCGCCACGGGTGTGCGACATGGCCCGGTGCAGGTGCTGCACCACGGTGGCCGGCGACCCGGCCGGCGCCGTCCGGAAGGCGGCCAGCGCGGCTCCGGTGGCGGCGGCGGCCAGCGGGCCGTGCCCGAGGCCGTCGCAGACCAGCACCTGCCGTCGGCCGTCGACCACCCGCACCGCGTACCCGTCGCCGCTGACCTGCTCGCCGGTGATCGGCCGGGCCAGCGCGCCGGCCCAGTCCGGCTCGGGGACCGGACCGTCCCAGACCTGGACGACCAGCACGGTGCCCCGGCCGGGCAGGGAGTAGCCGTCGAACCGGCTCGCCTGCCGGACGATCGCGCCGAGGCCGATGCCGAGGGTGCCGGTGGTGGAGTGCCCGTCCGCCGAGGAGAGGGCGAGGTCGGCCATGCCAGGGCCGGAGTCGATCGCCACCAGTTCCACCCCGGCCCGACCGCCCCGGCGTACCGGCCGGAGCAGCAGGGTGCCCTCCTGGGCGTGCTTCACCAGGTTGCTGGTGATCTCGGCGGCGACGATGGCCAGGTCGGCGACGCGCTGCTCACCGAGTTCCACCTGCCGGCCGAGCCGCTCGGCGGCCCGCCGCACGCTGCTCGCCGTGGCGCCGCTCTCCACCCGGAACCAGAGACCGTGGTCGGCGACCACGTCGCCGATCATCGGGACCACTTGGTGACGGTGATCCGGGTGCCCTCACCCACGGCGGTCCAGATGTCGAAGTCGTCGACCAGCCGGCGGGCGCCGCTGAGCCCCAGGCCCAGCCCACCACCGGTGGTGAAGCCGTCGGTGAAGGCCTCGTCGAGGTCGGCGATGCCCGGCCCCTGGTCGGCGAAGACGACGCGGACCCCGCGCCGGCGGCCGTCCTCCACCGTGGTCACCTCCGCGCTGCCCCCGCCGCCGTAGATCAACGTGTTGCGGGCCAGCTCGCTGGCGGCGGTGACCAGCTTGGTCTGGTCGACCAGCGAGAGCTTGCCCGCGACGGCGGTGGTACGCACCAGCTGCCGCACCCGGACCACGTCCTCGTCGCTGCGGATCGCCTGGGTCGCCGGCACCCCCAGGTCGACGCCGGCGGTCACGGCGTTGCCGTCGTCTCGGTGTCCTCGTCGTCCGCCTCGTCCCACTCGTCGCCCCGGCTCGCCGCGATCAGCTCCATGCCGCGCTCGACGTTCAACGCGGTACGGATGCCGTTGAGCGACAGCCCGAGCTCGACCAGGGTGATGGCGACGGCGGGACGCATCCCAACCACCACCGTCTCGGCGTCCAGCACCTTGGAGATGGACGCGATGGCGGAGAGCATCCGGCCGACGAAGGAGTCGACGATGTCCAGCGCCGTGATGTCGATGATCACGCCGTGCGAGCCGGTGGCGACGATCCGCTCGGCCAGGTCGTCCTGGAGCTGGATCGCCGTCTGGTCGGACATGTCGACCTGGATGGAGACCAGCAGGATGTCGCCGATCTTGAGGATCGGCACCCGCTCCATCAGAACTCCCGGCGCGCGCGGCGGGCGGGGGTCTCGACGCCGGTCAGGCGCAGCACGTGGCGCAGCGCGTCGGCCAGGCTCGCCTTGGTGGCGATGTCGCCGAACTCGATGCCCAGGGCCACGATCGTCTGGGCGATCTGCGGCCGGATGCCGGAGATGATGCAGTCGGCGCCCATCAGCCGGGCGGCCACCACGGTCTTGAGGATGTGCTGGGCGACCTGGGTGTCCACCGCCGGCACGCCGGTGATGTCGATGATCGCGTACGGCGAGCCCGTGTCGACCAGGGTCTGGAGCAGCCGCTCCATCACCACCTGGGCGCGGGCCGAGTCGAGGGTGCCGACCAGCGGGACGGCGACCACGCCCTCCCACAGCTTCACCACCGGGGTGGACAGCTCCAGCAGCTGCTCCGCCTGGTCGGCGATCAGGCCCTCGCGGGTGCGCACGAAGCTCTCGAAGGTGAACAGCCCCATCTGGTCGATCAGGGCGGAGATGGCGACGAAGTCGCGGAGGGTGCCCGCGTCCTTGTCCTGCTCCATCAGCTCCAGCAGCGCGTCCTTGAGCGCGAACACGCTGATCGCGGTCTCGGTGGCGCTGAAGCCCTGCCGGGCCCGGCTGGCGGAGAGCTCGGCCAGCACGGCCCGCAGCTCGCCGCCGTGCTCGTCGGCCAGGTCGGCGAGCCCGTGCTGCCCGGCGTCGATGAGGCTGCGGTGCAACTCCCGCGCCTGCCGCGCCAGTTCCGCCTGGCTGAGCCGGCCACGCAGCGAGCTCGCCACGATCTCTGTCCAGCGCGCGGTCAGCCGGTCGGCGTGCTCGGTCAGCAGGCGGGCGAGCCGACCACTCTGTTCGGCGCTCAACGCCATGTTGACCTCCCTGAACTCTGGACGGGCGGACTCTATCACCGGGGTCCGCGGCACTAGTTGTCGCGGAGCAAAGAAATGATCGACGGCACCCTTCTCGGCTCCCGTTCTGCACGCCGCCAGCTTCGTGGGATACCGTTCCACCGAACACAGGAGGTCGGCGAATGTCCCTGACGGTGCACACGGAACAGCGCGGCGACGTGGTCGTCGTGTCGGTCGCGGGCGAGCTGGACATGGCGACGGCACCGCAGCTCCAGGACCAGATCACGGACCTGCTGGACAAGGGGCGCAACCGCCTCGTGTTCGACCTGGCCGAGGTGTCGTTCTGCGACTCCACCGGGCTGTCGGTGTTCGTACGCGCCAAGAACAGCTGCGACGAGGCCGGCGGCGTGGTCCGGCTGGCCGCCCCGCAGCGCGGCGTGCTCCGCATCCTTGAGGTGAGCGGCCTGGTCGAGGTGCTGCACACCTACCCGACGGTGGAGCAGGCCGTGGCGGGCGACCCCACGCCGGCCTCCTCCTCCTGACCTTCTCCCCTCAGCGCTCGTCCTCGATGTGCCGGGGACGGGCGATCACCATGCCCGCCGCCGTCTGCACGGCGAGCGCCACCAGCAGGAAGCCGATCGGCGCGGTCCAGCCCCCGGTCGCCTCGTAGAGGATGCCGACCAGCAGCGGGCCGAGCGCGGCGATCACGTAGCCGGTGCTCTGCGCGAAGGCGGAGAGCGCGACCGTGCCCTCGGCGGTCCGGGCGCGCAGGCCGATCGTGGTCAGGATCAGCGGGAACGCGCCCTGACCGAAGGCCAGCAGCAGCACCCAGAGCGGCGCGAGGCCGTGCGGCGCGAGCGCCAGGCCGATGTACGCGGCCGTGGAGAACGCGGTCAGCGACAGCACCAGCGGGCGCAGCGTGGGCAGCCGGCCGGCCAGGGCCGGCATCATGAGCGCCACCGGCACGCCGAGCGCGGTCACCCCGGCGAGCAGCAGGCCGGCCGCCTCCGGTGCGTAGCCGGCGTCCCGGAAGAGCTGGGCCAGCCAGCCCATGATCGCGTACCCGCTGAGCGACTGCGCCCCGAAGTACACCGCCATGGCCCAGCCGAGCCGGGTCCGCGCCGGCCGCACCGGCGCCGGCGCGGCGGCGGTCACCGCCGGGGTCGCCGTGCGTCGCGCGCCGCGGGCCCGCAGCGCCAGCGGCACCCACGGGAGGACGGCCACCGCGGCCAGCCCGGCCCAGACGCCGAGCCCGGCCCGCCAGGAGCCGAAGGCGTGGGCGATCGGCACCGCCGAGGCGGCGGCCACCGTCGTGCCCACGGTCAGGGCCATCGTGTACGCCCCGGTGACCAGCCCGGTGCGGTGCGGGAAGTGCTGCTTGACCAGCATCGGCAGCAGGATGTTCGCGACCGCGATGCCGGCCAGCGCGAGCGCGCTGGTGAGCACGAAGACCGCCGTCGAGTCGGTGACCACGCGGAGCACCTGCCCGACGGTCAGCGCGACCATGGCCACCACCAGCACCCGGGCGGCGGGCCAGCGGCGGACCAGCCACGGGGTGAGCGCGCCGAGCCCGGCGAAGGCGATGGTGGGCAGCGTGGTGACCAGGCCGGCCGTCGCGCCGGAGAGGCCGAGCCCGTCGCGGATCTCGTCGAGCAGGGCACCCAGGCTGGTCACCGCGGCGCGCAGGTTGACCGCGACGAGCAGCATGCCGACCAGGACCAGCAGGCCGCCGCGGGCCGGGGTGGCCTGCGGCGCGGGGGCGGCGGCCGGGGCCGGGGCCGGCCCGGGCGTCACGTCGGTGGTGGGCATGTTGGTGACGGGGCCCGCGGTGGACGGGGGTGGCGGGGTCATGACCTCGAACCTACAATCATGGGATGAATTTCGGCAGAAGGTGTAACCGGTGACACCCGCCGTCGATTCCGTCGCCGTGCCGCCGCGCGGCCACCGGGTGCGCCAGACCATCGAGCAGCTCCGGGGCCGGATCCTCGGCGGCGAGTGGCCGGTGGGCGCGAAGATCCCCACCGAGCCGCAGCTCGTCGCCGCGCTGGGCGTCGGGCGGAACACGGTCCGCGAGGCGGTCCGGGCACTGGTGCACGCCGGGGTGCTGGAGTGCCGGCAGGGCTCCGGGACCTACGTGGTGTCGACCGACGAACTGGCCCCGGTGGTGGCCCGCCGGCTCACCGACGACCGGATGGCCGAGGTGATCGAGGTCCGGCGCGCCTTCGAGGTGGAGGCGGCCCGGCTCGCCGCGCTGCGGCGTACCCCCGAGGACCTGGTGGCGCTCGACGGCGCGCTCGCCACCCGGGAGGCCGCCTGGCGCTCCGGCCGGGTCGGTGAGTTCGTGGAGGCGGACGCCGCGCTGCACACCGCGGTGGTGGCCGCCGCGCACAACGCCATGCTGGCCGAGCTCTACGCCTCGGTCGGCGCCGCGCTGCGCAGCACCGTCGCCCAGGCGATGGGCGAGACCCTGGAGCCCGAGCGGTACGTGGACCACGGCCGGCTGGTCGAGGCCATCCGGGACGGCGACCCCGCCCGGGCGGCGATCGAGGCCGGTGCTTTCCTCGAAGGCCCCTCCCGGGCATAGGTTGTCCCGGACGGAAATTCGGACAGCACGGGAGTGCGGATGCTCAAGGGCTTCAAAGACTTCATCATGCGCGGCAACGTCGTCGACCTGGCGGTCGGTGTCGTCATCGGTGCCGCCTTCACCGGGGTGGTCACCCAGCTCACCAAGTCGTTCCTGGAACCGCTGGTCCGGGTGTTCATCGCGCTGATCACCGGCAGCAAGAACGGGATCACCGGGTCGACCCCGACCTTCCGCAGCATCCCGTTCGACTGGGTGGCCTTCGTCAACGCCGCGATCACCTTCCTGCTCACCGCGGCGGCGCTGTACTTCCTGGTCGTCTACCCGATGAACCGGCTCGCCGAGCGGCGCAAGCGCGGCGAGGAGCCGCCGCCGAAGGCCCCCAGCGAGGAGGTGCGGTTGCTCACCGAGATCCGGGACGCGCTGCTCGCCGGCAACCACGGCACGCCGGCCCAGCGCGGCGCTCTGGACGACGTGCTCGGCCGCCGGCAGGAGCCCCCGGCCGCGCGCTGACGCCATAGCCGATCGGCCCCCGTGGGAATCCCGCGGGGGCCGACGTGTGTCGAACACATGTTCGATAGAGTCCCGGCATGGAGCAGCGCAGGCACTGGTGGAACGGGAAATGGGGGCGGCTGGCCCGGCGGGACGTCTTCCTCCGGGTCGACGGCGACCGCTGGCACGTCGAGCAGCGCGCCGGCGGCGCCGAGGGGGTCTCCAAGTTCTACGAGTACGCCAGCGTCGAGCAGGCCGAGGAAACGGTCCGGGCGCTGCTGGAGGGGCCGGACACCTGGCGGGAGCTGTCCCCCCGCCCGCCGAGCGGCTGGGCTCCGCCCGTTTAGCGCCCGCGCGCCTCGGGAACCGCGCCTGTATGAGCCAGCAGCAGGACAGCGTCTCCCGGGTCACCACCGGCATGCGGGTGGTCGACTCCACCGGCGCGGAGGTGGGCACCGTGGATCTCGTCCAGCGCGGCGACCCGGCCGCCGTGACCGTGCAGGCGCCCGCCCCGGTGGACCCGGGCAGCAGCCTGGACGAGCTGATCGAGTCGGCGGCCGCCGAGGAGCCGGACGTTCCGGCCGACCTGGCCGCCCGGCTGCTGCGCGAGGGCTACCTCAAGGTCTCCACCGAACTGGCCCGCACCGGTGCGGTCTACGTGCTGGCCGACCGGATCGCGGCGGTCACCGACGACGGCGTACGCCTCACCGTCCCCGCCGGCGAACTCCCCCCGGAGGAGTGACTCCGCGCCTACGGTGGGCGGCATGTGGATGGTGATCGGAGAGCAGGGCGGCACGCCGACCGAGGCGGCCGCACGGGCCGCCCAGTTCGCGCACATGGCCGAGGTGACCCGGCAGAGCCCGGGCTTCGTCCGGGGTTGGTGGGGCGTGGACGACGACGAGCCCGACCTCAGCCACGCGCTGGTCGTCCTCGACACGCTGGAGCAGGCGCGGGCGCTCCGGCGGATGGTCGAGCAGAACGTCACCGGCGTCCGCCTGCGGATCATGGAGATCGGCGTCGAGGCGGAAGGCGTCGCCTGATCAGCCGGCCCGGGCCGGGGCGGCCGGTTCCGGTGCGGGCTCGGCCACCGGTGGCGTGGCCGGGCGACGGCGGCGGAACAGCAGGAGCATCAGCCAGCCGGCGACCAGCCCCCAGAACGCGCCGCCCACGCCGAGCAGGCTCACCCCGGAGGCGGTGACCACGAGCGTGACCACGGCGGCCTCCCGGGCGTCCGGCTCGGCAACCGCCGCCGCGACCGCGCCGGCCAGCGCGCCGAGCAGCGCGAGCCCGGCCACGGCCTCGACCAGGACCGGCGGGGAGAGCAGCACCAGGGCGGTCGCCACGCCGGCGCCCAGGCCGAGCAGCGCCAGGCCGATGCCCGCGGTGACCGAGGCGATCCAGCGTCGCTCCGGGTCGGGGTGGGCGTCGGGGCCGGCCGCCAGCGCGGCGGTGATCGCGGCCAGGTTCACCGCGTGCCCGCCGGCCGGCGCGCCGAGCGCGGTGGCGAGCCCGGTCACGCGGAGCGCGGAGCCCAGCGGGGCCCGGTAGCCGTAGCCGGCCAGCACGGCCGTTCCCGGCACGTTCTGCGCGGCCATGGTGACCAGGAACAGCGGCAGCGCCAGCCCGACGATCGCGGGCAGCGTCCAGGCGGGCGCGGTCAGCACGACGGCCGGGGCGGCGTCGATCCGGGCCGGCCCGGACGCGGTCAGCGCGATCGCCACCACCGCCACGGCGAGCGCGCCGGGCACCGCCCAGCGGCGGGCGAAGCGGTGCAGCAGGAGCCAGGCGAGCACCACCGGCCCGGCCAGCCGGGGCACCTCGACCAGCGCCCGGACGGGCGCGGTGCAGAGCGGCAGCAGCACTCCGGCGAGCATGGCGCTGGCGATCGGCGCGGGGATCGCGGCGACGGCCCGACCGAGCGCGGGGACGAGCCCGGCCGCGACGATCAGCGCGCCGGTGAGCAGGAAGGCGCCGACCGCCGCCGGCCACCCGCCGGGCACCGGCCCGGTGGCGACGAGCAGGGCGGCGCCCGGGGTGGACCAGGCGATGGCCAGCGGCAGCCGGTGCCGCAGACCGAGCCAGACGGCGCAGCAGCCGCTGGCCACGCAGAGGGCGAGCAGGCCGGAGGCCGCCTGTGCCTGGTCCGCGCCCACCGCGCGCAGCCCGGCGAGCACAACCGTGAACGAGCTGGCGAAGCCGACGAGTGCGGTCACCACGCCGGCCAGGACGGGTTGCAGTCGACCGGCCATGCTCTCCCCCTCACCCACCGTTCCGTTTACGGAACGGGCCGATGTAGCACGATAGCCGCATGGCAGCTGCCCCACCAGCCGGTGACCGGACCGCCGAAGCCGTCGGCCGGCGGATCCGCGCCCTCCGCGAGGAGCGGGAGATGTCCCTGTCCACGCTCGCCCGGCTGGCCGGCGTCGGGAAGGCCACCCTCTCCGGCCTGGAGAACGGCACCCGCAACCCCACCCTGGAGACCCTGTACGCGATCACCGCCCAGCTCGGCGTGCCGCTCACCGCCGTACTCTCCGGGCCGGCGGAGACGCCGACCGTCCGCGGCGCCGCGGTGGGGGCCACCCTGCTGGAGGTCTTCAGCGACACCGACGCGACCTACGAGCTCTACCGGATGCGGGTCCGCCCGGGTCCCGCGCAGCTCTCCCCCGCGCACCAGGCCGGCGTGACCGAACACGTCACCGTCTTCGCCGGCGTGCTCCGCGCCGGCCCGGTGGACGCCCCGACGACCGCCGGCCCGGGGGAATACCTCCGCTGGACCTCCGACGTGCCGCACAGCTACGCCGCCGTGGGCGACGAGGAGGTGCGGGCGAGCCTGCTGCTGCGCTACCCGCGAACGACCACAATGGATGGTTGATACATACCGCGTGTGCAAGCCGACGACATTTCTTTCAGCAGACCCAGCAGTGCGTAGAGACGCGGAGCCGATGTTCTTGGCAAGCTTGTCTCCATGACGCTGATCCTCCGCTCGGCCATCCTGAACGACGTCGGCCTCGTCCGGACCAACAACGAGGACTCCGCCCTCGCCGGTGACCGCCTCGTGGCGGTGGCCGACGGCATGGGCGGCCTCCCCGCCGGCGAGGTGGCCAGCGAGATCGTCATCCGCATCCTGGACGAGCTGACCCCGCCGACCGCTCCGGACGGGGCCGCCGACGCGCTGCGCGCCGTGGTGAGCACCGCAAACCAGCGCATCCGCGCGGCCATCACCGTCGACCCGGCGCGCGACGGCATGGGTACGACGCTGACCGCCGCCCTGCTCGCCGGCGACACCCTGGTCCTCGCCCAGGTCGGTGACTCCCGCTGCTACCTGCTGCGGGACACCGAGCTGACCCAGCTCACCCGGGACGACACCTTCGTGCAGGCGCTGGTCGACCAGGGCGCGCTCTCCCCCGACCAGGCCCGCCACCACCCGCAACGCTCCCTCGTCACCCGGGCGGTGCAGGGCTCGGACGCGCCGCCGGCCGTCGGGGTGCTCACCGTGTTCGCCGGCGACCGGCTGCTGCTGTGCAGCGACGGCCTCTCCGACTACGTGGAGGACGCCGCCATCACCTCGGCGCTGGTCACCTACAGTGACCGGCAGCAGTGCGGCGAGCAGCTCGTGAAGCTCGCCCACCAGGCCGGCGCGCCGGACAACGTCACCGTGGTGGTCTCCGACGTCACCGAGGCCTGACCCCGCCCGAATCGGGTTGCGCCATCCGGCCGGTCGGGTTGGGATGAGCGGATGCGCATTCGCCGGTTGGCCGCCGAGGAACGCCTGACCACCAGCTTCCCGCTCCAGGCGTACGCCTTCGAGGCATCGCCGATGGCCGCGTCACGGACGGAGGAGTTCCGCGAGTACCTGCCGTACAACGCGGGCAACCGGACGCTGGTCGTCGAGGAGGACGGGGTCACCACGGCCGCCGTCTCGGCGGTCCCGATGCGGCAGAACCTGCGCGGGGCCGTGCTGCCGATGGCCGGCGTCGCCGGGGTGTCCACCCATCCGCTGGCCCGCCGGCGCGGGCACGTGCGGACGCTGCTGCACCGGCTTCTCGACGAGATGCGGGACGAGGGGCACCCGCTGAGCGCGCTCTACCCGTTCCGCGCCTCGTTCTACGAGCGCTTCGGCTACGTCGGGCTGCCCCGGCGGCGTACCGCGGTCTTCTCCCCAGCGGACCTGGCCCCGCTGCTCCGGGCCGAGCTGCCCGGCGAGGTGGTGTGGGAGCGGGTCGGCGCCGGCTACGAACGGTGGCGGGCGTACACCGAACGCTGCCTGCGCGAGCGGCACGGGTTCGCGATCTTCCCCGACTTCCGGGCGGTGGGGCTGCGTGACCGGGACGACCGCTGGCTGCTCACCGCCGTCCGGGACGGCGAGACGGTCGGCGCGGTCACCTACCGGATCGACGACCACGGCGGCGCGCTGATCGCCGACGATCTACTGGCCGGCGACCCGTACGCCCGGGCGTCGCTGCTCCAGTTCTTCGCCCGCCACGTCGACCAGGTGGAGCGGATCAGCGTCGAGCTTCCCGCCGACGAGATGCCCGAGCTGTGGCTCACCGACCTCGCCGTGCACGTCGAGGCGCGGGTGGCCCGGCCCGGCTCGTCCGCCCCGATGGCCCGACTGCTCAGCCTGGACGCGCTCGCCGGCCGGCCCGCCGGGACCGGCCGGGTCGCCGTCGAACTGGTCGGCGACCGCTGGCTCGCCGGCACCCACCTGCTCGACGGCGACACCGGCACGCTGGAGGTGCTCCCCGGGGACACCGCCGCCGCCGGCACCGTGCCGACCGCGCGGCTCACCGCCGCCGGGCTCTCCGCCCTGGCGTACGGGGTGCTCGACCCGGCCGAGGTGGCCGTGCGCGGGCTCGGCGAGGTGCCGGTCGACGCGGCCGCCGAGCTGCGCCGGATCTTCCCGCGGGCGCTGCCCTACCTGTTCGCCGATTTCTGAGCCCGTTTCCGATCTCCGGCTCGGGGTAGGGTCCTGCGGGTGCCGGAGTGGTTGGAAGCGGGATTCTGGGGGCTGGTGGCCGGATCCGCCCTGCTCATCGGGGCGGTCGTCGGATACTTCGCGCGGGTGCCGCGGCGGGCCGTCGCCTCGGTCATGGCGTTCGGCGCCGGGGTGCTGCTCTCGGCGGTCTCGTTCGAGCTGATCGCCGAGGCGCACGAGCAGGGTGGGCTGAAGCCGGTGGTGATCGGCGCAACGCTCGGGGCGCTCGCCTACACGGGGGCGAACATCCTGCTGGCCCGGCGCGGGGCGCGGCACCGCAAGCGCTCCGGCGACGAGCAGCCCTCCGAACAGGAGCAGCCCGGTTCCGGCGCCGCCATCGCGGTCGGCGCGGTGCTGGACGGCGTACCGGAATCGGTCGTGATCGGCGCGAGCCTGCTGGCCGGCGGCCCGGTCAGCCTGGTCACGGTGCTCGCGGTCTTCCTCAGCAACGTGCCCGAGGGCCTGTCCAGCGCGGCCGGCATGCGCCAGGCGGGCCGGACCCGCCGCTACGTCTTCCTGCTCTGGACGGCGATCGCCCTGGTCTCCGGCGCGTCGGCCCTGGCCGGGTACGCGCTGCTCGGCGGCGCCCCGCCCGGGTTGCTGGCCGGCATCACCGCGCTCGCGGGCGGCGCGATCCTCGCGATGATCACCGACACCATGGTTCCGGAGGCGTACGAGGACGCCCACCTGCTGGTCGGCCTGATCACCGTCCTCGGCTTCCTGGTCGCGTTCGCGCTGTCCCACGCCTGACGCGGCTTAGCGGCGGGTTAAGGATCCCGTCCGGAGTCGTGCGGCGGCGGCCGGTCCTCCTAGCATCGGGCGGTGCGCGTGAAGTCCGCTGTCGCCCTCCTCGTCCTCGGTCTCGCCACCGCGGCCCTGCCCGCGTGCGGAGGTGACCAGCCGACGGGCTCGCCCGCGCCGGTCGCCGCCACCACCGGCACCGCCGCCGGCCCGACGCCGCCCCCGACCGGCGGCCCGAGCGCCCGAGCCGGTCTCGGCACCGCCAAGCCCAGCGCCGCTCCCGCAGCGGCGGCGTCCCGGGCCGGCAACCCGGACGGGCACGCCGCCGTGCCCGCCGAGGCGCGGGCCGTGGACACGTCGCGGCCGACCCGTACGGTCGGCACCGGCACACCGGCGAGTTGCACCTCGGCGGCGGTGGTGAAGGCCGTGGCGGCCGGCGGGATCATCACCTTCGACTGCGGGGCGGCCCCGGTGACCATCCGGATGAAGGCGACCGCGAAGGTGGTCAACTCGCACGGCCCGCGGGTCGTGCTGGACGGTGGCGGCAAGGTCACCCTCAGCGGCGGCGGCGAGCGCCGGATCCTCTACCAGAACACCTGCGACCAGGCCCAGGGCTGGACCACCTCGCACTGCCAGAACCAGGACCACCCGCAGCTCACCGTGCAGAACCTGACCTTCGCCGACGGCAACTCCACCGGCGACCGGACCGAGGGCGGCGGGGGCGGCGCGATCTTCGTACGCGGTGGCCGGCTCAAGGTGGTCAACACCCGCTTCGTGGACAACCGCTGCGACCGGACCGGGCCGGACCTCGGCGGCGCCGCGCTGCGCGTGCTCAGCCAGCACGACAACAAACCGGTGTACGTCGTGAACAGCACCTTCACCGGTGGCGTCTGCGCGAACGGCGCGGCGACCAGCAGCATCGGCGTCTCCTGGACCGTGCTGAACAGCGTGTTCCGCGACAACCGGGCGGTCGGCAGCGGGGCGAACCCGTCCCGGTCCGGCACCCCCGGCGGCGGCAGCGGCGGCGCGATCTACTGCGACGGCAACGAGTTCACCGTCCGGATCGCCGGCACGATCATCGAGGACAACGCGGCGAACGAGGGCGGCGGCGCCATCTTCTTCGTCAGCAACAACCGCACCGGCACCATGAGGATCGACGCCTCGACCCTCCGCCACAACCCCAGCAAGGGCTTCGAGACACAGGGCTACCCCGGCATCTTCTTCCTAGGTGCCCACCCACCCACGGTGTCGTCGTCCCGCTTGACGCGGTGAGCGATCAGTAGGGGTTCGGGTGGCCGGGGAGGCGGGCCTTCAGGAGGGCCGTCGGGCGGCCGGGGAGGGTCGGGTCCGCCGACATCGGCGGGGAGGTGGTGCCGGTGGCGTGGGACATGCCCTCGAACAGCTCCTTCAGCGCGGTGACGCTGTCGACCCGGGGCGTCCAGCCCAGTTCCCGCTCGGCGCGCTCGCTCGACATGAGCGGGGCGTTCAACGCCAGGTCCACCCAGCCGGTGTCGACCGGTTGCAGCCGCGCCCGCCAGGTCAGCGCCGCCGCCGCGCGCAGCACCGGGGTGGCCACCGGCACCGTCCAGCCGTGGAAGTGCCGGGCCAGCAGCTCCGGGGTCAGCACCGGGTCCGCGGCCACGTTGAAGGCGCCGTGCGCGTCACCGAGCACCGCCCGGGCGTACGCGTCGGCCACGTCGTCGGCGTGCACCGCCTGCATGCGCAGCCGCCGGTTCGTCGGGACCAGCGGGATCCGGCCGTACCGGAGCAGCCACACCGGCGCCAGCGGCCCGATGAAGTAGCGGCGGATCTCCGTGCCGGCGTCCCGCTGGAAGGTCAGCCCCGGCCGCAGCCGGACCACCCGCAGTTCCGGGCGCTCCCGCCGCACCCCGTCCAGCAACGCCTCCACCTCGGCCTTGTCCCGGCTGTACGACGACGTCTCCACCCCGGTCGCCGGCCAGTTCTCGCTCACCGGATGGTCCTTCGGGCCGGGCGCGTAGGTGCCGACCGACGAGGCGTACACGAGGGCGGGGACACCCGCCCGGACGGTCGCCTCGAACACCGCGCGGCTCCCGCCGACGTTGGTCCGGTGCAGGGTGCGCTGGTCGTGGCTGGGCTGGATCTGCCAGGCCAGGTGCACCACGGACCGCGCCCCGGCGAAGGCCGCAGCCAACTTCTCCACCGCGTCCGGCGCCCCGACGTCGCAGGAGTGCCACTCCACCCCGTCGTACGGCTCACCGGCGTCCGGCCCGGGCAACCGGCGGGCCACGCCGACCAGCTCCGCCCCGGACTCCCGCCGCAGCCGCCGCAGCAGAGCCGTCCCCACGTTGCCGCTGGCCCCCACGATCACGATGCGCATACCGGTGCCGTACCCGTTGAAGCGGACAGCAACCGCTCACGGACGGGGGTTCGTCCGCGCCCAGCCCTTCTCGCCTTCGCGTCGCCCCTGGGTGGCGGCCAGGCAGCGGGGGCAGACGTAGCCCTCGGGGTCCGCCTCGGTGAGCACGTCGGTGTCCGAATAGTCGAAGGGCACGTGGGGGAAGCGGCGCAGCCGGGTGCGGCTGAGCTGGAGCCCGCAGACCGTCTGGTTCTGGCCCGGCAGCCAGGCGTGGACCTCCCCACCGGGTCGGCGCACTCCGTCGTCCCCGGCCACCTCGCTGGACGCCGCCACGGCCGCCGTGCTGCTCACCCTCATGCGTGTTCCGGTTCCCCAGGCGGGCGTCGTCATGCCCGCCGGTCGCAGGCGCTCTCCCGCCAGGTCGGCGAGCTGGCGGGAGTCCGAAGATCGACAGGGGGCGGAAGCCGGAAGCCCCGCGCGGGCGGGTTCCGGTAGCCTGGTCGGACGGGCCGCTAGCTCAATGGCAGAGCTGTGGACTTTTAATCCATAGGTTCAGGGTTCGAGTCCCTGGCGGCCCACTCCTCCGCAGGTCAGCGGCCCCGACCGGGGTCGCTGTTGCCGTGAGCGGGCCGGCACAGCAGTGAAGAACAGCAGTAGACCGGTCAGCGGTCGAGTAAGCCAACCACTCCGCGTCGTCGCGCACGTCAGGTCTTGACCTATGCGTCGATCATCTGCTTATGTCGACGACATGACCAAGTCCTTCGCGTCGATGCGCGAACCCACCTACTTCATCTTGGCCGCGTTGCAGGACGAACCCCTGCACGGCTACGCGATCGTCAAGCGGGCGCAGGAGTTGTCCGACGGGCGGGTGCGCCTCACGACGGGCACCCTCTACGCCGCTCTGGACCGACTCACCGGTGAAGAGATGGTGCGGGTGGCCGAGGAAGCGGTGGTCAACGGCCGTGCCCGCCGTACCTACGAGCTGACCCAGCGAGGTATGTCCGCGCTGCGTGCGGAAGCGGAGCGGATGGCTGCGGCGGCGAGCGTCGTTCGTAACCGTTCCGTCCGCTCGACGCCTGCGGCGGGTTGGGTGGTGCCGGCATGACTGAGCTGGAGCGCCGTTACCGGTGGCTACTGCGGGCTTATCCCCGCGCCTACCGGCAGTATCGGGCCGACGAGATGCTCGAAACCCTGCTCGCCACGGCTGGCGAGCGGCGGCTGAACCTTCGAGAAGCGGTGGCGCTCGTGGTCGGAGGGCTACGCGCCCGCACCGGTGTTGACCGTCTCGGCTCGCGATCGGCGCTGGGATACTCCGCGCTGCGGCTGTCCGCGCTGTCCCTGCTCGTGTACGGCCTGACGCAGCGGGCCGGAGGCCCGATCGGGGTCTTGGTGACGATGCTGTCGGAGGGCCCATACAACCCCGGCGCATGGTGGTTCATCGTCATTCCGGCGCTGCTGACCATCGCGCTCTTCGCTGCGGCGTGGGGTAGCTACCGGCTGGCATTCGCTGCGGCGATCTTGACCGTGGCCGCGCAACATTTGTCGGCAAATGGGTGGGACCTGTCGTTCTGGTTCTCGTCGGTTTATGACCTCCAGGACGCAATGCTTCCCCAGTTCTGGCCAGCGCTGCTGGCTTCGCTGGCGTTGCTGCCACTGCTCCGCGCACCCCGAACGCCCGTAACCAAACCGTGGACCTGGCCCGTCCTCGGGGCACTGGCAGTCGTCGCTTTGGCGCCGAGCCCGATCAACGGCTGGTCGGACGCACCACTGATGTCCCTGTGCGCGTTCGCCGCACTGGCCGTCATCACCGCGCCGGTCGATGCACGGATGCCCATCGTCGCCTCGGTGCTTCTCCTGGCGCCGGCCTTGGCACAAGCCACCTATCTGCTCTGTTCCAAACAAGCGGGGTGGCCACTAGATATCTCCATCACCGCGATCCTTATTCTCGCGGCAGTCATGGTGATCACGCTTGCGGCCGGCACAATCGCAGGCCGCCGCCAAGCTCGCATGTAGACACGGGAGCGCCCCGCCCCCACTTCTCCTAGAGAGCGGCGGGGCGCACCGGTCGCGCCGACAAACTCGGATCGCCCATCTTGCCACCTGCAGGTTTTCCAGGCCGCTCCTGCGCTGCCCGTAGGCGACCGGCCCAACAGGGCACTGCTGGCCGATGACCGACAGCCGCCGACAGCAACCGCACCGGGCGGCGGCGGGCCAGCGGGCATGGACAGGACGGATGGCCTCGCACCGCACCCGATCCGGCCGGCTCGCGGCAATCCATAGGTTCGGGGTTCGAGTCCCTGGCGGCCCACTCACACGTCGGTCAGCGACCCTGACCGAGCCTCGGAAGGCCTTTGATCAGGGCGTGATTCGGGCCGCTACCGGCAGGTGGTCGCTGCCGCTGGCCGGCAGCACCCACGAGCTCTCCGGCTTCACGCCTCTCACCAGGATCTGGTCGATCCGCACCGCCGGGAACTGTGCCGGCCAGGTGAAGCCGAAGCCGTTCCCGGCCGTGTCCTGGACCGAGCGCAGCTGCGAGGTGATGCTGTCGAACGCGCGGTCGTCCATGGTGCCGTTCAGGTCGCCGAGCAGCACCATCCGCTCGTTCTGCTCGGCGGCGATGGCCTCGCCGAGCGCCTGCGCGTTTCTGTCCCGGTGGGCCGTCCAGAAGCCCGCCCTGGGATTCACCCGTGCAGACCCCAGGTGGGCTACGTACACCGCCAGTGGACCCTGGTTCGTGGTCACCGTGGTGCGCAGCGCCCGGTTGTAGGACATCTTGATGTCGGCCGGCTTGGTGTCCGCCAGCGGCCCGTAGTCCATCTTGGTGTCGACCGGCTGGGTGTCCGACAGCGGCAGCTTGCTCCACAGCCCGACCGTGCCCTGCACGGTGTGGTAGGGGTACGTTTTCGCCAGTTCGTTCTCGTACGTGCCCCGGTCCTCCGGGGTCAGCTCCACCAGGGCCAGCAGGTCGGCCCCGGAGGCGGCCAGGTCGCGGGCGGCGCCGGCCGGGTCGGGATTGTTGGCGCCGACGTTGTGCTCGGCCACGGTGAGGTCGCCGCCCGGGTGGGACTTGTCGCCGAGCAGCCCGCCGAAGAGGTTCAGCCACACCATGACCGGCAGCAGCAGCGCGGCCACCGCGGAGGCGGAGCGGCGCCAGAGCGCCCCGATCAGCAGTACGGGGATGAACAGACCGAACCACGGCAGGAAGGTCTCCACCAGGCTGCCGAGGTTCCCGATCCGGTTCGGGATCTGCGCGTGCAGCAGCATGAACAGCCCCAGCAGCAGCGCCAGCGCCGCGAGCACCCGGCCGCGCTTCCAGGGGGCCGGCCGGGAGGCGGCGCGTATCGCCCGGCGGATGCGCGGGAGCGAGGTCCCGGCGCCGGTGTCCCGGCGGCCGGCGCCGCCCTGCCCGGGTTCCGCCGTGTCCACCTGCGTCATCGTCTGTCCTCGCTCACCGCCGGTCACTGCTGCATCCGCGGGTCCTGGATGGGGTCGGCATCCATTCTCGGGCAGCAGCCGTCGTCGATCGCTTCGGGGCGTAATTCCTGGTGCCGGGCCTCGTTGCGGTAGATCTGGCACAGCCCCTGAAAGCCAGGCCGCATGACCTCGGACGGCACCGGATCCGGCCGGCTCGCCGGCAATCCACAGGTTCAGGGTTTGAGCCCTTGGCGGCCCACCACAGCCCGTTCGCTCACTAACTGCCCCGCTGCCACCAGCGCCGTTTCGCAACCGGCGCTGCCGGCGGTTCCTCGTCCTCTTCGTCGTCCTGCTCCGCACGGGCCAACACGGCCGTTGCCAGCGCCCGGTCGTCCTGACGGCAACCGGGCGTGAGGAGCATCAGCCGCGCCAGTGATTCCTCGATGGTGACCAGCCGGTTCGCCGCCACCGCCGCGTCGAGCCGGGCCCGGACGAGCTGGCGTACCTCCGGCCGTAGGTCCGGCTCCCGGTAGGCGGCGGTGACGAGCGCGAACAGCGCGGCGTCGGCGACCCAGTCCTCGACGCCGAAGGCGAGGTCCACCAGCACCTCGCGTCGGGTCGAGGTTGGCCACGGCTCGTCCTTGGCATGATGCAGGATGCCGAGGCACACCCACGGCTGCATGAGCCGGTACCAGTACGTCGGCGTCGATTTGGCGAGGTGCTGCCAGCGCGCGGTGTCCGGCGGGCCGGGCAGGTGCGCAAGTAGCCCGAGCAGGTCGTTCAGCGGCAGCTCGCCGAGCGGGGCGGCCTTCACGTACCCCGACAGCGGCGACTGCCACGGCTCGCCCGCGACTTCCTGCACCAGCCCGACTGCGGTGGCCGACGGCACCGGCCCAGCGGGCAGCGGCTCTGTGCCGTCGTACCGCCACACCGCGTACCGGCCGGGCCGTACGGGTGTCCGGATGTCGGGGGGCGGGAACTCGGCGATACCGATGTCGATCGGGCCGGCGACCCTGCGGCAGGCGGTCATGGCGCTGGCCGGCTCCGCCGCGGACAGTCCGAGGCCGCTGAGTTCGAGCTGCTCGCCGCGCGCCCGGCGGCCACCGACTTCGTTGGCGATGTTGCTGATCGCCTCGCTCGGCATCGGCACCCAGTTGAGCCAGGGCCGCTTCGATCCCGCCATGGCGAACACCACGTCGGTCATCCCGCACGGGTGCGGATCGTCGTGGACGGCAACCAGGTCCGCCACGTCGCCGGAGGCCCGGAACCGCACCGCGTGCCGGGCGGCATCGCGGTGCGGAAAGGTCGCATCGTCGGCCATCTGCCGCAGGTCAGCATCCGCATCGCCCGAAAACATGGCGCGGAGCCTAGCAATCCCGACAGCCAGGCAGGGGGCGGAGATCAGCGGCGCAGCCTGACCTGAATGGCCGGAGGGCCGCGTAACGCGGTGTGGATCGATGACGCCGGATGAGTGGAGACAGTTGATCTCCGCGGTCCGCCGTCCGGTCGGGCCGTCAGCCCGACGTGAGGAAGTCATGCGACCGCACTCCCTGTCCCGCTCGCTCCGACGTGTCGTGCCCACCATCCTGGCCGCCCTCGCCCTCGGCGCCGCGGCTCTTCCGGCCGACGCGGTGGCGGCCGGGAAGACCCAGCCCGACCTGCTTGTCGACCTCGTGATGACCAACCCGCTCAACCCGGCGGAGGGTGAGACCTTCTCCACGCGGATCGACCTGCGCAACTACGGCAACGGCGACTCGGGCCCGGTCAAGCTCACCGTCTCGGTGCCCGCCGGCCTGCGCACCACGACCCCGGACGCCGACACGGGCTGGACCTGCACGGTGGCGAGCGCGACCAGCTACTCGTGCGCGCACGCGGCGCTGCTGGCCGGGCAGCGCAGTCAGCTGTTCGTGCCGTTCGTGGTGGCCGGAGCGACGCCGGGCACCACCGTGCCGATCACCGCGACCATCGCCCCCGACAAGCGGGAGTCGAACACCGGCAACAACACCGGTTCGGTGACGGTGGCCATCGCGGGCACCTGCGTCATCCGCGGCGTCGTCTGGCACGACCTGGACGGCGACGGGCAGCGCGAGGAGGGCGAGCCGGGCATCGGCCCGGACGGCGTGCTCCAGGTGACCCTCTGGGCCCGGCAGGGAGACACGATCGGCGGCGGCTCGGCCAGCGTGAACCCGGACGGCACCTGGTCCATCATGGCCCGGACCGAGCTGCTCTACGAGGTGCGGGTGGAGGCCACCAACCAGTACGACCGGACCGCCGGGAACGTGGGTGACGACGCCACCGACTCGGACCTCGTGACGGCGTACCAGTGGGATCCGACCCTGCTCGCCGCGAGCGCCGAGTTCGAGGCCCACGCCGGTGGCGAGTACGTCGTCGACGCCGGTCTGGTCACCCGGAGCTGACCCCGGCCGCCGCCCGCCCGGAGGACCCGAACCCCGGGCGGGCGGTCCCGTCCTGGCGACACACCGCTGGCCCGTCGTGTCCGTGATCCGGTTGTCGGCGGCGTTCACCTGGTACGACGGTGTAACCAGCCGAGCCGAGGAGGTACCGATGACCAGTGGACGGGAGACCGTGGAGGTCGACCCGGTGGTGTTCCGCGCCGTCTACGATTCGCCCGCCTCGCTGCCGGGCCGGCACTGCTGGACCACCCCAGAGTCGGACGTGCGCCGCCTGGAGAAGCTGCTGAACATGCCGGCACGGAGCATCGGCGCCCCGCTGTGGGTGAGCGGCGACGAGCCGGACTGTCCGAAGTGCGGTCGCCGGGTGAACTGGTACGACATCGTCTCCTCCGCGCTGCATGGGGTGCATGACCGCGGGATGATCGCGCGGGTCATCCTCGGCGAGCGCAAGTACGTCAACACCGAGGTGCCGGAGGCCATCCCCGGGGTGCACTGCGCCGACTGCCGCACGCCGATCGAGGGGCTGCGCAGCTTCAAGTGCCACAACTGGGCGTACGCCTTCGAGGCGCTGGAGGAGATCGTCGGGCGCATGTCGGGCGTGCCGAGTCAGCCGGCGCCGCCCACCTCCGCCTGAGCGCGCCGGGCCGGCCGGCGGCCGGGTGGTGACGGCGGCTCGGGCCCGGGGTCCGGCACCGGCGGCATCGGCCGGCTGACCGGCGCCGCCCCGGTCACCCGGAGCCGTTCGCCGTGGTGCGCCAGCCGGTCGGGGTCCGCCCCGGTACGGCGGATCCGCCAACTCTCGTCGCCCTGAGGGCGGTGCGGCACGGGTCCCTCCCGAGGTCGGTACGTCGACGGCGCCTGAGACTTCGGTCCCCCCACAGTCATTCCCCCACCACCCTCCAGGTGAACGGAGTATGAACAGTTGGTGAGGTGATTCATGACCGACGCCCTGGTGACAGACGTCCCGGATGTCAGTGCCGACTGGTACCACGACATCGTCGAGTTCGCCGACCGCACACCGGAACCGGTGCACTGGTTCGCGCTGCACTTCACCGAGGGGGCGATCGTCCTGCTCGGGGTCCTGCTGGTGCTGGCCGCGCTGGCCCGGCTGGTCGGCGGCGACCTCCGCGCCCGGGCGCTCGCCCTGGCCGCCCCGGTCGCGGTGGTCTGCGCGTACGCCTCGAGTGAGGGGTTGAAGACCCTGATCGCCGAGGACCGGCCCTGCCGTAGCCCGGTCGACCTGGTCATCGTGGCCGGGCACTGCCCGCCGGCCGGCGACTGGTCATTCCCGAGCAACCACGCCACCATCGCGGGCGCGCTGGCCGCCACCACGCTGCTGCTGCACCGCCGGATCGGCCTGGTGGCCGTCCCCCTCGCCGTGCTGGCCGCGGTCTCCCGCACCTTCGTCGGCGTGCACTACCCGCACGACGTGGCCGCCGGGCTGCTGCTCGGCGTGCTGGTCGGCACCCTGCTCACGCCGGTGCTGGCCCGCCCGGTGGCCGACGTCATGCGCCGCCGGGTCCGCCGCGCCGCGACCCGACCGGCGGTCCGGCCCGCCCGGCGCTGACCCGCTCGCCCCCGCCGGCCCTCACGTCGTCAGGACGAGGGTGACGGCGGTGCCGAGGATGAGGAACGGGCCGAAGGGCAGGTGGCTGGACCAGCGGACCCGGCGGGCCGCCAGCAGCGCCAGGCCGGCCACGGCGGACAGAGTGACCGCGAGCACCAGCCCCGCCACCAGCACCGGCCAGCCGTACCAGCCGAGCAGCGCCCCGGCGCCGAGCGCCAGCTTGGCATCGCCGAGGCCGAACCCACGCCGGCCGAGCAGCAGGGTGGTCGCCGCGAAGCCCGCGCCGAGGGCGAGCCCGGCCGCGGTGGCCCGCAGCCAGGGCGCCGGGCCGGAACCGGCCAGCCCGGCCACCCCGAGCAGCACCCACACCCCGGCCGCCGCCGGCCAGGTCAGCCGGTCCGGGAGTCGGTGCACCGCCGCGTCGGCCAGGGCCAGCGGCACCGCCCAGGCGAGCCACCAGGCGACCGCCACCCGCGCGCCGGCCGGGCCGCCGGTGAGCGCCACGGCCGCAACCGCCGCGACCAGGGCCGTCTCCACCACCATCGGCGCCGCGCCGACCCGCGCCCGGCAGGACGGGCAGCGGGCCGCCGGTCCGAGCGCCGGCAGCGGCCGGTCCAGGCCGATCGGCGCGCCGCAGCCGTCGCATCCCGCCCGGTCGGGCACCCCCGGGGGTACGGCGTACCGCGCGACCGCCAGCCGCAGCAGCGGGACGACCGCGAGGGCGGCCAGCAGCCGGACGCGCGGGCGGCGGGCGGGGGCCGTCGGTGGGGCGGCGCGGACCCGTTCGGCGGTCACGCCGGCTCCCCCGAACGGTCGCGCATGTTTCCACTCTGGAGCACGCAGAGTGAATCCTGATCGATCGCCGTGTCACGGATGGCGCGGAAAACGGCGTCCCCCGCGCGGGTGGCGGGGTCCGGGAGGCCGGCGGCCGGAGACGGGCGGGCGGTCCGGGGGCCGGGGGGACGGATCGGACCAGAGGGACGCTTGCCCCCCATTCCACCGTCCGGTGACCCACGCCCGGGACACCGGATGTCGCGTGCGGGTGAACGCACTCCTGCCACCGGCCGACCCGCGTGCGGGCCGTTCGTCGTCGTCCGGACACCCACCAGCCGCCACCACCTGTCATCACGCACAGTGTTCGGATGAATTACCTCTGTTGCATCGGCGGACGTCAGCCTATGCTCGCCCCTTGGGTACGACGCAACCCCCGAACAATTCGCGTCGGAGGCCGACCAGAGACATCAGGATCCGAATTCGTTAAAGATCAGTACAGGTAAATGCAGCGGTAGCAGTTGTGGCCCGGCCGCACACATCCGGGCGCGCTTCCGCATGCCCGGAGTGCGTTGACGTGACCACTCCGGGCCGCCACCGAGGAGGGCCCGGCGTTGCGCACACGGCAATCCCGCCGATGGGAAATCTGCCTGCTCAGCCTTGCTCTGCTGACCGCGACCGCCGGTTGCGGCAGCGAGCCCGAGGCGGCGGCCCGCCCGCTGACCGGGCGCGCCGCGGTGCCCGCGGCGCATTCCACCGCCGAGGAGGAGGCGGCCGGAAAAGCCGCTCTCGCCGCCTATTCCGGCTATCTCGACGCGTCCCGTGCGGCGAGCGCACGCAGCGATCCCGGCCATCCCGCACTGGCCCGATTCGTGGCGGATCCGCTGCTGACCCGGGTGCGGGTCGCAATTCGTGACGCGAAGGAGCACGGCGCGATGCGTACCGGAAAACTCGTATCCGACCCCACCGTGGTGTCGGTCGACCTGGCCGCCGAGCCGCCCACCGTGGAGATCCAGGACTGCCTGGACGCCACCGGCTACCGCCTCGTCTACGCCAAGGATCGCCGGGTCGTCCCCGGCACCCGCGGCGGGCGCTACCTGGCGACCGCCACCGCCTCCCGCTACCCCGACGGCCGCTGGCTGATCAGCGCCGGTGCCGGCCACCAGGACCAGCCGTGTTGACCTGGGGAGGAAGGGGTGTCCCGGCCCGCCCGACCCGGGCCGGGACGCCCCGGCGGCTGCTGCTCACCGCCGGCCTGGCGCTGCTGCTCACGCTGACCGGCGCGCCCGCGCTGCTGTTGACCGGCTCGCCGGCCCGGGCCGGCAACCCCGGCGGCGAGTGCCCGCCCGGGCAGAACGACTGCAACGTCTGGGACGACGAGCCCGGCACCCCGGGCGGGCCGGGCGGCGGCGGGGGCAACCCCGGCGGTGGAGGCGGGGACGGCGGCGGCGCCGCCGCGAAGTGCCAGTGGAACGGCCGGGTCATCCCCTGCTACGACAACGTGCTCGGCTGGTTCAACAACGGCGACGGCTGCTACTACAAGCTGGCCGCACCCCAGCCCAGCGCGCCCGAGGGCCAGCAGTGGTACGTGCAGACCTGCAACGGCGGTGACCTGGGCGCGCAGACCGTCGTCCTGCGTGACGGGCCGCCACCCGGCTACGGCGCACCGCCCGACCCGGAGGAACTGGCCCGCCGCGCGCTGGCCTCGATCTCGCTGCTGCCGCCCCGGGTCGCGGTGGCGCCTCGGCGCAGCAAGGGGCCCGGCCTGGTGGGGCTGCCGGTCTGGATGTGGGCCAGTGGCGGGGAGTCCTATTTCGGGCCGCTGCACGCCTCCGCCTCGGATCGCGGGGTGACCGTCGAGATCACCGCCCGGGTGACCCGGATCGTCTGGGACATGGGCGACGGCACCAAGGTCACCTGCACGGGGCCGGGCACCCCGTACACCGCCGACGGTCCCCGGGCCGGGCGGACCTCGCCCGACTGCGGCTACGACCGCGGCTACGCCCGAGCGCGCACGTACCAGGTCAGCGCCACCACGTTCTGGACCGTCGAGTGGTCCGGCGGTGGCGAGAGCGGCGAGATCGCCCAGAGCCGGGTCAGCGGAAGCGTTCCCGTGCAGATCAACGAACTTCAGGTGGTGACGCGATGAGTGTGGCGACGCGAAACGGGACTCCTCTTGACGCGCCGGTGGCGCCGCCCAAGGTGGTCCGGCAGCGGCGGATCCGCCCCGGCCTGCTCGGCCTGGCCGTGCTGCTGATCGCCCTCGGCGGGCTGGGCGCGGCCTTCGCGGTCACCTCGGTCCGGTCCACCGGCAGCTACCTGGCGGTGGCCCGGCCGGTCGAGGTCGGCCGGCCGCTCACCACCGACGACCTGGTCCCGGTGCGGGTCTCCGGCGGGCGGGAACTCCAGCCGGTGCGGGCCGACCGGATCAAGGAGGTGCTGGGCCTGCGCGCCGCCGTCCGGCTCACCCCGGGCACGCTGCTGACCCCGG
Organism: Micromonospora sp. NPDC005299; assembly: GCF_042872345.1. Taxonomy (NCBI): domain Bacteria; kingdom Bacillati; phylum Actinomycetota; class Actinomycetes; order Micromonosporales; family Micromonosporaceae; genus Micromonospora; species Micromonospora sp. NPDC005299. The sequence goes on from NZ_JBIAKG010000003.1 coordinate 261,160, forward strand.
CCCAGCTCACCGACGCGCCGCTGCTCGGCCCCGGGCAGCAGCAGCTCGCGCTCGGGCTGGAGCCGAGCCAGGTGCCCGCCCGCAAGCTGCACCCGGGCGACCAGGTGCTCCTGGTCAGCACCCCGGACAGCAGCGCCGGCAGCGCCGGCGCCACGCGCGGCGGCGGCACCCGGTTCGAGGCCACGGTGATCGACACCGCCGCTCCGGAGAACGACGACGTGGTGGTCTACCTGGCGCTGGCCGTCCGGGACGTGCCGGCCGTGGTGGCGCTGGCCGCGGACGACCGGATCGCGCTCGTGCTCACCGGGGCGGCCTGATGGCCGTCATCGCCCTGGTCTCGGCGAAGGGCTCGCCCGGCGTCACCACCGCCGCGCTGGCCGCCGCGCTGAGCTGGCACCGGCGGCTCGTGCTGGCCGAGTGCGACCCGGCGGGCGGCTCGGTCCTCGCCGGCTACCTGGGCGGGGCACTCGACGGACCGCGCGGCCTCGGCGAGCTGGCCGTCGGGGAGCTGCGGGACGGCAACCTGGAGAGCGCGTTCTGGTCGCAGCTCGTCGACCTGGACGCGCCGAAGCGGGAGCGGCTGCTGCTGCCCGGCGTGGTCGACCCGGCCCAGGCCGGCAGCGTCACCCCGCTCTGGCAGCGCTTCGCCGACTTCTTCACCAGCCTGGAGAAGGGCGTCCCGCCGTACGACGTGCTGGTCGACTGTGGTCGGTTGCAGGTCGGCGGTCCACCGTGGCCGGTGCTGCGGGCCGCGGCCGTGGTGCTCCTGGTCACCCGCGCGCAGCTGCCCGACCTGTCCGCCGCCCGCGCCACGGTCAAGGCCATCGAGCGGGACTTCGCCGAACACCGGGTCCCCCCGGGCACCCTGCGCCTGCTGGTGGTCGGGGACGGGCACGGCAGCAGCGAGATCAGCAAGGCGCTGCGGCTGCCGGTGATCGCCCGGCTGCCGCACGACCCGCGTACCGCCGCGGTGCTCGGGCACGGCGGCACCGTACGCGCCAACCGGCCCCTGATGCGCGCGGCCGGCCAGTTGGAGGTGCCGGTCCGGGCGCTGCTGGACCGGCGGCGGGCCCGGCTGGCCTGGCCGGGAGCGCCGGCCCCGCGCGCGGTGACCGCGCCCAGCACGCCGGGGGTGTCCGGTGCGGTTTGAGCCGGTCTCCCACGACCCGCGCGGGCAGCAGCCCGGCGCCACGTCGACGGTGCCGCCGCTGGTCCCGCCGAACGGGCGGCACCACCTGGCCCCGCCGCCCGCCGTGCCGGTCGCGCCGGCGCCCCCGCCGCCCCGTCCCCGGGTCGACTTCGCGGTGGTGCGCGAGCTGCGCCGGGAACTCAGCGAACGGCTCACCCTGTGGCAACGCGGCCGGGAGTTCGACGCGGACGCCGAGGAGGTCGAGCGGGCCCGGCTGGCCGTCGCGGTGGTCTCCGCCTACGCGGACTCGGTGCGCCGGGCCGGCACGCCGATGGCCGCCGACGAGGAGCGCCTGCTGCTCGACCAGGTGACCGCCGAGCTGGTCGGTCTGGGCCGGCTCCAGACGCTGCTGGTCGACGACACCATCGAGGAGGTGCACATCCTCGGCTGCGACCAGGTGCGCATCACCCGGCACGGCGGCGGTGTCGACTGGGCCGAGCCGATCGCCGACAGCGACGACGAACTGGTGGAGATCCTCCAGGCGGCGGCCCGCCGGGCCGGGGCGACCGAACGCTCCCTCTCCACCTCCAAGCCGACGCTCGACCTGCAACTGCCCGACGGCAGCCGACTCGCCGCGGTGTTCCTGGTCAGCCACCGCCCGTACGCGGTGATCCGCAAGCACAACACGCTCGCGGTGAGCCTGGAGGACATCGCCGGTGCCCGGCCCGACCTGGACGAGATGATCGATCCGCTGCTGCGCGACTTCCTCCGCGCCGCCATGCGGGCCGGGTTGAACATCATGGTCGCCGGGCTGGCCGGTGCCGGGAAGACCACGGTCATCCGGGCGCTGATGGACGAGATCCCGGCGGACGAGCCGTACGTGCTGCTGGAGGAGAGCCGGGAGCTGCTGCCGGCCCGCCACGCGCACAAGCACCGGGCGGTGATGAGCTTCGAGTCCCGGGAGGGGCACGGCGAGCGCGGGCTGGACGGCCGACCGGCCGGTGAGGTCAGCATCGCCGATCTGATCCCGGTGTCGCTGCGGATGGGCGTGCTCCGGATCATCGTCGGCGAGGTGCGGTCCCGGGAGATCGTGCCGATGCTCCAGGCGATGACCACCAGCCGCGGGTCGATGTGCACGATCCACGCGCGTACCCCGGCCGGGGTGGGCGAGCGGATCATCGAGCTGGCGCTCGCCCACGGCCGGGAAATGACGGTTGACCAGGCCCGCCGGATGGCCGGCAACGCGCTGGACCTGATCGTCTACGTCACGGTCGAGGACGAGACCGCGATCGGCGGCCGCAAGCACCGTTTCGTGTCGCACGTCGAGGAGGTCATCGGCGTCGGCGAGGGCAACCGGATCACCACCACCAGCGTCTTCGGCCCGGGGCCGGACGGCCGGGCGGTGCCCCGCCACCTCCCCGAGCGGATCCGCGACCAACTGCTGCGGGTCGGCTACGACGCCCGGCTGCTCACCCGGTTCATCGAGGCCGGCACGGGTGCCTGGCGGCGTCCCCGGCACACCCGCCTCGGGCGGCGACCGTGAGCGCGAGGAGTGAGCCGGTCCTGCGAGCCCCGCAGTCGCGATCGAAGACGGGCTCAGCATGACGACGATCGAGCTGATCGCGCTGGTCTCCGGGGCGGCGTGCGTGGCCGGGCTGGTGCTGGCGGTGGTCGCGCTGGTCGGCACCCGCCGGCCGGCCCGGTCGACCCCGGGCGCCGGGCCGGGGCTGAGCCGGCTCTGGACCGGCTCCGGGGCCAGCCGCCGGGAGCAGCACCGCTACCAGCTGCTGCTCGGCGCGGCCGTGGTGGTCGGCGCGCTGGCCTTCCTGCTCACCGGGCTGCCGGTGGTCGGCCTGCTGGTGGCGCTGGCGGTGCCGGGGGTGCCGTGGCTGTTCGCGGTGGGCCGGGCCGAGCAGCGGGCCATCGCCCGGATCGAGGCGGTCGGCGAGTGGACCCGGCGGCTCAAGGACATCTCCGGCACCGGGCAGGGCCTCCAGCAGGCCATCATCGGCACCATCGCCACCGCGCCGGAGGAGATCCAGGAGGAGGTACGCACCCTGGCGGCCCGCCTGCAGGCCGGCTGGCTGGCGAGGTCCGCCCTGCTCGCCTTCGCCGACGAGATCGCCGACCCGGTCTGCGACCAGGTGGTGGCGGCGCTGATCCTGCACCTCACCGATCGGGGCGAACGCCTCGGCGACGTGCTCGGCTCGATCGCCACCGCCGCCTCGGCCGAGGTGGCCACCCGGCGGGAGGTCGAGGCGAAGCGGACGCAGCCCCGGTTCGCGGTCCGCTTCCTCACCGGGATGACCCTGGCCACGCTCGCGTACGGGCTGGTCAACAGCGACTACGTCCGGCCGTACGGGACGGTCTTCGGGCAGTTGGTGATGGCGGTGCTCGGGGCGGCCTTCGTCGGGCTGCTGGTCTGGGTGCGGTCGATGAGCCAGCCGCCCCGCCCGGCGCGCTTCCTGCCGGCGCCCGACCCGGAGGAGGCGATCGCGTGAGCGCGAGGAGTGAGCTTGCGAGCCCCGCAGTCGCGAACGGAAGGCGGGCCCGATGATGGTCAACTGGCAGTTGGCGATCGCCGTGCTGGGCGGGGCGGCGGTGGGGCTGGGCCTGTTCCTGGTGGTCCGCGAGGCGCTGCCGGCCACTCCGGCGCTCGGCCCGGCGCTGCGCCGGCTGCACCAGCCGCCCGGCCGGGCCCCGGTGGCCGGGAGCGGGCCGGACTGGCTCGGCGGCGTCTCCCGCTGGCTGCGGCCGCCGCACCGGCAGCTCGCTCTGCTCGACCGGACCCCCGAGCAGTACGCCCTGTCCGTGGTGCTCTCCGCCCTGGTCGGGTTCGCCACCCCGGCGGTCGCCTCGGCCGTGCTCTTCCTGGGCGGGGTGGCGCTGCCGCTGGTCGTACCGGTGCTCGGGAGCCTGGGGTTGGCGCTGGTCGCCGGCCTGCTCGCGCACCGGGCGGTGCTGGCCAAGGCGGACGCCGCGCGGGACGAGTTCCGCCAGGCGGTCTGCACCTACCTGGACCTGGTGGCGTTGCAGCTCTCCGCCGCGCACGGCCCGGTGCAGTCGCTGGAGCGCGCGGCGGCGGTCTGCGACGGCTGGGTCTTCGACCGGATCCGGGAGGCGCTGCGGATCGCCCAGCTCCAGATGCACTCCCCCTGGGACGAGCTCCAGGAGCTGGCCGACCGGATCGGCATCGCGGAGCTGGGCGACGTGGGGGCCATCATGCGCTCCTCCGGCAGCGAGGGCGCCCAGGTCCACGAGACGCTGCGCAGCCGCGCCGACTCGCTGCGCGACCAGATCCGGACCGACAACCTGGCGCGGGCCGAGGGGGTGACCAGCCGGCTGGACATCCCCGGCTCGCTGCTGGTCTTCGTCCTGCTCGGCTTCGCCGTCTACCCGTTCCTCGCCCGTCTGTGAACCCACCCCGAGAAGGAGAAGCCCATGCACCTCTACACCTACCTGTACGTCGCGGTGAGCAGCCGCCTGGCCGAGCTGCGGCGGGACACCGAGCGCGGCGACAGCCCCGTGCCGACCGCCGTGATCATCTTCGGCCTGGTCGCGGTGGCCATGGCGGTCACCGCCCTCGCCCTGGCCAAGGCCAACAACTGGATGAACGCCATCCCGAACAACACCGCGCCGCAGGCCCCGTGATGCCCCGCCCCGCCCGTACGGACCGGAGCCGGCCGGCACCCGCCGGCCGGCGCACCGGCCGGTGCGGCCCGGGGCGGATCGCCACCGTCCTGCGGGGACGCCTCGCCGCCGACGGGTCCGAGCGGGGGGCCAACCCGGTCGAGCTGGCGGTGGTGATGCCGGCGATCCTGGTGCTGCTCTTCGCCTCGATCCAGCTCGCCGTCTGGTTCGTCGCCCGGTCCACCGCCCTCAACGCGGCGCAGACCGGGGTGAACGCCCAGCGGGCTCTCCAGGCCCCGCCGGACGCGGGCCGGGACCGGGCGACGAACTTCCTGCACGCCGCCGGGGACTGGCTGGTCGACTGGCAGAACCCCGGCCCCACCTGCACGGCGACCGCCACCGAGGTCACCTGCACGGTCAGCGGGCGCTCCCTGTCGGTGATCCCGGGCGTGGACTTCGCGGTCACGCAGAGCGCGCACGGCACGGCCGAACGCTGGACGACGGGGTGAGGCGGATGGCGCGGGACCGGGGTTCCGTCTCGATCGAGGTGGCAGTGCTCGCCCCCGCCTTCATCGGGTTGATGGTGCTGGCCGGGGTGGCCGGACGGACGGCCGTCGCCGACGAGGCGGTGGAGTCGGCCGCGCACGACGCGGCCCGGGCCGCCTCGATCGCCCGGGACGCCCGGACCGGCCGGACCGCCGCCAGCGACGCCGCGCGGCGCCAACTCGACTGGTCGGGGCTGCGCTGCACCGCCCCGCCGACGTTGACCTTCCGCGGCTCGGTCGGGGACACCGGGACCAGCTTCCGGGCCGCGTACCGCAGCGCGCCCGGGGTGGCGGCGACGGTCACGGTCACGGTGACCTGCACCGTCTCCTTCGCCGACCTGCGGGCACCGGGGCTGCCCGGCGTGCCGGGCGGCAGGACCGTCTCGGCGAGCTTCACCTCCCCCCTGGACACCTACCGGAGCCGCCGATGACCGGGCGGCGCGCGTCGGAGAGCGGCCGGGTGAGCCTCTTCCTGGCCGTGGCGATGACCGGCGTACTCGTGATCATCAGCCTGGCGTACGACGGCGCCGGGCAGCTCCGCTCCTTGCAGCGCGCGGACAACCTGGCCGCCGAGGCAGCCCGCAGCGGCGGCCAGATGATCGACCGGGCCCGCGCCATCGAGGGCGGCCCGAAGCAGATCGACGAGGTGGCCGCCCGGAAGGCCGTGGCGGACTACCTGAGCGCCGCCGGCGGGGTCCGCGACCACGACGTCGGCTTCCCGGTGGTCGCGGGCGAGCGGCAGATCCAGGTACGCGTCCGCATCACCTACCGCCGGGACCTGCTCGGTCTCTTCGGCTTCCAGAACACCGCCACCGTCACCGGTGAGGCCACCGCACGCGCGCTCACCGGAGCCCCGTAGGAAGGGAAGGCAGCCATGGGTGCATCGCAACGCTCGGCCGTCCGACGGACCGGCCAGGTCCTCACCGGGCTCGGCGCCCTCGTCGTGCTCTGCGCGGTGCTGGCCGGTGGGCCGGTCGCCCTCCTGGCCTTCGCCGGCAACCCCCTCCCCGACCACCTGCCCACCCTGGCCGAGGTGGGCACGGTGTTGACCAGCCGGGACGACGGGCAGCTCTTCCTGCGGGCGCTGGCCGTGGTGGGCTGGTTCGGCTGGGCCACGTTCGCCTTCTCCGTACTCGTGGAACTCCTCGCGGCGGCGCTGCGCCGGCCGGCGCCCCGGCTGCCCGGGATGCGCCGCCAGCAGCGGGCCGCGGCCGCGCTGGTCGGCTCGGTGGCGCTGATCCTGGCGGCCAGCCCGGCCGCGGCGAGCGCCGCCGCCCTGGCCGCGCCGCAGCCCGTCGCCGCGGCGCCGGCGGTGGTCACCCCGCAGGCCGGTCCCACGCTCGACGCCCCGCCCGTCCGGGCCGCCTCGGTGACCATCGACCCGGCGGTGTACCGCGTCGCGAAGGGCGACTACCTGGGCGAGGTGGCCGAGCGCTACCTGGACGACTTCGACCGCTACCGCGAGGTGGCCCGGCTGAACCGGCTCGCCGACCCGGACCGGATCCGCCCGGGGCAGCTGCTCAAGCTGCCCGAAAGGGCGGTGGACGGGGGCGCCCGCCGGCACGCGACCGGCCGGCTCGTGGTCACCCCGGCCAGCCCGTCCCGGACGGCTCCCGGCTCGGCGGCGACGCCGGGCGGCGGCGGCTCGTCCTCCCAGACGCCGAAGGGCAAGCCTTCCCCGCACCCGGCCGAACGGGACACCACGCCCACGGTGGAGGCGCCGGCCGGGCAGCCGCCGGCCATGTCGGCGGGCGCCTCCCGGGCCACCCCCGAGGACGGGATCAACCGGCCGCTGGCCATCTCGGCGGTGCTGGCGGTGGCCGCCATCGTGGGCGCACAGATCGGCGCGGTCCTCGGCCTGCGGCGACGGCCGGTATCCCGGGCCGGCGTCCGGGCCCTCGTGACAGGCCGCCACCGCAGGGACTGACATGGGGCGATCGTGGACGGAAACGGCCCCCCGAGGGGCAGTTTCCGTCCACGATTCGGCCGGCGGTCAGGGGAGGCGGGCCTCCAGGCGGCCGTTGACCACCCGCGTGGGGAGGACGACCTGGTCGTTGCCGGACGGGCCGTGGACGACCTCCCCGCCGTTGAGGCGGAAGGTGCTGCCGTGCCAGGGGCAGACCACGCAGGCGTGGCCGTCGATCTCCTGCACCTCACCCTCGCCGAGCGGGCCGCTCTGGTGGGGGCACCGCTCCAGCATCACGGTCACGTCGTCGCCGTGCCGGTAGAGGATCACCGACACGTCGTCGATCTCCCGCGTGAGGAGCTGCCGCTGCGGCAGGCTCGACATGTCGCCGAGCGGGTGCCAGCCCTCGCTGACCAGGTGCAGCTCGGAGATGCTCTGGCTGACCTGCGCGCCCTGCTTGTACGCGAGGTGCCCACCCAGGTACGCCCCGGCGCTCACCGCCGACAACCCCAGGTAGGCCAGCGCCCTGCCCATGTTGTGCCGCCCGTTCAGCCGCGCCGCCAGCGAGCTGGCGTAGAGGGTCAGCCCGATGGTGTTCGCGGCGGCGTGCACGAGGCCGATCCGGCGCTGGTCCCGGGAGAGGGCCGCCCAGTCGTTGAGCCCGGCCACCACCGCCGGCAGCGCGCTGACCGTACCGACCCCGACCAGCGCGGTCGCCGCCCGGCGCTGACCGGGCATCAGGTCCACGACGGCGGCCGAGATCCAGGCGCCGACCGGCACCTGCACCATCGCCGGATGCAGTGGGTGCCCCAGCCATACGCCGTGCAGGAAGTCCCGGACCCGCTGGGGACGCAGGGTGCCCTGGACGGCGCGCTGCAACCGGTCACCCACCCGGTCGAACGCCGAGGCCTGTTCGATCTTCGTCAATAGTTCGCGCACGTGGTCCGACTTCCCGGCAGGAGAGGTCCCAAACCGGGCGGCGACGACGGATCACCCCATCGGGTGGTTCTCGTCCGCCCGCCAGCGGTCGACGTGCAGGGCCGCGGCCAGTGGTCGGGGCGTACGCCAGCCGTGCCGAACCAGGTCGGGGACGGTCTGGAGGTGGCTCACCGGGCCCACGCAGAGCCAGGCCACCGGGCGGATGCCGGGCGGGATGCCGAGCAGGTCGGCCAGGAACGGCTCCCGGTAGAAGGAGACCCAGCCGACGCCGAGGCCCTCGGCGGTGGCGGCCAGCCAGAGGTTCTGGATGGCCAGGCAGACCGAGTAGAGGCCGGCGTCGGCGATGGCGTGCCGGCCGAGCACGGCCGGTCCGCCCCGCTGCGGGTCGTACGTGACCACGACCGACAGCGTCGACTCCAGCACCCCGTCGATCTTGATGCGGGCGAACCGCTCGGCGGCCGCACCGTCCAGCGTGGCGGCGAAGGTGTCCCGCTCGACCTGGACGTGGGCGTGGAACCGGCGCCGGGTCTCCGGGTCACGGACCAGGACGAAGTCCCAGGGTTGCGAGTTGCCGACGCTCGGCGCGGCGTGCGCGGCGGTGAGGATCCGGTCCAGGACGTCGTCCGGCACCGGCTCCCCGGTGAACTCGGCGCGCACGTCGCGGCGGCGGTGGATGACGTCGTACAGGTCCACAGGCAGGCTCCCGCTGCACTCGGCCCACGGTCAGGTGGGCGACGGAACGCGAGGCCGGTCTTCGGACTCCCGGATCGACGCCTGACCGTCCGCCTTCCCGGCCGTACGGCCAGTGGCTGCGCGTGACGCGCGTGGACGGGGGCTCCCCGGTCACCGCGGCGGGCCCGTGCCGGATTTCCACCGGCTTCCCGATTCTCCCCGCACACGCGGGGCACCTCACCCGATCGTTGCCGTCGCCGATGCTACCGAGGGTGGCGCCGTCAACGTGAGGGCGGCTCGGGGCCGAGGTCAGGCGGGTGGGGCAAGCTCGCGCAGCACCTGGCTGAGCCGGTCGATGCGGGACTGGGCCTCGCTGCGCAGTCGCCCGGCGAGCGCATCCCAGTCCGCAGAGGTCGGCGCCTGCCCGGGTGGCAGCGCCGCGAGCGCCCGGCCCACCTCGGCCAGGGTGAGGCCGACCCGCTGGCACGCCTCGATCATCGCCAGGCGGCACATCACGTCGCCGTGGTAGCGGCGCTGGTTGCCGGCCGTGCGGTCGCTGCTGATGAGGCCCTGCGCCTCGTAGAACCGGATCGCTGACGCGGAGACGCCGCTGCGTTGCGCGACCTGACCGATCGTCAGGCCGGGCTCGTGCCAGTCGAAGGACGTGTCCTGCTTCACGCCCCGAGTATGCCCACCGGGAGTTGACCTCAACAATTGTTGAAGTTCTACGGTCGGCTCCATCGAGTTCACGAGAATTCCCTGGAGGAGACGATGATTTTGGTGACCGGTGCGACGGGCAACGTCGGGCGGCGCGTGGTCGAGCGGCTGGCTGCCGCGGGTCACGGCGTACGGGCCGTCACCCGCGACCCGAGCCGCGCGAGTCTGCCGGCGGGTGTGGAGACGGTGGCCGCCGACCTGGCCGATCCGGAGACGGTGCGCCCGCACCTGGACGGTGTCGAGGCCGTGTTCCTCATCTGGCCGTTCGTCGACCCGGCCGCGACGGCGCAGCTCGCCCCGCGCGTCGCCACCGTGCTCGCCAGTGCCGGGTCGCCCCGGGTGGTGTACGTGTCGGCCGCCTCCGCCGAGGCCGACCCGGGCTCGTTCTGGGCCGTGGTGGAACGCGCAATCGTCGCGTCCGGCCTGCCCTGGACGATGCTGCGCCCCACCGGAATCGCCACGAACACGCTGGGCTGGGCCGAGTCGATCCGCGCCGAGGGCGTGGTGCGCTGGCCGTACGGCGCGGCGGCCCGTTCGATGGTCCACGAGGACGACATCGCGGCGGTGGCGGTCGAGGCGCTGACCACTGACCGGCACGACCAGCAGACCTACGTGCTCAGCGGTCCTCAGACGGTCACGCAGGCCGAGCAGTTACGCATCATCGGTGAGGTGATCGGCCGCGACCTGCGGTGGCAGGACGTGCCCGCCGAGGCGGTGCGCCCGATGCTGGCCGTGGCGATGGGCAGCGCCGCGTTCGCGGATGCGGCGCTGACCGGCTGGGCCGCCATGGCGGAGACTCCGGAGCAGGTGACCGGCGACGTGGCAGCGGTACTGGGCCGCCCCGCCCGGACGTTCGCCCACTGGGCCGCCGACCACGCGGCCGACTTCGCCTGACCCGCCCGGGAGCGTGCGGTGCGGCACGCCCGGCTCCTGCGCCGTCGCCGGGAAATCCGTCGCGGCGCGCGCCGTCGCCGTCCATCGTGGTCCGGGTGCACGCACATGCCTCCCGTAATCCCTCGGCCGTACCGGCGGCCCGGCTCGTCGCGGCGCTGGGCCGGCCCGAGGCCGTGCCCCCACCGCTGCTGATGCTGCTCGGCATGGTCTCCACCCAGGTCGGCGCGGCGGTGGCCAAGCAGCTCTTCGCCACCACCAGCGCCGGGGGTACGACCACCCTCCGGCTCGGCCTCGGCGCGCTGGTGCTGCTCGCGGTCACCCGTCCCACGCGCTGGCCCGGCTGGCGGGCGGCCGGCGTGATCGTGGCGTTCGGGATGGCCATGGCCGCCATGAACCTCGCCTTCTACGCCGCGCTCCAACGGGTGCCGCTCGGGGTGGCCGTCACCGTCGGCTTCGCCGGCCCACTGGTCGTCTCGCTGCTGGGCAGCCGCCGGGTGGTCGACGTGCTCTGGGCGGTGCTGGCCGGCACCGGGGTGCTGCTCCTGGCCGGGCTCGGCGGCATCGGCGTCGACCCGATCGGTCTGCTGCTCTGTGGGCTCATCGCGGTCGGCTGGACCGGCTACGTGCTGCTCGGCAAGGCGATGAGCGGCCACCTGCCGGGCACCCGGGGGCTGGCGCTGGGGATGGCGGTCGGCGCGATCTGCGTACTCCCGTTCGGGATGGCGTCCGGCGGCGCCGAGCTGCTCGACCTCCGGATCGTGGCGCTCGGGCTGGGGGTGGCGCTGCTGTCCTCGGTGCTGCCCTACTCGGCGGAGCTGGCCGCGCTGCGCCGGATGCCGGCGCGGGTCTTCGCGGTGCTGCTCAGCCTGGAGCCGGCGGTGGCCGCGCTGGTCGGCGCGCTGCTCCTGGGTGAGCTGCTGGCCGGGCCGCAGCTGGCCGGCGTGGCCTGCGTGGTGGGCGCGGCCCTCGGCGCGACCCTGGCCCGCCGCGCGGAATAGCGGGACGCTGGCGCGGCGGGCGCCGTCGAGGGCATGCTGACCCGATGGGGGTACGCGTCGAGCACGCCGGACCGGTGACCACGGTGATCCTGGACCGGCCGGAGGCCCGCAACGCCGTCGACGGCCCGTCCGCCCGGGCCCTGGCCGACGCCTTCCGTGCCTTCGAGGCGGATCCGGACGCGGCGGTCGCCGTGCTCTGGGGCGCGGGCGGCACGTTCTGCGCGGGCGCCGACCTGAAGGCCATCGGCACGCCGCGCGGCAACCGGGTCGAACCCGAGGGCGACGGCCCGATGGGCCCCACCCGGATGCGCCTGTCCAAGCCGGTGCTCGCCGCGATCTCCGGGCATGCCGTGGCTGGCGGCCTGGAGCTGGCGCTCTGGTGCGACCTGCGGATCGCCGAGTCGGATGCGACGCTCGGGGTGTTCTGCCGGCGTTGGGGCGTGCCGCTGATCGACGGCGGGACGGTGCGGCTGCCCCGGCTCATCGGCGAGAGCCGGGCCATGGACCTGATCCTCACCGGCCGCCCGGTCCCCGCCGACGAGGCGTACGCGATGGGTCTGGTGAACCGGCTGGTCGCGCCGGGTGCGGCCCGCGCGGAGGCCGAGCGGCTGGCCGCCGAGATCGCCCGGCACCCGCAGACCTGCCTGCGCAACGACCGGGCCGCGGTGCTGGCCACCGGCGGCCTGCCCGAGCCGGAGGCGATGGCGACCGAGCTCGCCTTCGGCATGGAGTCCCTGGTCACCGACGGGATGCACGGCGCGAACCGGTTCACCGCCGGCGCCGGCCGGCACGGCGCACCGGCCGACTGACGGCTACTTGAGATTGCGCAGGGCGTCCTCGATGGCGCGGTGGAAGGTCGGGTACGCGTAGATCATGTGCCGGAGCTGGCTGACCGGGACGGCCGCGTGCACCGCCACGACCAGCGCGGAGAGCACCTCGCCGCCGGCCGGGCCGACCGAGGTGGCGCCGATCAGCACGCCCTGGTCGGCGTCGGCGATCAGTTTGATGAAGCCGGCATTGCCGGCCTTGTGGATCCAGCCGCGGGCCGACGAGGTCAGGTCGGCGTACCCGGTCTGGACGTTGATGCCCCGCTCGCGCGCCTGCTGCTCGGTGAGGCCGACCGCGCCCACCTCGGGGTCGGTGAAGGTGACCCGGGGCAGCGCCCGGTAGTCGGCGACCGGCACGCTGCCCGGCGCGACGGTCGAGCCGCGCGTGCTCATCGCCCCGCCGACCACACTGACCACGCCTGCCGCGCCGCCGACCATGCTGGCGGTGCCGCTGGCGTCCGGCCCGCCCCGGGTACGCCGCATGTGGTCGAGCACGTCGGCGACCACGATGCCCGCCTGGTACATGGCGATGTGGGTGAACGCGCCTTCGCCGGTGAGGTCGCCGACGGCCCAGATCCCGTCGGTGACGCGCATCCGCTCGTTCACCGGCAGGTAGCGCTGCCCCGCGTCCACCTGCACGGTCTCCAGGCCCAGCTCCTCCAGGTGCGCCCGGCGGCCGGTCACCACCAGCAGCTTCTCGCCGCTGAACGCGCGGTCGCCGGCATGGACGGTGAAGCTCGTGCCGTCGTGCGCGACCCGCTCGGCCCTGACCCCGGTGTGGATCTCCACCCCGTCGGCGCGCAGCGCCCCGGCGGCGATCCCGGAGGCCTCCGGCTCCTCGAGGGCGAGCACCCGGTCGGACGCCTCGACCACGGTCACCCGGACCCCGAACCGGGCGAAGACCTGAGCCAGCTCCAGCCCGATCGCGCCGCCGCCCAGCACCAGCAGCGACTCCGGCAGCTCCTCCACCTCGATGGCCTGGTGGTTGGTCCAGTACGGGGTGTCGGCCAGCCCGTCGATCGGCGGGACCGAGGGGCGGGTGCCGGTGCCGAGGACCACCCCGTACCGGGCCTCGAACACCTGGTCGCCGACGCGGACCCGGTTCGGGCCGTCGAGCCGGCCGCTGCCCCGGACGAACCGGCCGCCCTTACCGGTGAACCGGTCGACGGCGACCTTGTCGTCCCAGGTGTCGGTGGCCTCCTCGCGGATCCGCTTCGCGACCGGCGCCCAGTCGGGTCGCACCTCGGCGCTGCCGGCCAGTTCGTTGACCCGGCGCGCCTCGGCGAGGGCGTTGGCCGCCCGGATCATCATCTTGCTCGGGATGCAGCCCCAGTAGGGGCACTCGCCGCCGACCAGGTCGCGCTCGATCCCGACCACGGTGAGGCCGGCCTCGGCGAGCCGCCCGGCCACCTCCTCGCCGCCGACTCCCAGCCCGACCACGATCACGTCCACCAGCTCCGGCTCCGCCACCCCGCCAGCATTCCGCACCGCCGGGCCACCGGCCACCACGTCGGGCCGGAAATCCCGCGCCGGTGATCATCCCCACGGCCTACGGTGGCCGGATGCACGCACGCTTCGCCCCGGTCCGGGACTGCTTCCACGACCTGTTCGCGACGGGCCGGGAGACCGGCGCGGCGCTGGCCGTCTGGTACGACGGCGCTCCCGTGCTCGACCTGGTCGGCGGCACCCGCGCCGCCGTCCCGCCGGGCACGGCCGTCCCGGCCGTCGGGGCCGAGGCGCCGTGGCGGCCGGACACCCTGGTGAACGTCTACTCGGTGGGCAAGCCGGTGGTCGCGCTCTGCCTCCTGCTCCTCGTCGACCGGGGCCGGGTCGACCTCGACGCGCCCGTGTCGATCTACTGGCCGGAGTTCCGCTCCCCGGCCACCGTGCGGCAGGTGCTCGCCCACACCGCCGGGCTGCCCGCGTTCCCGGTCCCCCGGCCCGCCCCGGCGATCCCCGACTGGGGGCTGCTCTGCGCCGACCTGGCCGCCGCCGACCCCGAGTGGACGCCGGGCAGCCTCGCGGGCGAGCACGCCTGGACGTACGGGCACCTGGTCGGCGAGCTGGTCCGCCGGGTGGACGGGCGGCCGGTGGGGCGGTTCCTGGCCGAGGAGATCGCCGGACCGTGGCGCCTCGACCTGGCCTTCGGCCTCGACGGCGCGGACCAGCGGCGCTGCGCCGACCTGTCGTACGCCGATCCGGACTGGCCGGTGCGGATGCTGGGCGAGCCGGGGTCGCTGCGCGCCCGGGCGATCGGGAACCCGGCCGGCGGGCTGGACCTGGCGGTGGTGAACAGCCCGCTCTGGCGCGGCGCCGAGATCCCGGCGGTGAACCTGCACGCCACCGCGTCCGCCCTGGCCCGCCTCTACGCGGGCCTGCTCGCCGGCGGCACCCTCGACGGGGTACGGCGGTTCAGCCCCGAGCTGGTCGCCGAGGCGACCCGGGTGCAGTACGACGGGCCGGACCTGGTGCTGGACCGGCGGGCGTCCTGGACGTTGGGCATGCAGTGGGAGCCGGACGGGACCTGGGGCATGGGCGGGATCGGCGGCAGCAGCGCCTGGGCCGACCCGGAACGCGGCTACACCTTCGCATACGCGACCGCCCGCCTCGCCGACCACGACCGGGTGGAGGAGCTGGTCGAGGCGTTGCACTCCTGTCTCTGACGGGAAGCGGACTGATCGACACGCGTGGTGGCCCTGTCACGCTGCGTCACTCGCCGCTACGCTCCGGTCCTCGTGGAGAACGAAGCACCCGCGCCGGCCACCCGACTCAAGGAGCACTCCGGGGTGGCGGCCAACGTGGTCTCCGCCGTGGCCGGGCTGGTCGCCCTGGTGCAGGCCATCCGCTCCGACCCGCTGTGGATCGCGCCCCGCACCACTACGTCGGCAGCGGCCAGCAGTTCTGCTTCACCACCTCCAACGGGCACCCCGGCTGGTTGCAGGTGGTCAACCAGGCGGGCGACGGCGGCGCCGTGATCAAGCTGACCGTCTGGCGGGAGTGAGCCGTCAGCGCGGTGAGGAGCACGAGCGCCGTGCGTCGCTCACGCGGCCAGGGCCGGCCGGAGCGCCGGGCCGGGGATCCGCACCGGCGCGCCGGCCGGGGTGACCAGCGCCTGCGCGGCCACCGCCATCCGCCGCCGCCGGGGTACGCGGGCCCGCCGGGTGAACACGTCGAAATCCTGGGCGGCCACCTCGTCGAGGATCCCGCCGTAGAGCGCGTACGCGGTGCGCATGCAGGCCTGCGAGGCCGGGGCGAGCAGCGGGATGCCCGGCGCGGCGGCCGCGTAGTGCGCCTGGGCGCGGGTCACCTCGTACTCGATCAGCTCGCGGAGCCGCGGGGTGGTGCGGCCGGCAGCCCTGGCGGCGAGCAGGTCCTCCCGGGTGACGTCGAACGTGGCCAGGTCCTCGTCGGGCAGGTAGGTCCGCCCCCGGTCCAGGTCCTCGGCGACGTCCCGGATGAAGTTGGTGAGCTGGAAGGCGAAGCCGAGCTGGCGGGCCGGCTCCCGGGCGGCGGCCGGGTCGGAGCTGCCCAGGATCGGCAGCATCATGGTGCCGATGACCGCCGCGGACCCCTCCATGTAGTCGAGCAGGTCGTCGTAGGTCGGGTACGACAGGACCGTCAGGTCCATGGTCATGCTGCGGAGGAATGACGCGAAGTCGTCGCGGTCCAGGTCGAAGACGGCGATGGTGTGCAGCACGGCGGGGAGCAGCGGGTCGTCGACCGGCTCGCCGTGCAGGCCGGCGACGAACCGGGCGGACCACTCCGCGAGCCGGCCCGCGCGCTCGGCCGGCGGACGTTCCTCGATGCGGTCGACGATCTCGTCGGCGTAGCGCGTGAAGCCGTACAAGGCGTGCACGTGCCGCCGTTTCCAGGCGGGCAGCAACCGGGTGGCGAGATAGTAGGTACGGCCGTGACGCCGGTGCAGCTCGCGGCAGCGCTCGTAGGCATCGGTGAGATCCGTGTCCACCGGCCCTCCTCAGATTCGACGCAGCAATCGACGCAACTCGTAACCCTAGGGTACGCTCGCGCACATGGCCAACGACGCAGTTGCCGGTAGTCCGCCCCGCTTCGTCGCGCCGGCACAGCCCGGTGCGACGGACGACCCGGTCCGCGGGGTACTGGCCGCGTTCACGCAGGACCTGGTGAAGGGGATCGACGAGACCCTGACGGCGTTCCTGGCCACCGAGGTCGACGCGCTCGCCGAGATCGACCCGGCGATGGGCGGGTTCGCCGCGACGGCCCGCGACTGCGTGCTCGCCGCCGGCAAGCGGGTCCGGCCCACCTTCGCGTACTGGGGTTGGCGCGGAGTGGTGGGCGGCGACGCGCCCCTGCCCTCGGTGCTGCCGGCGCTCGCCGCGCTGGAACTGCTGCACACCTTCGCGCTGGTGCACGACGACGTGATGGACGCCTCCGACACCCGTCGCGGCCGGCCCACCGCGCACCGGGCCGCCGCCGTGCGGCACCGGGCGGCCGGGCACACCGGCGACCCGGACCGCTACGGCGAGGCCGTCGCCGTGCTCATCGGCGACCTCTGTCTGGTCTGGGCCGACCGGCTCATGGCGCACGCCGCCGTGCCCCCGGCCCGGCTGCTCGACGTGCGCCGCTGCTACGACCAGATGCGGGTGGAGACCGTCGCCGGACAGTTCCTCGACGTGCTCGGCGAGCATGACGCGGCGAACTGGTCGGTCGACCGGGCGCTGCGGGTGGCGCGCTACAAGACGGCCGGCTACACCGTCCAGCGACCGCTGCTCTTCGGCGCCGCCCTGGCCGGGGCCGAGGCGGACACCCCGCTGATCGCCGCCTACACCCGCTACGGGCTGGCCGTCGGCGAGGCGTTCCAACTCCGCGACGACCTGCTCGGGGTCTACGGCGATCCGGCCGCCACCGGCAAGCCGGCCGGGGACGACCTGAGGACCGGCAAGCCGACCGTGCTGCTGATGCTGGCCCGACAGCTCGGCACTCCGGCCCAGCGCCGCGCCCTGGAGCGGGCCGGCACGGTCACCGGGGCGGGCGAGCTGGCCCGGCTGGCCGACCTGGTCCGCGACACCGGGGCGGTGGCCCGGGTGGAACGGATGATCGCCGACCGGGTGACCGAGGCGCAGGTGGCGCTCGACAGCGCGCCGATCGACGGCACCGCGCGTACCGCGCTGACCGGCCTCGCCACCGCCGCCACCACGCGGCGGGCATGATGGGCAACTTCACGAACAAGGGGGCCGGGATGCGCACCGTGAGCGGGCGTACCGACCAGGTGGTGGTCGTCGGCGCCGGGCTGGGCGGGCTGGCCTGCGCGCTGCACCTGGCCGGCAGCGGCCGGCAGGTGACCGTGCTGGAACGGGAGCCGGTGCCGGGTGGGCGCGCCGGCCGGCTCGGCGTCGACGGGTACGAGTTCGACACCGGACCGACCGTGCTCACCATGCCCGACCTGATCGCCGAGGCGCTCGGCGCGGTCGGCGAGGAGCTGACCGACTGGCTCGACCTGACCCCGCTCGACCCGGCCTACCGGGCGTACTACCCGGACGGGTCGACGCTGGACGTCATCACCGACACCACCCGGATGGCCGCCGAGATCGCCCGGGTCTGCGGGCCGCGCGAGGCGGACGGCTACCTGCGCTTCGTCGACTACGCGCGCGACCTGTGGCGCTGGGAGCGGGCGGACTTCATCGAGCGCAACCTGGACGCGCCGACCGACCTGCTCACCGGCAACCTGCTCAGGCTGCTCGCCAACGGCGCCTTCCGGCGGCTCCAGACGAAGATCAACCAGTTCTTCCGGGACCCGCGTACCCAGCGGATCTTCTCCTTCCAGGCCATGTACGCGGGCCTCGCGCCGCACGACGCGCTGGCCATCTACGCGGTCATCGCGTACCTCGACTCGGTGGCCGGGGTGTGCTTCCCGCGCGGCGGCATCCATGCGGTCTCCCGGGGGATGGCCGGCGCGGCGGAGAAGCACGGCGTGCAGATCCGGTACGGCACCACGGTGACCCGGGTGGAGACCGCGCACGGCCGGGCCACCGGCGTGGTCACCGCCGACGGCGAGTTCGTCCCGGCGGACGTCGTGGTGCTCAACCCGGACCTGCCGGTCGCCTACCGGGACCTGCTGCCGGCGAGCCGACAGCGCAAGCTCACCTACTCGCCTTCCTGCGTGGTGCTGCACGTCGGTTCGACCCAGGGCTACGGCCGGATCGCCCACCACAACATCCACTTCGGGCGGTCCTGGAAGGGCACGTTCGACGAGGTGATCCGGCGGGGCGAGCTGATGACCGACCCGTCGCTGCTGGTGACCAACCCGAGCCGGACCGACCCGTCGGTGGCCCCGGCCGGGAAGCACACCTACTACGTGCTCGCCCCGGTGCCCAACCTCCACCGGGCGCCGTTGCACTGGCCGGGCGACCTGACCCGCCGCTACGCCGACCAGCTCGTGGCGACGCTGGAGGAGCGCGGCTACATCGACTTCGGCGACGGCATCGAGGTGCTGCGCACGGTGACCCCGGCCGACTGGGCGGCGCAGGGCATGGCCGCCGGCACCCCGTTCGCCGCCGCGCACAGCCTCTTCCAGACCGGCCCCTTCCGCCCCCCGAACCTGCACCGGACGCTGGGCAACGTGGTCTTCGTCGGCTCCGGCACCCAGCCCGGGGTGGGCGTCCCGATGGTCCTGATCAGCGGCAAGCTCGCCGCCTCGCGGATCACCGGCGGTGTCCGGTGAGCGCGAGGAGCGCGGCGGAGCGGAGCCCCGCGGTCGCGAACGAAAGGTCGGCGCGGTGACGGCCCGGGAGAAGCACCTCGTCGAACTGGTCGACGACGCCGGGCGCGTGCTCGGCGAGACCACCGTGGCCGCCGCCCACCAGCCACCCGGCCGGCTGCACCGGGCCTTCTCGGTGCTGCTGGTCGACCCGCGGGGGCGGATCCTGCTCCAGCAGCGGGCCGCCGTCAAGACCCGGTTCCCGCTGCGCTGGGCCAACGCCTGCTGCGGCCACCCGCTGCCCGGCGAGTCGCTGGTCGAGGCCGCCAACCGCCGGCTCGCCGAGGAACTCGGCGTCGACCCGGTCGACCTCACCGAGGTCGGGATCTACCTCTACTACGCCGAGGACCCGGCCACCGGTCGGGTCGAGTTCGAGTACGACCACGTGCTGCGCGCCGACGTCCCGGCCGACCTGCCCATCCGGCCCGACCCGGAGGAGGTGGCCACCCTGCGCTGGGTCGACCCGCGCGAGCTGGAGGCCGACCTGGACGTGGACCCCCGCGCGTACGCGCCCTGGCTCGGCGGGGTGGTGAACCGGTTGCTGCGCCCGGCCCGTCCCGCCGCCGACGTGGCCCGGGCGGGCGCGCCGGCCGACGAGGCACCGGAGCGGTCGGGTGGCGGGTGAGCCGCTGAGCGCGGGAGCCGTCGCGCGCCGGCTGGGGGTCGCCGTCACCACCCTGCGCACCTGGCACCAGCGCTACGGCCTCGGTCCGAGCGAGCACGTGCCGGGGCACCACCGGCGCTACACGCCGGCCGATCTCGCGCGCCTGGAGATCATGCGGCGGCTCACCGCGGAGGGGGTCGCCCCCGCCGAGGCCGCCCGCTGGGCCCGGCAGGCGCCGGCCGTCCTCCCGCCCGAGCAGCTCGGGCTGAAGCGGCGGGCCACCGCCGTCCGGGACGGCGGCGGGACCACCATCCCCGTCGGCCGCGCCGGACCGGTGGCCCGCGGCGTGGCCCGCGCCGCCATGCGGCTGGACTCGGTGGCGATCGGCGAGACCATCGCGCACGCCCTCGCCACCGGTGGCGTGGTGCCCACCTGGGACGGGCTGCTGCGGCCGGTGCTCGTCGGCATCGGCGAACGGCACGCCGCCACGGCCGGGCTGATCGAGGTGGAGCACCTGATGTCCCGGTGCGTCTCCGAGGCGTTCGCCACCGTCGCTCGGGCGCACCCGGTCGCCGGACCGGCCCGGATCCTGCTCGCCTGCGCCGATGAGGAACAACACACGCTGCCGTTGGAGGCGCTGGGCGCCGCCCTGGCCGAGGCCGCGGTGGGCTACCGGATGCTGGGCGCCCGGGTGCCGGTTGCCGCCCTGCTCGAGGCCGTCAACCGGACCGGCCCGGCGGCCGTGGTGCTCTGGTCGCACACCCGGGTCACGGCCGATCCGGACCAGCTCACCGCGGTGCTGGCGGCCCCGCGCCGCCCGCTGCTGGTGCTCGCCGCCGGGCCGGGCTGGCGGGCCGACACGCTCCCGGCCGGGGTCGTCCGGCCGGTGAACCTGGCCGAGGCGGTTTCGCTGGCCGTGGCCGTACGGGACTCCCTGGACCAGTCGACGACGGGCTGAGGGGCCCCCTCCCGATTCGGCGCGGCGTCCACTACGGTCGGAAGTCCGCCCGACCGACCCCCTCTCGGGAGCGACGATGCGTCCACGCGCCGTGCTGGCGTTCGCCCTCGGCCTGGTCCTCCTCCTGACCGGCTGCGGCGAACCCGGCAATACCCCACCCCAGGCCGGGGCTTCACCGTCCGCCTCGGGCGTCCCGACGCCGACGCCGACTCCCACCCCCACCCCACGGCCCAGCCCGAGCCGCACCACCCCGCCGAAGCCGAAGCTGCGCCCACTGCCGAAGACCCTGCCCGCCGGGCTGCACCGCTCCAGCGGCGACCGGGGCGTCGCCCTCACCTTCGACGACGGGCCGGACCCCCGGTTCACGCCGCAGATCCTCGACCAGCTCCGGGCGGCCCACGTCACGGCGACCTTCTGCCTGGTCGGCAAGCAGGCCAAGCGCTACCCGCAGCTGGTGGCCCGGATCGCCCGCGAGGGGCACCAGATCTGCAACCACAGCTGGCGGCATGACATCAACCTCGGCCGGCGACCGCTCGCCGAGATCCGGGCCGACCTGGTCCGCACCAACCAGGCCATCCGGGCGGCCGCGCCGCGCGCGCCGATCACCTGGTTCCGCCAGCCCGGCGGCCGCTGGACGGCGGAGGAGCTGATGGTGGCCCGCCAGCTCGGGCTGCGCCCGCTGCACTGGAGCGTCGACCCGCAGGACTGGGACCACCCGCCGGCGAAGACGATCATCAAGCGGGTGACCACGGCGACCCACCACGGCTCGATCGTGCTGATGCACGACGCGGGCGGCGACCGGACCCAGACGATGGCCGCCTGCCGGCAGCTGATTCCGGACCTCAAGCGGCGGTACGGGATCTCCCGGCTCCGGTGACATCGCCTTTGACCTGCGGTTTCGCCCGGATCTGCGCCCGTGGCCATACCGGTTTGGCCGGCCGAGGAGACATGGCTTATGCTTCTCATGCCTCCGGCGGGGCCGGATGGGAGCAAGTCCGCTTGAAGTTGCGAGTGTGCAATGATGGCGGGGCCGCCCTCATCGTCTAGCGGCCCAGGACGCCGCCCTTTCAAGGCGGTAGCACGGGTTCGAATCCCGTTGGGGGCACGGTCCGGCTCAGGCCGGATGCAACACCAGCTAGGTCCTGTGGAGCAGTTGGAGTGCTCGCCGCCCTGTCAAGGCGGAGGTCGCGGGTTCAAGTCCCGTCAGGACCGCAAGCGCTGACGCCGCGCCCTTCACGCGCGGCGTTCTGCGTATCGGCCTGTGCGGTAGCATGAGCCGAGCAGCACGGCCAGGTAGCTCAGTTGGTACGAGCGTCCGACTGAAAATCGGAAGGTCGGCGGTTCGACCCCGCCCCTGGCCACATAGCCTTTCGCCGGGCTACAGGAGCGCCGACCAGCGGAAACGCCGGTCGGCGTTCTGCTTTTCACCCCGGAAACCCGGCTGTCCGGTCTGACCCTCGTTGACCCCCGAATCCCTCTGATGGCCGCCCCTTGTTGCACGGGGATTGCACGACCCCTCGTCATGCCGGTCGGCCAAGAGCGCGTCGCCGACCCCTGCCTTGCAGAGATCAAAAATCCTGTCCGCCGGCGTCGGCTACTGCGGGTCTGACATGATCACGACGTGCCCGACCCCGAGCCCGCCGACGGCAGTCCGCCTACGGAGCCGTCTGCGCCGACGGCGCGGAACGAACTGCCCGCACTAATCGTGCTGCTGCTCGCATCGGCCGTTCTGCTGGCGCTGTCTTTCGGCTGTGCCGCCTTGTGGCTGTACAAGTAACTGGCCGTCCGTTCCGCTGGACCAGGAGCGCCAGTTTGGAAGAGCGTGCTCAACTGGTCGTGATGCCCGAAACGCCTGCACCCAGGGGCTTACCCGTTTGCCTCTCGCGCCCGCTCGTGCCCGATGGATGCCATGGCTACTGGCCCACCGATGGCCCGTGAGTCCAGGCGTCACCTGGCTTGGAACCGGCCAGTCAGGCGATACGCGGCGTGCATTTCCAGGACAACTCGGGTCTGTGCTTGCAGCGGGCCGGGGGTCACGTCCCGCGGGGTCAGCGAAAGCCACTTCGAGCACCTCCGTGCTCTCCGGCTCGATCACGCCTGACCATCGTCGCGCTTCGAAGCACATGGCGAAGCAGTGCATCCGGTCCCCGTTGGGATAGGTGATGACGTGAGCATCCGGCTCAGATAGGCAACCGAAGGCAGCGAGATCGGAGCTGTCGACTATGAGTCCGGTCTCCTCTCGGACCTCATCGATCGCGGTACCGACGAAGCTTCCTCCTGGCTCGGCTGCCCCTGCCGGTATCTCCCACAAACCAGAATCACGACGTCGCTGGAACAAGACGTGCTCAGCCGCGTCGAGGAGAACGACCTGTGCTCCGGGCATGAGCAGCAGTCGAGACCCGACCAACTGTCGAAGTTGCCAGGTGTAGGAACCGACATAACCCATCCGGTGATCAAACCAGAAGCGTGGCGTTGCCGCGCTAACCACGGAGCGGCGGATCTCCTCGTCGGGCAGTCGTAGACCGTCCAGCCTCCCTGGACGGGGTCAAGGTGGAGCGCCCTACCGGACGAACGACCTTGGCCCCGTCCAGGGAGGCTGGTAGCCCTTGTGGTGCCCGGCGAGGTGATCCGTGGCGGCATCTCTGAGGAGGGCCGGGGTTCGGGGCGGAGCCCTGAGGTCTTCTGATCCTGTGACTCCCAAGCGTGGCCGGTCGGCCCGGCCGATGCCGGCCGGAGGTCGCCAGCAGGCCGGGGCCGGGCCGGCGCGGCCCGCTTGCGGGCCGCCTTGATCCTAAAGAGGGGAATTCGGCAGTGCGCGGGCCTCAGCGGTTGTCCTCCGCCGGCTGATGTGCGACACACGTCTGTCAACTGCAACAGGCGCGCGGATCGCGGCAGATGTGCGCACTAGATCATGCTCCGCAGGGATTCTGTCGGGCGTTCTCGGGGCCGGGCCGATCACACTGCCGCCAGGGAGAACGCGTTCCGGTAGTGGGCTCACTCGTCGTGGTAGCGGGGGTCGGCGGCTTCCTCGCGGGCCCAGTCGCGCATATTGCGGTAGCGCTCGACGGTCTGCCACGGTTCCTTGCGGACGAAGTCGCTGCCGATGGCGTCGTAGAGGGTGCAGGCCTGCCTGAAGTACCGGCCGTAGGTCAGCGCAAAAGCGAAATGGTTCCAGAGAATGGGTGTCAGGGTTGAGGTCTCGTAGTCGTCATGCCAGAACGACTGCTCGGCCGCGTCGTAGGTCTCTGAGGCGACGTCCGGGCGCTGGTAGTACCGGGTTTCGCCGTTCTCGCTCTCCCAGCGGAAGTTGCGATGCACCTTCATGATCAGTAAGGGAACATTGGTGGCGGGGCAGGCCGCGGTTCGCTCCCGGGCGAACCGGAAGGCTTCGTCCCAGCTGCCGCCCCACTTGGGCAACAGGCTGTCGAGCATTGTCACGTGCCCAAACAAGTGGGACGGATCGATCTCGATAAGTCGATTGAATCGCCGCCAACGCTCCTCGGCTGGCAGTTGACGGTTGCGGCTCAGGGAGATCTTGTAGTGCCACGCCTCGGCCAGCGCCGGATGGCGGTCCAGGGCCTGATCGAGGAGATTCTCGGCGAGTTCCAAGCGCTGGAACCAGACGGGCCAGGCGTCCTTGGGCACGGTGCTAGCCCGGCCATCGCCGCGGGCTTCGCCGGCCCAGGAGATCGCGCGGGCGCCGCCGATGAGTAGCGGCAGCGGATCATCCGGCTGGGCCCGTATTGGTCCGTCGATCCACTCCTCGACTCCGTGGGTAGCGGCAGCAACCTGGACATAGTACATGAAGTGCTCTTTATCGGCCGCCGCGAGGATTCTGCGGGCCGCGCCCCACTCCCGATCCAGCAGCGCCTCGTTCAAAAGTTCTGACTCGTCGTCGAGGAAGCCGCCGATCGCTAACTCGTCGGCGCCGCCCGAAAGCTCCTGCTTCTTCTTGAAGAACCGCACAGCGGTGCAGAGTAGGGGGTGTCTCCCGCATTGCGGATCATGCATTCGGTCGGTGTCCGGCGGGACAAGGGTCTGCAACAGCGCCCAATGCCATCCGCTCATCGGCAGATCCGGATGCCGTCGGCGGTCCGGGCCAGTGGCGGTAGCGGAGGTCTGCAGCGCGCCTCGGCAGCGCGCGCCTGGTCAGAACTTGGGCTCGACCGATGAGGGCAGCATGTCGGCCCACTTGCGTAGTACGTCGACGGGCGTGACCGGGAGATCGCCAAAGCCCTGTCCGAGCTGGCCGCGCATGGCGATGCTGCACGGCTGCCGCGGCACATCACCATGCGGAGTTAGTTGTGGGCTACTCCCGCGATACGACGAACCAACCGAGCGCACCTAGAGCAACCAGCAGTGCTATCGCCAACAAGATGCCGGAGAGCAGGAAGGGCATGGGGATGAGCGACGTGGCCTCCAGGATCAGCACACCGGCCGCGACTAGCGCGACGCCAACGCCGATGCGGACCCTCCGAGCCTGCTGGTTCTCGGTCGGAGGGGCCGGGCGCATCCAAACTGCGGGGAACCGTCGTGACACGGCGAGACGGACGCCGGCCACGAAGAGGAAGAGGAAGAAGACCACGAGCACCAGGCGGACGGCGACCAACACCACGTTCGTGTCACTCATGCGGCCATCGTTCATGGCATGTCAAGGCTAGTCGCACGGGCCATCGCACGACGGGATGCGGCGGCCGTCTGACCTGCGGAAATGCGGGTGCCTGAAAATCGGAAGGTCGGCGGTTCGACCCCGCCCCTGGCCACATAGCCTTTCGCCGGGCTACAGAGATCCCCACCAGCGGAAACGCCGGTGGGGATCTTGCTTTGTGTGCGCCGTGCCGCACCGGTCGCTAGTTGTCCGCGTTCACCCCGGCCAGCCCGTGATCACCGCTACCAGTTGCACGTTCGATGCACGCCGGCAAAGTAACGCGCCCGCCCTCCGAACAGAGGACGGGCGCGTGGATTCCCGGCAGTCAGCAACAGCTCGACTGGGCGCCGCTGGCAACCGGCTCCTTCTCGGCGTCGTTCGGTTCGCCGCAGCGGCATTCGCCCTCAGTTGTCTTGCTGAGGGCGCCGGAGTCGGCTTTGACGGTGTAAACCTCCCACGGCTCGTTGCCGGGGCCGCGTACCCACACCTTGTCCTGGAGGGCGTAGCAGCACTCGGTGTTGTTCTCCTCCAGCGTGATCAGGCCGGAGTCGGTGAGGCGCTTGGTGGCGGCGTTGACCTCGTCGGTGCTGAACACCTCGACGCCTAGGTGGTCCATGACGGTGGGCTGGTCGGCCTCACCCTCCAGGAGGACGAGCTTCAGCGGCGGGTTCTCGATGGCGAAGTTGGCGTAGCCCGGGCGGCGCTTGGCCGGCTCAACGTTGAACAGCTTGGAGTAGAAGGCCACGGAGCCTTCGAGGTCGGACACGCGCAGGGCGAGCTGGACACGGGACATGGTGATCACTCCTGACAGGTTCAGCGGACGTAGTAGGGGAGAGCGGCGGTGCGGTTGCGCTCGTAGCGGGCGTCGGCGCGGCAAGCCGCGGTGCATGGCTTCGTCCTTGCCTAGATGTTTTTCGAAGCAGGACCCACGTTGCCCCCTGTTTTGAGATCTGTCAAGCTAGAGGCATGTCGAAACAAGAGCTGCCGGTGGTGGACCTCAACGCAGTCGCCTGCTGCTCCCCGATCGCGGTCCGCCCCATGGACCCCGAGCAGGCGGCGGTGGTTGCGCCGATGTTCAAGGCCCTGGGTGACCCGGTCCGGCTGCGGCTGATGTCGATGATCGCGTCGGTCCCGGAGATGTGCGTCTGCGACCTGACTCCGGCGTTCGACCTGTCCGGTCCGACCATCTCCCACCATCTCAAGGTGCTGCGGGAAGCCGGCCTGGTCGACTCGGAGCGGCGCGGCACCTGGGTCTGGTACCGGGTGAAGCCGGAAGCGTTCCGGCAGCTCGGCGCGCTCCTGGACATCTCCGCCGCCCCGGCCGCCAGCACCGCAGCGTGAGCCTCGCCCTGCCCCGGCGGGCGTCGGCGGAGTTCGCCGGCACCGCCCTGCTGGTCGCCGCCGTGGTCGGCTCGGGGATCGCCGCGGCCCGGCTCTCCCCCACCGATGTCGGTCTCCAACTGCTGGAAAACGCGATCGCCACCGCCCTGGCGCTGGGCGCGCTGATCCTGACCTTCGGACCGGTGTCCGGGGCGCACTTCAACCCGGTCGTCTCGGCCGTCGACTGGTGGCTCGGCCGCCGCGCCGGCACCGGACTGACCGCCCGCGACCTCGCCGCCTACACGGTCGCCCAAGTCGCCGGCGCGATCGTCGGTGCCGTCCTGGCGGACCTGATGTTCGGGCTGCCCGCCGTGGCCTGGTCCGGCACCAACCGGACCGGGGGGAACCTGTGGCTCGCTGAGGTGGTCGCCACCGCCGGCCTGGTCGTCCTGGTCTTCGCCCTCGCCCGCTCCGGCCGAACCTCCGCCGCCCCGGCAGCCGTGGGCGCCTACATCGGCGCGGCGTACTGGTTCACCTCGTCGACGTCGTTCGCGAACCCGGCTGTCACCATCGGCCGGGCCTTCACCGACACCTTCGCCGGCATCTCCCCGGCGTCGGTGCCCGGCTTCATCGCCGCCCAGCTCGTCGGCGGCCTGGTCGCCGTCGCCGCCCTCGCCGCCTGGTACCCGCACGCCGCCGACACCGCTGACACCGTCGTCGTGCCGCAGCTTGCCGAGGAGAACCGATGACCGCTCCCGCCCGCACCAGCGGCATCACCATCACCGCCATGGGCGAGCAGCACGCCGACGCCGTGCTCGACATCTACCGGCTCGGCATCGCCACCGGCCACGCCACCTTCGAAACCGAGCCGCCGACGTGGGAGCAATTCACCTCGACCCGGCTGCCTGACCACCGCTGGGTGGCCGTCGACGCCACCGGCCGCGTCCTGGGCTGGGTCGCCTGCTCCGCCGTGTCCGACCGGTGCGTCTACGCCGGGGTTGTCGCGCACTCCGTCTACATCCACCCCGACGCCCGCGGCCGAGGAGTCGGCCGGCTTCTGCTCGACGCCCTGATCGCCTCCACCGAGCAGGCCGGCATCTGGACCATCCAGTCCGGCGTGTTCCCCGAGAACACCGCCAGCCTCGCCCTGCACACCGCCTGCGGCTTCCGCACCGTCGGCACCCGCGAACGCGTCGGCCGCCACCACGGCACCTGGCGCGACGTCACCCTCATCGAACGCCGCAGCCCCACCATCGCCTGACAGGAACCCCCACCGATGAGCGACAAGCCCACCGTCCTGTTCGTCTGCGTCCACAACGCCGGCCGCTCCCAGATGGCCGCCGGCTGGCTGCGCCACCTCGCCGGCGACACCATCGAAGTCCGCTCCGCCGGCAGCGAACCCGCCGACCAGATCAATCCCGTCGCCGTGGAAGCCATGCGCGAAGTCGGCATCGACATCACCGGACAGACCCCGGCCCGACTCACCTGGGACACGGCCGAAGCCAGCGACATCATCATCACCATGGGCTGCGGCGACGCCTGCCCCGTCTTCCCCGGCAAACGCTACGAAGACTGGAAACTCACCGACCCCGCCGGACAACCCATCGACGTCGTCCGCCAGGTCCGCGACGGCATCCGCGACCGCGTCGAGAAGTTGATCACCGGCCTTGCATCGGCGCCTCCGGCTCCTGGGAGCGGCCGGAGCGGGGGCTCCTTCAACAACCTGTTCGCGCAGTGACCGGCGCATGTTGCACGCTCGCTGGCGTCCGCGGGCCCTCGTCGTCTCCTACTCGTAATGACCGCTGTTGCCCTTGGTCATCCGTCTGATCGGGCACGAATCGGGCGCGCACGGAGGCTAGGGTGGGCGACCAACACGGTGAGGCCCTTCGCGCCGACCCGGAGCCACGGGTCCAGGGCTTCTCGGAGGCGAGGAGGCGTCCGTGCACGACCACGATCTCACCCACCGGTTGTCTTCCCCGGCCACCGCCGAGGGCGATCCGGCCGGCAGGTTCGAGCGGCTCTACGCCGACGCCGAGCGGGGCGAGGCGGTCGTCCCGTGGGACCTCGCCCGGGCCCATTCCCTACTCAGCGAGTGGACCGACCGGACCCGGCCGGACGGATCCGGTCGGCGCGCCGTGGTCGTCGGGTGCGGCTTCGGCCGCGACGCCGAACATCTGGCCCGCCTCGGCTTCGCCACCGTCGCCTTCGACATCTCTCCCACGGCGGTACGGGCGGCCCGCCGCCGCCACCCGGACTCCCCGGTCCGGTACGAGACCGCCGACCTGCTCGACCCGCCGCACGACTGGCTGGGCGGGTTCGATTTCGTGCTGGAGAGCATGAACGTGCAGGCACTGCCGGCCGAGCTGCGGCAGCGGGCGATCCCGGCGGTCGGCCGGCTCGTCGCGCCGGACGGGACGCTGCTGGTGATCGCGGCCGGCCGGGGGGACGACGAGGTCGTCGAGGGCCCGCCGTGGCCGCTGGCCCGGGCCGAGGTCGACGCCTTCGCGGCCGGCCCGCTGGCCCCGAACCGGGTCGAGGAGATCGTCGCCCCCGACGGTGGGCTCCGCTGGCGCGCGGAGTTCCGCCGCGCCTGAGGTTGGCAACGCCGGGCCGGAGGTTGGCGACGCAACCCTCTTGATCGACAAGGCGTCGGGTCAGGGGCAGGATCGGGGCCGGGCCGGGGTTGGTCCCGATGGTGCATCGGCGGAGTGGGGCGAAGACTGAGCCGTATGACGAGAGCGCAGCGGGACATCTTCGCGCCCTGGTGGGTCACCTACGGGGCCGAGAGCCGGCGACGGCTCGCCTGGTCCGTGGTCGCCGTTCCCCGGGCGCTGGGCGCGTTCGGCGGGGCAGTGCGCCGGCCGGGTCGGCTGGGCGGGGCTCTGCTCGCTCTACCGGTCGCGGTCGCCTCCACCGCGCTGACCGCGGTGCTCGCCTTCCTGATGCTGATCAACGTGCTGGCGTACCCGTTCCGTCCCTGGCTCGGGCTCGGCGAGCAGGCCGGCACCGGCTGGTACGCCAACGCCTGGGGCGGCCCGACCCTGGCCGGCGCGTGGGCGACCCACGCGGCGCTGGTCCTGCTGCTGGTCGTACCGCCGATGGTCTGGGCCGTCCGAGGGCTGACCGCCCTCCAGTGGCGGCTGACCGGCCAGTACCCGGCCGCACCGGCCGTCGCGCCGTCCCCCGCAGTCGGCGTCCGACCCGCCGTCGTCGCCGAGCCGGTGGCCGTCCGGACGGCACCGTCGCTCCCCGTGCCCGTCGCGGTGGTCAGGCGGCCCGGTCGGGAGGACGCCCGGGCCACGCGCGGCCGGCGTCGGGTCGGGGCCGTGCTCGCGGCCGTCGGGCTGCTGGTGGCCTGCTCGCTCACCGCGCATGCCACCGGGATCGGAGACAACCTGGTCTGGGTGCCGCGCGACCTGACCAGCGGCGCCGCCCTCGCCGTGACGATTGCGCCGGTTGCGGGGTTGCTGCTGCTCCGGCGTACGGCCTGGTGGCGGTCCCCGGCCCAGCTTCGCTGAGCCTCCCGGGGCTACCGCTTCGGTCGATGCTGGTTCATGCCGTTCTGGATCGCCTCCCAGACGCTCCGGCCGGCCTGCAACAGCGTCTCCCCGGCCTGGCCGGCGAGCTGGGCGGGTCCGGGCGGGCCACCCGGCCCCTTCTCCGCTTCCTCCGGCTTCCCGGCGCCGCCCGGCTTCCCCCGCTCCCCGGCCCCGGGGCCAGGTGCGTTTGCGCGGCCGGTGGTCGGTTGGCCGGCACCCTCGCCGGACCGGCCGCCCTGCTGACCGGGCTGCCAACCCTCGCGGGACGGGCCGCCCTCGCCGCCGGCCTGCCCACCTTCGCGGGTCTGCCCACCTTCGCGGGACGGGCCGCCCTCGCCGCCGGTCTGCCCACCCTCGCGGGACGGGCGGCCACCCTCGCGGGACGGGCCGCCACCCTGGCCGCTCAACGGGCCGCCCTCCCGGCAGGCGCCGGCGCTCTCGCCGCCGCCCCCGCGACCGGACGGCTGCCCGCCACCACCGGCAGCGGGCGGAGCGCCGGCAGCGCCGGACGGCGGCCGCCCCCCGCCGCCCGCTGGCGGCTTCGGCTGACCCTGGTCGCCCGTTGGCGGCTTCGGCTGACCCTGGTCGGCCGTTGGCGTTTTTGCCTGCCCCCGGTCACCCGTCGGCGGCTCGGGGGCACGCGCCCCGCTCGGCGCCGCCGGGGGCGGCGGTGCGGGCTGGCCGAGGCCCTCCCGGAGGGCCCGGTCGGCCACCGCACCGACCGTCCCGATGCGCTGCCCGCGCTCGTCCAGGACGGGGGCGCTGGCGAGTTGCTGGGTCGCCCGGTTCTCGTCGCTGCCGCCCCCGGCCGAGCGGGCCAGCGCTTCGATCAGGTGCGGATTACGGTCGATGGTGGTGAGCGCGCGGTCCAGGATCTGCACCAGCTTCTCCAGGCGTATCTTGAGCAACACCTCGGCACTGGCGCCGGTGACGTCCAGTTCCACGTCGTCCAGGTGCACCCGGACCCCGGCGTCGAGCTGGAGCAGGTTGGCCAGCCGGGCGCGCAGGGACAGGTCGGCGTCGAGCGCTTTGACGGAGAGCCGGATCTGGTCGACCGTCACCTCCGGGATGTCGAGCAGGACGTCCGGCTCGGACTGCCCGCCGCCCCGGTGGGCGGCTCGCCCGCTCGTCGGGTCCGGCTCCCGCTCGGTCGCTCCGTTCTCGCTCATGCTTCCCGCTCCCCGCTGGCCCGTCGGCTGGGCCGAATCAGCCGCGGTTACCCGGTTTCCGGTCCGGCATCCCTGGTGGTCCGGTACGCCCTTCGCGAGCGGCGGCGACGACCGGCATCGCACGGCCCGGGGCTGTCGGGAAGCGGGTCTTCCGCTGTCCGGAAGCGGCCGAATATGAAAGCTGCACAGCGGGGCATCAGCCGGTATGGTCCGGGCCTATGGGACAGGGGATGGCCGATCCGGATGAGGTCCGCCAGGAATTCGACCGATTCTCCCTCCGCAGCACACTCTTCGCCCCCGCCTCCGCCGACCGGGCGTACGCCGTGTTCACCGGGTCGCTGACCGACTGGTGGGTGCGCGAATACACCTGGTCGGGGCCGGAGGCGCTGGCCGAACTGGGCATCGAACCCCGGGCCGGCGGCATGCTCTACGAGATCGGCCCGTACGGCTTCCGTGGCGACTGGGGCCGTGTGCTGACCTGGGATCCACCCCGGCGGCTGGTCTTCACCTGGCAGCTCGGGCCGGACCGGGTGCCGGTGCCGGATCCGGCGCGGGCCAGCGAGGTCGAGGTCCTCTTCCAGCCCGAGGGGCCGGAGCTGACCCGTGTCGATGTCGAGCACCGCTACTTCGACCGGCACGGCGAGGCCGCCGAGGGCTACCGCGAGGCGCTCACCGCCGGCTGGCACGAACTCCTCTGCCGCTACCTGGCCACGGTCGCCCGCACCACGGACTGACGACGGCGGCTCAGCCGCCGATGCCCGGTCGCCCGTACCACCGTCTGACGGCGGCGGGTCAGCCGCCGATGCCCCTCGCCGGGGTTCCGGTGCCGGTCACGCCGGTGCTGCCGAGGTCGGCGCGGCGTCCCGCGGCCGCGCCCGGACCGAAGCCGCTGCCCGCCAGCCGGCGACGTGGGGCGGTGCGCAGCCGCGGGTACACCTCGGCGAGTCGGCGCTGGACCCGGTCGGAGCGGTCGGCGAGCACCAGCGCCACCGAGGGCACCCCGGACCCGGCGACCGCCCCGGCCTCGGCGGTACGCAGCCGATCGGCGACCACGTGGGCGAAGCCGGCCAGCCAGGTACGCCGGAAGGCGGCCGGATGCTCCCCGCCCGGTACGGCGGTGCCGGCCAGCCCGTGCGCGGCCTGCACGAGCAGCGAGGTGAAGAGCAGCTCGACCCGTTCCAGGTCGCTGGCGAACCCGAACAGGTGCAGGTCGAAGCCGCTGCCCTGCCGGCGGCGTACGCAGCGGCAGCGCAGCGGGTCGGCGACCGCCGCGAGCAGGCCGGCCTTGTCCCGGGCGTACGGGGCGACCACCTCGACCACCCGGTCGCCGACCGGGTCGGTGCCCGGCTCGCGGGCGGCGAGCAGCGCCCGGTCGACGCCGTAGCGGGCGATCAGCTCGGTGGCCTTGGCCATGAAGGCGGCCGACTCGGCGGGCGTGCAGGCCGGGTCCTCGGCCTGGGCGAGCAGCTTGCGGACCTTGCTGAGCATCGCCTCGGACATGCACCACAGCTACCACAGCGGTGGGACCCGGACGGGATGAGGCGGTGGGTCAGCCCGCCCGGCTGCGCAGCGTCGCGACCGTCGACCCGGCGAGGGTGAGCAGGCAGTCGGGCAGCAGCCCGTCGGCCGCCGCCGCTCCGAACAGCGCTTCGCCGGTGTCGGCGTCGTCGTTGGCGTACGCGCTGACGAAGCGGGCCACCCATCGCGTGTCGTAGTCGGCCTGGTCGATCCCGGGAAAGTCGAGCGCGGCGCCGCCCGCGGGGGCTTCGTCGCCGACCATGGTGGCGGCCAGGCACCAGGCCACCCCGTACGCCCCGGCCAGCCCGGAGCGGTCCACGACGGCGTCGAAGGTGCCCACCACGCCGTCGCCGTCGCCGGCCAGCGCCGAACGGAGCACGGCGGTCGCATCGTCCAGCGTCTGCTGTGCTTCGTCGGTCACCTGCGGAACAGTAGTTCTGAGGGTCAAGCGGTGACCCCGGAACGGCCCAGCCGTCACGGAGAGTGATACGGGCAGTCGGGGTGCCGACGGACCGACCTCCACGGTCCCGCTCTCCGCGCCGGCACGCTAATGTGCGCAGCGGACCTTCGCCGGAGGAAGGACGACCATGCTCAAATCTCGCGCGTCGCGTGCGGCCCTGTCCACGGCCTGCGCGGCGCTCCTGCTCGCCACCAGCGCCTGCGGGAGCGACAAGCCCGAAGAGGCCACCGCCACCCAGGTGCGCCTCTACGGCACCGACGGCAACATGCAGAACTCGTACGTCGACGCCCTGAAGGACCGCGCGGACCTTCTCAACGGCATGAAGGGCACCACCCCGCTCACGCCGCTGCCCGAGAGCTTCAAGGAACGGCTACGCACCGTAGACCCGAGGCTCAAGGACTTCCTCTACTCGGCGGAAACCTACGACGCCATCGTGATAAGCGTGCTGGCCGCCCAGCTCGCCGGCACGACCGAGCCC
The DNA here is from genome assembly GCF_042872345.1 of Micromonospora sp. NPDC005299. Classification (NCBI taxonomy): domain Bacteria; kingdom Bacillati; phylum Actinomycetota; class Actinomycetes; order Micromonosporales; family Micromonosporaceae; genus Micromonospora; species Micromonospora sp. NPDC005299. The sequence continues at coordinate 294,847 of NZ_JBIAKG010000003.1, forward strand.
CGCGAGATCGCCCAGCAGGTCGTCGGCGTGACCACCAGCGGCCAGCGCTGCGATGAGGTCACGACCTGCCTCCAGCTGGCCCGGGCGGGCCAGGACATCGAGTACCGCGGGGTGTCGCTGACCCGGGCCGGGTTCACCGACGTCGGAGAGCCGGCCGCCGCCAGCTACGCGACGCTGCACTTCGGCGACCGGCAGCTCGACGACGGCAAGACCGAGTTCGTCGGCGCCGGGGACGAGTCGGGGGCGAGCACCAAGACGCCGCCGCGGGGCAAGAAGTCGCGTCCGGGCAAGTCCTACAAGGAGGACGGCTCCCCGCTGGTGCTCGGCGGGCTGCTGCCGAAGACCGGTGACCTGGCCCTGGCGTACCCGCCGATGGCGGCCGGCGCGGCGCTGGCGATCCGTGAGATCAACGCGGCGGGTGGCGCGCTCGGCGAGCCGGTGGTGTGGATCGACGGCGACGACGGCACCGACCCGAAGGTGGCGAAGGCGACCGTGGCCTCGCACGTCCAGCAGGGCGCGCACGTCATCATCGGTGCCGGGGCCTCGGGCATCTCCCGGGCCGTGCTGCCCGACGTGGTGGCCGCCGGCCGGATCCTCTTCTCCCCGTCGAACACCGACGCCGGGCTGAGCACGGTGGACGACAAGGGCCTCTACTTCCGCACCGCACCGCCGGACGGCCTACAGGGTCGGGCGCTGGCCGACGTGATAATGCGCGACGGACCGCACAAGATCGCGATCGTCGCCCGTAAGGACTCCTACGGCGAGGGCCTCCAGGAGAACGTCCGCTCCGAGCTGGAACGGGCGGGCATGGGCGCCGACAAGGTGAAGCTGCTGTCGTACGTGCCCCCGGACGGCGCGTCGGCGCCGCCGGTGGACTTCGCCGCCGGCGCCAAGGAGATCAAGGACTACGGGGCGGACGCCGTGCTGGTGATCGGCTTCGGTGAGTCGGCGCGGGTGATCACCGCGCTGGCCGACGCCGGGGTGCAGATCCGGCAGTGAGACGACGACGAGGGCCGCACCGGGCGAACCGGTGCGGCCCTCGTCGTGTCCGCGGTCAGCGGGAGCGGCGCCGCTCCAGGAACTCGGTCATCCGCCGCTGCTTCTCCTCGTCCTCGAAGAGCACCGCCTGGCTGAGCAGGTCGAGCTGCGGGTGGGCGGCCGCCGGGGCGTCCATCGCCAGCTTGGTCAGCCGCAGCGCCAGCGCCGAGCCCTTGGCCATCTCGTCGAGCAGGCCGTGCGCGGTGGGCAGCAGCTCCGCCGGCTCGGCCACCACCCGGTTGACCAGCCCGATCCGCAGCGCCTCGTCGGCGTCCACCCGCCGGCCGGTGAAGAGCAGCTCCTTGGCCCGGGCCTCCCCGACCAGAGCGGGCAGCCGGTAGGTCGCGCCGGCGCCGGCGAGGATGCCCAGCCGCACCTCGGGCTGCCCGAACACCGCACGCGCCGTGCACACCCGCAGATCGCAGGCGTACGCCAGTTCCGCGCCGCCGCCCAGCGCCGGGCCGTCCACGGCAGCCACGGTGGGCATCGGCAGCGCCCGGATCCGGGCGAAGGCGGCCTGGTTGATGGCGGCCAGCGCGTCCAGCCGGCCGCGTTCGCGAAGCTGCGCGATGTCCGCGCCACCGGCGAAGATGCCGTCCGTCCCGCCGGTGAGCAGCAGCAGCCGGGGCCGCGCCTCCAGCTCGGCGCAGACGGCGTGCAGCTCGGCGATCAGGTCCGCGTCGATCGCGTTGCGCTTCTCCGGCCGGTCCAGGGTGACCACCAGCCGGTCCGGCAGCTCCTCGATCCGCAGCCCGCTCACCGTGCCTGCCTTTCGTTCGCGACTGCGGGGCTCGCAAGCTCACTCCTCGCACTCACTGCTTGACCCCGCCTTCCCAGGTGTAGAAGCCCTGGCCCGACTTCTTGCCCAGCCGGCCGGCGGCCACCATCTCCGCCAGCAGCGGCGGCGGCGCGAACCGGTCCCCGTACGCGGCCTGGAGCGTGCGGGCGATGTCGAGCCGGACGTCCAGCCCGACCAGGTCGGTCAGCTCCAGCGGGCCGACCGGGTGCCGGTAGCCGAGCACCATCGCCTTGTCGATGTCGGCGGGGCTGGCCACGCCGTCGGCGACCATCCGGATCGCCTCCAGGCCGAGGGTCACGCCGAGCCGTGAGGTGGCGAAGCCGGGCAGGTCGCGTACCACGACGGGGTCCTTGCCCAGCCGGCCGGCGAGCGCGACGGCCGCCTCGGTGGTCTCCGGCGCGGTGGCCGGGCCGACCACGACCTCGAGCAGCGCCATCGCCCAGACCGGGTTGAAGAAGTGCAGCCCGAGGAAGGCGGCCGGCCGCTGCAGCCCCTCGGCCAGCTCGGCGATCGGGATGCTGGACGTGTTGCTGCCGAGCAGGGCGGGCCGGCGGGCCTCGGCGTCCCGGAGGACGGCCCGCTTGAGGTCGAGCCGCTCGGGGACCGCCTCCACGATCACGTCGGGGCCCTCGGCCACCTCGGCGAGCCCGGCCCGCAGCGTGACCCGCTCGCGGTTCGCCGTCGCCGCCTCGGCGGTCAGCTTGCCGCGCTGCACGCCGCGCTTCCACAGCTCGCCGAGCCGCCGCACCGCGTCGGCCCCGCGTGCCGGGTCCACCTCGACCAGCTCGACCGCGTAACCGGCGCCGGCCGCCACGTACGCGATGCCGAGGCCCATGGTGCCGGCCCCGACGACCACAAAACGACCACTCATCGATGTCCCTCCGCCGCGGCCTCCAGGACGGGCGGGGTCTCCGCCGCGCCGGGTGGGTCCGCTCGCTCGTTCCTGGGTGCGACCCTATGCAGGGCCGGCCCGCGGGCATGCGTGGGGGCGCGCCGGATCGGGTACAGACGGCCGTCAACGCCGAGGGAAGGATCGAGATGAGCCAGGCACCGGAGAGCGCGGAGAGCACCGAAACCGTGGAGACCCGCGGCGACGAGCGGGTGGACCTGCTCCGCGCGGACACCAACAACGACGGGAAGACCGACGTCTGGGTGGTGGACACCGACGGCGACGGGAAGGCCGACCTGTTCCAGTTCGACACCGACGGCGACGGCAAGGTGGACATCACCATGGTCGACCTCGACGAGGACGGCACGCCGGACGAGGTGGTCGACGGCGACGGCGGCCTGCCCCCGGAGCAGACCACCCCCACCGTGCAGGTCTAAGAGCGAAGGAGGGGCCCTTGTTGTCGCCTGCGCGACAACAAGGGCCCGTCCTAACGCTTCAGCTTGAGGGTGGCCAGGTAGTACGGGCGATCTTCGGCGTCCACGTCGACCAGTCGCCACGGCGAGCCCTGGACCAGCTCGGCGAACTCCTCGACCGAGCACACCAGATAGTCGAACCACTCGGTGCCGAGCTGCCGGTAGCGCAGCCGCAGCCGGAGCTGCCCGCCCAGCCGCCCCCGCCGCCGGTTCAGCTCGTGGTAGCCGGTGTGCACCGGATCGGTCGTGCCGTACGGGTCGGTGCCGTGCGCGATGACCTGGGCGCCGGGGCGGGCCAGCGCGGCGAGCGCGGCCAGCAGCACGGGGGCCCGCTCCCGCCCCTCGAACAACCCCAGGTTGTTGCCGAGCAGCAGGAAGGTGTCGTAGCGCCGGCCGTCGGCGACGTGCTCGTCCACGGTGCCGTACACGAGGTCGCGTACGCCCCGGTGCCGGCTAACCCGCAGCGCCCCGGCCGAGGTGTCCAGCCCGGTGACCGGCACGCCGCGCTCCTGGAGGTGCAGCGCGATCCGGCCGCCCCCGACGCCGATGTCCAGCACCTGCCCGTGCACCCGGTCCACGGCCCGGTGGTCGTACGGCTGCCACCGCTCCGGCGGGTCCAGGTAGTGCTCGGTGGGTGCGCCGTTGACCAGCCCGTCGTCGCGCTCGATGATCTCGATGACCGGCCGGGGCAGCCGCCCGCCGACCAGCGGCCGCGGTCCGATTCCGGTGCTGACCGCGTACGCGTCGCGGATCATCTCGCCGAACACGTCGCCGATCGTGGGTTCCCCGGTCACGGCGCTGTCTCTGTTCGCGACTGCGGGGCTCGCAGACCCGGCTCACTCCTCGCGCTCACGGCGATCACGCTATCCGGGCTCGGCCGGCCTGTCGCGGCCGTATCCTGAGCGGCGTGACAGACCTCGACCGCCTGGCGGCGGAGAAGTACGTGCTGCTCACGACCTTCCGCAAGGACGGGCGGGCGGTGCCGACTCCGGTGTGGGCGGTGCGGGACGGGGAGGCGCTGGCGGTGTGGACCGTGTCGGACTCCGGCAAGGTGAAGCGGATCCGGCGCGACGGCCGGGTCACGGTGGCCCCGTGCGACGTGCGCGGCCGGCCGCACGGCGAGGCGGTGCCGGGACACGCGACCGTCAGCGGCCCGGAGTCGACCCGGCGGATCCGGGGGCTGCTCAAGCAGAAGTACCGGCTGATCGGCCGGCTGAGCCTGCTGGGCAGCCGGCTGCGCCGGGGCGAGGGCGGCACGGTCGGCCTGCGCATCGTGCTCGACTGAGCCGCCCCCGGAAACGATTGAGGGCGGCGGATCGTCGCTGGCGCGACGTCCCACCGCCCCTGATCGGAACGCCTGAGAAACGTGCGGGTCGTCAGTCCCCCTGACGCTGCTGGGGAATCTGCCCCTGCAGCAGGGCCCGAACCTCCGACTCGCGGTAACGGCGGTGGCCGCCCAGGGTCCGGATGGCGCTGAGCTTGCCAGCCTTGGCCCACCGGGTCACCGTCTTCGGGTCGACACGGAACATCGACGCCACCTCGGCCGGTGTGAGTAGCGGCTCTGGTTCGTGCGTTCGCGATGCCATCGGGGTCACTCCTCCACATGTATAGACATCGGCCGGGGTCCCGCCGGCCGACGCGTCTCCCATGGTCCGGCTAGTCCCCGATGTCCGACATGGGCCGAACGGCTGAAGGTCCCTAGACGGACGGATGAACCATGCCCGATTTTTACGACTTTTATGCCGCAGAAGCTACCTTAATGGGACTCATGATCACGGTTCGTGATGCGTCAACTACGAGACACTCTCGCATCGAGAGGCCTCAACCCGGGCAAACCCGGCCCTAGTTGCAGCGCTCCAGCAGCTGCACCGCGCGCCACCGGGCGACCAGCTTGTCGTACGCCGCGGAGGCATCCTCCGCCTCGCCGCGGGAGAGGCCGGCCAACCCGGCCGCGACCAGCTCGGTCGAGTCGTCGGCGACGAGCGTCTCGTCGGGCAGCAGCTGCACCAGACCGCCGTAGTCGAGCTCCACCACCGAGCGGGGGTGGAACTCCTCCAGCCAGCGGGCGGCCTCCTCGACCGCCTCGGTGATCGGCGCCTCGCCGACCGACTTACGCAGCACCGACAGCGCCCGGGACGACCGGCGGCGCGCCTTGGAGATCTCCGTCCGGTAGCGCAGCGCCCGCCGCTCCGGCTCGGTGACCAGGTGCCGCTCCTGCGCGTCGAAGAGCACGAACCAGCGCAGCGGCACCCCCCAGGTGGCGATCTGCTCGTGCACCCGGGGCACCCCGTGCTCCAGCACGCGCGCCCCGCTGCGCCAGTCCTCCACCACGGCCTTCGCCTGGCCGGCCAGGACCGGCGGGACGAACGCGTCGGCCAGCACCGAGGGCACCCCGTCCCGGGCGGTCAACGCCGCCTCGGCGACCCGGATCCGCAGGTTCCACGGGCAGACCAGCAGCGTGTCGTCGGTCTCCAGGACGTACGCCTCGTCGGGCAGGTCGGGCAGCCGGGTCCAGCCCGCGCCCAGCGCCTCGATCACCGCCGTCCGCTGCCGGACCGGCCCCTCCAGCGGGGCGACCGCGCGGCCGTCGTTGACGTAGCGGCGCCAGTACGACTGGCGGTCGCGATCGAAGGCGGTCAGCGGCTCGTACACGCGCAGGTATGAAGCGAAGAGCGACGGCACGGCGCGATCCTCCCACGAGACGGGACTTCTCCGCCGCCGCCGTCACGAGGCGTCGTGACGTGCGCGACAGTACGGCTGCGGCCGATATTAGGCTCAGCAGCACCGGCACCATCCCGCCGGCGTGCCAACAGGGTCCGCGCCCCACAAGGGCGCACACCGACACAGGAGTCAGCCATGGGCGTATTCGCCAGCACCGACGACCCGGGATCCACGGGTCACGAACAGGTCGTGTTCTGCCAGGACAAGCAGTCCGGCCTGAAGGCGATCATCGGGATCTACTCCACCGCGCTGGGCCCCGCGCTCGGCGGCACCCGGTTCTACCCGTACGCCACCGAGGCGGAGGCGTTGGCCGACGTGCTCGACCTCTCCCGGGGCATGGCGTACAAGAACGCCCTGGCCGGCCTCGACCTCGGTGGCGGCAAGGCGGTCATCTGGGGTGACCCGGAGCAGATCAAGAGCGAGGCGCTGCTGCGGGCCTACGGCCGCTTCGTGGAGTCCCTGGCCGGCCGCTACTACACCGCCTGCGACGTCGGCACCTACGTCGCCGACATGGACGTGATCGCCCGGGAGACGAGCTACGTCACCGGCCGCAGCGTGGAGCACGGTGGCGCCGGCGACTCCTCGGTCCTCACCGCCTGGGGCGTCTTCCAGGGCATGCGGGCCGCCGCCGAGCACGTCTGGGGCAGCCCGACGCTGGCCGGCAAGCGGGTCGGCGTGGCCGGCCTGGGCAAGGTCGGCAAGTACCTCACCGGCCACCTGCTGGAGGACGGGGCCGAGGTCGTGGCGACCGACGTCAACCCGAAGGCCCGGGAGTGGGTGCGCGCCACCCACCCGGAGGTCACGCTGGTCGACGACACCGCGGCGCTGGTCGCCTCCGACATCGGCGTGTACGCCCCGTGCGCGCTGGGCGGCGCGCTGAACGACGACACGGTGCCGGTGCTGCGCGCGAAGGTGGTCGCCGGGGCGGCCAACAACCAGCTCGCCCACCCGGGCATCGAGAAGGTCCTCGCCGACCGGGGCATCCTCTACGCCCCGGACTACGTGGTGAACGCCGGCGGCGTGATCCAGGTCGCCGACGAGATCGAGGGCTTCAACTTCGACCGCGCCAAGCTGCGGGCCACCCGGATCTTCGACACCACCCGGGAGATCCTGCGACTCGCCGACGACGAGGGCGTCCCGCCGGCGGTGGCCGCGGACCGGCTCGCCGAGCGCCGGATGGCCGAGGTCGGCCGGCTGCGCACGATCCACCTGCGCTGAATGTCACCCGGGGGCGGGCCGCCCGGCTCGGCCCCCGGGCCGCAGCGCCGCCGGCACCGGCGTTAAGCTGGACGCTGGGGTGCTTCGTACCCATTTGACCGCTGTCACGGCCGGTCCCGCTGTCCGCTCCTTACCGGGTACACTGTGTGACGGCCGGTTCACTGCGACTCGCAGGGCCGGTTGGCGGTAACCCGAGGTGCCGAACGGTGGCATCCCCATGTACCGTAAGAGCCACGAGAGATGCCTGACGTCATCGGGGCCCGCCTTCGGGCTGCCCCGCATTCTGTGCGAGGGGGTCGAGCCATGGGGCGCGGCCGTGCTAAGGCCAAGCAGACGAAGGTGGCCCGGGAGTTGAAGTACCACTCCCCGAACACCGACCTCACCGCCTTGCAGCGCGAGTTGGCGGGTGCTGGTGGGAAGTCTGAGCAGCACTTCGACGACGACTACAAAGAGTATGTCGACGACGATGATGAGGATCACGCGGACGACGACCCGGACACCTGGGTTCGTCCGACCCGCTGACCTCCGGTCGCATCTGAGCACGCGGTGACTCCCCGCGTGCTCACGCATGTGCCCTTCCAACGCGACGCGCCGACGATCAGGGGCCACGCCGGCCCGAGCCACTCCGGCCGACCGGCAGGTCCCTGATCGCGGACGCGCGCCCTCAGCGGGGCCGGTTGTTCCAGTTGTAGAACGTCGGGATGTTCTCGAAGTGGTTCCAGGCGCACACCGCGCTGGCGCCGTCGCCCCCCGACACCTCCGCCCGCAGCAGGCGCGCGGCCTCGGCCTCGTGGAGAAGTGCGGTCAGTCCGCCGGCGGCTTCCCGCACCCGGTCCGCGACCGGATCGGGCTCGGCTCCTCCGACGCGCTCAGGCTGCCGGTGACTCGTGGTCTCGGGCATGCTCCAACACTCCCTCCAGTAGGCGGATCTTGCTGTTGCGGCAGTGCTCGGTCTCCGTACCGTCAAAACGCCCCAGCTCGAAGTAGCGGTTGGCCGCGTGGCCACCGCCGCAGAAGCCGAAGTAGGGGCAGGACGACCGGCACGCCTCCACGCCGGTGAGGAACTCGCCCACCCAGGGCGTCCCCCCGGCGCCGGCCAGAATCTCGGCCAGCGGGGTGCTCAGCACGTTACCGCTGCTGAAGTCGCCGTAGTGCGGGTCGGTGAAGCCGGCGAGCTCCGGGGAGAGCACCACCACCGAGCCGTCCTGGGCGACCGTGGGGATCGGGTCGAGCCGGCGGGGCAGCAGGTCGTCCGCCGTGCCGGCCAGGACGGCGCCGGCGTAGCGCAGCGACCACTCGACCTCGCGCAGGTGGATCCGGGGATCCCGGCGCCAGGCGCCCACCAGCTCCGCCCAGAACCCGGTCACCGCGGCCGCGTCCCGGGCGTTCGTCCGGGTGTTGACGCCCTCGGTCTCCTCGATGTTGATCCCCAGCACGTCGCAGCCGAGATCGAGGAAGTAGTCGTAGAGCTCGGTGGCCAGCCCCGGCTCCGGCCGGGAGACCACCGCCAGCGCCGAGAACGGCAGCCCGTGCCGGCGCAGCGCCGCCACCCCGGCCACAATCCGGTCGTACGCCGGCCGGCCGCCCCGGGTGACCCGCTCGCCGTTGCGGTCCCGGGGGCCGTCCACGCTCACGCTGACCCGGATCCCATGCTCGGCGAAGAACGCGCACCAGGCGTCGTCGATCAGCGTGGCGTTGGTCTGGACGTGGTGCTCCACCTCCGGCCCGAACGGGGCCAGCAGGGCGGCCAGGTGCTCCCGGCCGGCCGCGAGCGGCTCCCCGCCGTGCCAGACCACCGAGAAGCGCCCGGCGGCCGCCCAGGGGTTCACCGAGGCCGCCACCGCCTCGGCGACGGGCACGGGCATCCGCCGGTCCACCGCCCGCAGCGGCAGGTAGCAGTAGACGCAGTCGAGATTGCAGAGTGTGGTCGGCTGCATCACCACGTACGAGGGGACGGCGGCGATGCCCCGCATTCCGGTGTGCGTACGCGCAGCCATCAACCCTCCCCCGCTAGCCTGAACTGCCCTTCAGGCTAGGCGGCGGTGGCCAGTCGGGTGAACCCCCGATCAGGTGCCCGGATGATCACCGGAGAGTGATCACCCGCGCGTGTGCTGACCGATCATCTGCACGTTGCCCGAGCCCTCGATGATCTCGCCGGCCTGCCAGGCGTCGACGCCGCGGCCGGTCAGGGTCGCCAGCGCGCGGTCGGCGTCCTCGGGGGAGACGATCGCGAACATGCCGACGCCCATGTTGAACGTCGCCTCCATCTCCGGGTCCTCGATCCGGCCCTTGGACTGGATCAGGTCGAAGATCGGCTGCGGCTTCCAGGTGGAGCGGTTGACCACCGCGTCGACGTGCTCGGGCAGGATCCGGACCAGGTTGCCCGGGATGCCGCCGCCGGTGACGTGGGCCAGCGACCGCACCTCGGCCTCGGCGATGAGCTTGAGGCAGTCCTGCGCGTAGATCTTGGTCGGGGTGAGCAGCTCCTCGCCGAGGGTCCGCTGCCGGCCGAAGTCCTCGATCACCACGTCCAGCCGCATCCGGCCGGCGCCCAGCAGCACGTGCCGGACCAGCGAGTAGCCGTTGGAGTGCAGGCCGGAGGAGCGCATCGCGATCACGACGTCGCCCACCTCGACGCGCTCCGAGCTGAGGATGTCGCTCTCCTCCACCACCCCGACACCGGTGGCGGAGATGTCGTACTCGTCGGGGCGCAGCACCCCCGGGTGCTCGGCGGTCTCGCCGCCGAGCAGGGCGCAGCCCGCGTAGCGGCAGCCGTCGGCGATGCCCGCGCCGATCTCGGCGACCCTGTCGGGGACGACCTCGCCGGTGGCGATGTAGTCGAGCAGGAACAGCGGCTCGGCGCCGCAGGCCACCAGGTCGTCGACCACCATGGCGACCAGGTCGATGCCGACCGTGTCGTGGATGTCGAGCTGCTGGGCGATCACCAGCTTGGTGCCCACCCCGTCGGTGGAGGAGGCCAGGATCGGGTTCTTGTACTTCTTCGTGTCCAGCCGGAACAGGCCGGCGAAGCCGCCCAGGTCACCCATGACCTCCGGGCGCCGGGTCTGCCGGACCTTGGACTTCAGCAGCTCGACCGCGCGGTCGCCCGCCTCGATCGACACCCCGGCGTCCGCGTACGAGACCGAGCGTTTGCGCTGCGTACGGCCGGCCCCCGCCGACCAGGGCTGGCGGTCGCCGCCGGCGCCCGTCGGGCTGGATCCTGCGCCGCTGCGCTCGGACACGTGCGTCACGGTTCTCCCCTTTGTGGTTCCCGCGAGCCGGCCGGTGGCCGCCCCGCGTCGGTGGTGCTACGGGCGGTGGGTGGCTGCGCCGCCCGGAGTGGCGACCGACGGCTTCAGGTCGGGGCGCGGCGTCAGACGCGCCGAGCTGAAGTTGTCGTTCAGTGGGGCGGTGGGCTCGGACACCTCGGCGGCGACCCGGCGGCCCACCCCTTCGAGCACGTGCTTGCCGATCAGGTTCCCGGCCGGCAGCTCGATCGGGTATTCCCCGTCGAAGCACGCCCGGCAGAGCCGCGTCTTCGGCTGCTCGGTCGCGGCGATGAGACCCGGAAGCGATACGTAACCCAGCGTGTCGGCCCCGATCGACCGCCGGATGCCCTCGTTGTCCAGCCCGTTGGCCAGCAGCTCGGCCCGCGTGGCGAAGTCGATCCCGTAGAAGCAGGGCCAGTTGACCGGCGGGGACGAGATCCGGACGTGGACCTCCAACGCGCCCGCCTCGCGCAGCATCCGCACGATGGCCCGCTGGGTGTTGCCTCGGACGATCGAGTCGTCCACCACCACCAGGCGCTTGCCGCGCACGTTCTCCCGCAGCGGGTTCAGCTTGAGCCGGATGCCGAGCTGGCGCAGGGTCTGCGACGGCTGGATGAAGGTGCGCCCGACGTACGGGTTCTTCATCAGGCCCTGGCCGTAGGTGATGCCGGACTCCTCGGCGTAGCCGATCGCCGCCGGGGTGCCGGATTCTGGCACCGGGATGACCAGGTCGGCCTCGACCGGGTGCTCCTTGGCGAGCTGGCGGCCGATCTGCACCCGGGCCGAGTGCACGTTCCGGCCGGCGATGGTGGCGTCCGGGCGGGCGATGTACACGTACTCGAAGAGGCAGCCCTTGGGCTCGGGTGCGGCGAACCGGCTGGACCGCAGCCCGTCCTCGTCGATGGCGATCAGCTCGCCCGGCTCGACCTCGCGCACCACGCTCGCGCCGACGATGTCCAGCGCCGCGGTCTCGCTCGCCACCACCCAGCCACGCTCCAGCCGGCCGAGCACCAGCGGGCGGACCCCGTGGGGGTCACGCGCCGCGTAGAGGGTCGACTCGTCCATGAAGACGAAGCTGAACGCGCCGCGCAGCTGGGGCAGCACCTCCAGGGCGGCCGCCTCGACGGAAAGGTCGGGGCGGCTGGCCAGCAGCATGGTGACCAGCGAGGTGTCGTTGGTCGAGCCGTCGGAGTCCAGACCGCGGTCGGCCACCTCGCGCTGGAGCTCGGCGGTGTTGACCAGGTTGCCGTTGTGGGCCAGCGCGATCGTGGTGCCGGAGGTGGTGGCCCGGATGGTCGGCTGGGCGTTCTCCCAGGTCGACCCGCCGGTGGTCGAGTAGCGCGCGTGCCCGATCGCCACGTGCCCGCGCAGGCTCGCCAGGGTCGGCTCGTCGAAGACCTGGGCGACCAGGCCGAGGTCCTTGTAGACCACCACGCCCGATCCGTCGCTCACCGCGATGCCCGCGGCCTCCTGGCCGCGGTGCTGGAGGGCGTAGAGCCCGAAGTAGGTCAGGTTCGCGACCTCCTCCCCCGGCGCCCAGACGCCGAAGACGCCGCACGCGTCCTGGGGGCCGGGTCGCTGGGGGTCAAGGTCGTGGCTCAGCCGGCCATCGCCTCGGGGCACCTGCCGCTCCCTCATGCTGGGGTCTGGACTGGCCTGGCGGAGGTCGGGGGCAAACTCCGCGCCGTGGGCCGGGGACCGTCGTCGCCTCACAGTGTACGCGAACAGCAGTCGATACCGACAGTCACGGAGTGCCCGCTGTGCGTGATCGCGCGCGGCGGGTCGCCGCAGCTAGAGCGGAAGGTGATCGGAGAGGTCCGCCCGGATGCCGGACACCCGTACGCGACCCTCGGTGACGGCCTCCGCCCAGCCGAGGCGGCCGGTGGCCAGCGCCAGCCAGGTCGCCGGGTCCATTTCCACCACATTCGGGGGCGTTCCGCGGGTGTGTCGCGGCCCCGCCACGCACTGCACCGCGCCGTAGGGTGGAACCCGCACCTCCACCGATCGGCCGGGGGCGCGCTCCGCGAGGGCGGCCAAGAGGGTACGGACCGCCTCCCGGTACACCGGCCGATCGGGCGTACGCCCCTCATCCAGCGCCGTCAACGTCGCCGCTACCGCGGCGGAATAAGTGTGCGGAGAGGACACGACGGGACGATACGACCCGGCGGCAACGAGCTCGACGCTGGCCCTGGGTAGAGATAGCCCGGCCAGACAAGGCATAGTTGCCGACGGCGTATTCGTACCGTGAGTGATCACCCGGCCGGAACGGCCGGCGGGGAGATCAGACCCGGAAGGCGGTGGACGTGTCAACACACCGACGTGCCTGGAAGCAGCGGGCCGGTGTGGTCGTGGCGCTGGTCTTCGGCGCGCTGCTCACCGTCCCCGCCACATCGGCCTCGGCCGCCAAGATCAGCACCGCCGACAATTCGGTCACGATCGACGCCGGCAGGAGCAGCACCGTCAACGTCGTGGTGCGGCCGGACGCCGGCGAGTCGTCCGCGGACATCGACGTGACCGGCCTGCCTGACGGAGTCACGTGTGGGGGATGTGGGCCGATCGACTTCGGCGGCATCCCGGCCCCGAAGCCGGTGACCCTGACCCTGTCGGCCGCGGCCACCGCGCCCGCGGCCAACGGGACCCAGGCGAGGATCACGGTCACCGGGGACAATCCCCGCACGCTGCGCGTCACCGTTCGGCCCGCCGCGCCCCCGACCCCGGATCAGCCGCAGACGGTCAAGTCCATCTCCGGCAAGGTCGTCATCGCGGACAACGGCGATCCCGTCGAGAACGCTCTCGTCATGCTCCGGGACAGCCGGAACAACAAGCGCGAGACCCACACGGACGGCAGCGGCAACTTCCGCTTCACCGGCTCCGCCTCTGACCCGATCGCGCCGGGCCGGATCGACCTGGGCGCCACCAAGGGTGACGCCAACCCCGGCACCAAGTCGGTCAACGCGTCGGCCGGCCAGTCGGTGACCGGTGTGCGGATCAGCGTGCCGATCAAGGTGGAGGCCTCGCCGAGCCCCAGCGCGTCGGCCAGCGAAGAGGCCCTGCCGAGCGAGGAAGCCACCGACGAGGCGACCGACGAGGCGGCCAGCGAGTCGCCCGCCGCCCAGCAGCCGGCCGCCAACGAGGACTCGGGCGGCTTCAGCTCCTGGCTGCTGATCCTGCTCGGCGGCCTCTTCGTCGCCGTCGGCGTGGGCACCATCGTGCTGCTCTACATGCGGCGCAAGAACGAGGACGGCGACGGTGACGGCGACGGTCCGAACGGGCCGATCGGCCCCGGTGGTCCGGCTGGAGCGGCCGGCGCCGTGCCGGGTGCCCGGGGCGCCTACCGGGGCGCGGACGACCAGACCCGGGTGGTGAACGGCATGGGCGCCGGGGCGGCCCCGACCATGCTCGGCGGCACCTCGCTCAGCGACGCGCCGACCATGATGCACCGCCCGGTCGTGGACGACGTCCCGCCGGATCCGTATGGCGCGCCGCCCGGGCCCTCGTACGGCGCCGGGGCGGGACAGCCCGGCTACGGCGGCTACGGCGACGAGGCTCCCGGTCAGGGCGGCTACGGCGGCAACAACGGCTACGGCACCGCCCCCGCCTCGGGCGGCGGCTACGGCGCGGCCCCGTCCTCGGGCGGCGGCTACGGCGGCCCCGACTACGGTGCCGGCGCCGCCGGCTACCCGCCAGCGCAGGGCGGCGGCTACGGCAGCGAGCGCTACGACGAGCCCACCGGCCGCTACACGGGTGACAGCACCCAGTACGCGCCGCCGGCCGACCCGTACCCGACCAGCACCTACCAGCCGGACCAGGGCCGGGGCTACGACCAGCCCGGCCAGGGCCAGTACGGCGGTGGCCCGGAGCAGGGCGGCTACGGCGCCGGCCCCGCCGGCGGCTACGGCGCCCCGGCAGGTGGCTATGACAACGGTCCCGCGGGCGGCTACGACAACGGCCCGGCCAGCGGCTACGACGGCGGCCAGGCCGGTGGTTACGACAACCGCCAGGGCGGCTACGACGGTCGCCAGCAGGCCGGATACGACGCCGGCCAGCAGGGCGGCGGGTACGACGGCGGCCAGCAGGGCGGCTACGACGGCGGCCCGCAGGGCGGCTACGACGGTTACGACCAGCGCGGCGGCTACGGCGGCGGCAACGGTTACGGCCAGCCTCAGCAGGGTGGCTACGGCCAGCAGGGCGGCTACGGCCAGGAGCAGCAGCCGCCGCAGCAGCGCGGCGGTGGCTACGACAAGCCGGGCCACGACCAGGGTGGCTACTACGCCGACCCGGCCGAGGCCGGGCGGGGCCGACCCGACGCCCCGCAGGACCGCGGCGGCCGCCGCCTGGACTGGCTGGACGACTGACGGCCGGGGCGCGAGCGCCCCACCGAGCACGACGAGAGTGGCCGCCCGGCTGAGCCGGGCGGCCACTTCGCTGATCCGGCTGGCCCCGGAGCTGCGCCGGCTGCTCCCCGACGACGGCGAGGAGCCGGCCACACCACGCACACGGCGGCCGCATCACCTGCAGGGCTCGCCCGGCCCGCCGCTGACTCGTTGACGTCATCACGTTCGTAGCGCCGGCGCTGAACGGCACCGCAGCCGGGCGGACCGACCCGGGGGGCCGTCGACGAGCGTGTCGGGATCCTCGGCGAGCACCGCGGCGAGGGGGCCGCCGGCTCAGCCGGCGGCGAAGTAGCCCTGGCGCAGCACCGGCACCACGTCGGAGACGCCGAGTTCGACGGCGACGGCCACGTCCTCGGCGAAGCCACCCTCGACGAGTTCCCGGCCGGAGACGCAGCCCCGCACCGCGGCCGGCACGTCGGGCGTGCTGGCCAGGGCGGCCAGGGCCATGGCCGCCTCCACCGAGAGCCCGCCCGGGACCCCGGAGAGGGCGTCGAGCACGCTGGCCGCCCCGAGCTGGTCCTCCACGCCGGGGCGCAGGGAACCGTCCGGCCAGCGTTCACCGGCGGCCACCACTCCCACGGGGGCGTCGGTCGAGCCGTACCCCTGGGCGCGGAGCCAGCGCCCGACGGCGGGCGCGTTACGCAGGCACGCCGCGACCACCGGCACGCCGGTGGCGCTCGCGGCGGCGCTGATGGCCGAGCCGTTCGGCGACGGCAGCACCAGGTCGGCGACGACCGGCGCGGTCCGCAGCGCGGCCGGGGAGAGCGACCACGGGTGTTCCGGGGTCGTCTTCCGGCGGCCGACAGCCGCGACGGCGCCGACCCGGCGGGCGTAGTCGGCGGCCTGTTCGCCCCAGGGGAACGGGTGCACCCGCATGCCGCGGCTGACCGCCACCTCCACGGCGGTGGTGAACGAGAGCACGTCCACCACCACCAGGGCGGCGCAGACCCGGCCGAGTTCCGCGGCCCCGCTCAGCCCCCAGTCGAACCGGGCGCCGGCGCCGGGTTGGGCGAAGACGGCCAAGGCCAGGGCCTCAGCGCTGATCCGGGGCGGGACGCTGGTCCGGGTCAGCGGTGGCCGTCGCGGCGCCGTCCGGGCCGCCCGTGGCATCGGAAGCGTCGGCGGGACCGTCGGTCGGGCCGTCGGCCTCGTCCGCCGGTGCCTCGTCCGCCGCAGCCTCGTTCACCACAGCCTCGCCGGTCGGGGCGTCGTCGGCCACCGGAGCGTCCGCCACGTCGGCGGAGGCGGTCGCCTCGGCCTCGGCCTCGGTCTCCACCGGAGCGGCGCCGGCCTGCGCGATCGGCTCGGAGGCGACCTCGGCCGGGTCGACGTCGACCGGCTGCTCGGCGGTGGCCGGCAGGACGGTGGTCGTCCCGGTGCGGGCGGCCTCCACCTCCACCCGGGCCGCTTCCGCGCCGCCGAAGAGGCGCGGGAGGGTGGCGGTGTGCGCCTCGCGCAGCTCGTCGAGGCCGATCCGGAACTGGCCGTGCACCTCCAGTGCGCCGCCGGCCGGGTCGGTGACCCCGATGAACTCCCACGGCACCCCGCGCTCGGCGCAGAGGGCGGTGAACGCCTTCTCGTGCCCGCGCGGCACCGACACCAGCACGCGGCCGGCGGA
The DNA here is from genome assembly GCF_042872345.1 of Micromonospora sp. NPDC005299. Classification (NCBI taxonomy): domain Bacteria; kingdom Bacillati; phylum Actinomycetota; class Actinomycetes; order Micromonosporales; family Micromonosporaceae; genus Micromonospora; species Micromonospora sp. NPDC005299. Next base: position 311,266 of record NZ_JBIAKG010000003.1, read on the forward strand.
CTCGCTGAACAGGAAGACGAACGGCATCGAGCCGCCGGCGAAGTGCTCCGGCAGCACGACCCGGGCGCCGACGCCGCGCCGCAGGCTGGACTCGACCAGGCTCTGGGCGAGACCACCGTCGGAGAGATCGTGCGCGGAGCTGAGGTGCCCGACCCGGGCCGCGTCGGCGAGCAGCTCGGCGAGCTGCCGCTCGCGGGCCAGGTCGACCTGCGGCGGGATGCCGCCCAGGTGCTCGTGGGTCACCCAGGCCCACTCCGAGCCGGAGAGCTCGACGTGCGTCTCGCCCAGCAGGAAGAGCTGGTCGTGGTCGCCGGCCGGCCGCGGCACGAAGCCCATCGGCACCCGGTCCGCGACGTTGTCCAGCACGCCCAGCACGCCGACCACGGGAGTCGGGTGGATGGCCGCCGCGCCGGTCTGGTTGTAGAAGCTGACGTTGCCGCCGGTCACCGGGATGCCCAGCTCCAGGCAGCCGTCGGCCAGGCCGCGCACGGCCTCGGCGAACTGCCACATGACGCCCGGGTCTTCCGGCGAGCCGAAGTTGAGGCAGTTGGTCACGGCGATCGGCTTCGCGCCGGTCACCGCCACGTTCCGGTACGCCTCCGCCAGCGCGAGCTTCGTCCCGTGGTACGGGTCGAGGCGCGCGTACCGGCCGTTGCCGTCGACGGAGAGGGCGACGCCCAGGCCGGTCCGCTCGTCGATCCGGATCACGCCGGAGTCCTCCGGCTGGGCGAGCACGGTGTTGCCCAGCACGTACCGGTCGTACTGCTCGGTGACCCAGGTCTTGTCGGCCAGGTTCGGCGACGCGATCATGCGGAGCAGGGTCTCCCGGAGGGCCTCCGGGTCGCTCGGGCGGGGCAGCGTCTCGGCCCGGTCGGCCTGGAGCAGGATCAGGTCGGCCGGCTCGCGCATGGGGCGGGCGTAGACGGGGCCGTCATCGACCAGCGAGCCCGGCGGCACGTCCACGACCAACTGGTCGCGCCAGGTGATCAGCAGGCGGCCCGGCTGTCCGTCCGGCGACGGCGCAGTGACCTCACCGATGGCGGTGGCGAGGACGCCCCACTTCTCGGCGGTCTTGAGCACCGCCTCCAGCTTGTCGGGAGCGACCACCAGCAGCATCCGCTCCTGGGACTCGCTGGCCAGGATCTCGTGCGGCTCCATCGACGGCTCGCGCAGCGGCACCCGCTCCAGCCAGACGCGCATGCCGGTGCCGGCCGCGGCGGCCGTCTCGGTGAGCGCGCAGGTCAGGCCGGCGCCGCCGAGGTCCTGGATGCCGACGACCAGCTCGGCGTCGTACAGCTCGAGGCACGACTCGATGAGCAGCTTCTCGATGAACGGGTCACCCACCTGCACGGCCGGGCGGCGCTGCTCGCTGCCCTCGTCGAAGGTGGCGCTGGCCAGCACCGACACGCCGCCGATGCCGTCCCGGCCGGTCTTGGCGCCCAACAGCACCACGACGTTGCCCGGCCCGGCTGCGGCCTTGTTCTGCAGCCGGGACACCGGCAGCACGCCGAGGCAGAGCGCGTTGAGCAGCGGGTTGCCCTGGTAGCTGGGATCGAAGACGAGCTCGCCGCCGATGTTGGGCAGGCCGAGGCAGTTGCCGTAGCCGCCCACGCCGGCCACCACGCCGGGCAGCACCCGGGCGGTGTCCGGGTGGTCGGCCGCGCCGAAGCGCAGCGGGTCCATGACGGCCACCGGGCGGGCGCCCATGGCGAGGATGTCCCGGACGATGCCGCCCACGCCGGTCGCCGCGCCCTGGTACGGCTCGACGAAGCTCGGGTGGTTGTGCGACTCGACCTTGAAGGTCACCGCCAGCTCGTCGGAGACCTGGACCACGCCGGCGTTCTCGCCGATGCCGGCCAGCAGCCGGTCGCTCGGCGGGGCCTTCTCGCCGAACTGGCGCAGGTGCACCTTGCTCGACTTGTAGGAGCAGTGCTCGCTCCACATGATCGAGTACATGGCCAGCTCGGCCTGGGTGGGCCGGCGGCCGAGGATGTGCCGGATCCGGTCGTACTCGTCGTCGCGGAGGCCCAGCTCAGCGTAGGGCTGGAGCTCCTCGGGGGTGCCGGTGGCGCGGGGCACGGTGTCCACGCCGAGGGCCCAGTCGTCGACCGGGCCGGCCTGCGGCACCACGCCCGGCGTCTCCCGCAGGGCCGGGTCCGGATGGGTGGTCATGACCTCTCCTCGCTGCGCTCGCCGCCGTGGCGGCGGGTGAGCCGACCGATGATCCCGCCGCGCACAGTCACCGAGCCGATCTTCGTTCGCGACTGCGGGGCTCGCAGACCCGGCTCGCTCCTCACGCTCACGCGGGGGCTCCCACCAGGTGCTTGAGCACCGAGGTGAAGAAGCCGAGACCGTCCAGGGAGGGGCCGGTGAGCGCCTCCACCGCGTGCTCGGGATGCGGCATGATGCCGACCACGTTGCCGGCCTCGTTGGTGATCGCGGCGATGTCGCGCTGCGATCCGTTGGGGTTGCCGCCGACGTAGCGGGCGACCACGCGGCCCTCGGCCTCCAGGCGGTCCAGCGTCGCCGGGTCGGCGACGTAGCAGCCCTCGCCGTTCTTGACCGGGATGAGCACCTCCTGGCCGGGCTGGAACGCGTTGGTCCAGGCGGTGCCGACGGCCTCGATCCGGAGGACCTGGTCCCGGTTGCGGAAGTGCAGGTGCTGGTTGCGGGTGAGCGCGCCGGGCAGCAGGTGGGCCTCGCAGAGGATCTGGAAGCCGTTGCAGATGCCGAGCACCGGCAGGCCGCCGCGGGCGGCGTCGACGATCGAGCCCATCACCGGGGCGAACCGGGCGATCGCACCGCAGCGCAGGTAGTCACCGTAGGAGAAGCCACCGGGCAGGACCACCGCGTCCACGCCGTGCAGGTCCGGGTCGCCGTGCCAGAGCCGGACCGGTTCGGCGCCGGCGATCCGGACGGCCCGGGCCGCGTCCCCGTCGTCGAGTGAGCCGGGGAACGTCACCACACCGACCCGCGCGGTCACGAGCGCGCGTCCGCGGTCTCGTCGGCCTCGACCAGGCGGACGGTGAAGTCCTCGATGACCGGGTTGGCGAGCAGCTTGTCGGCGATCTCCCGGGCCCGGTCCAGGTCCGGTTCACCGGTGAACTCGATCTCGATCCGCCTGCCGATCCGGACCGAGGCGACGTCGCTGACGCCGAGCCGGGGCAGCGCGTTTGCGACGGCCTGGCCCTGAGGATCGAGGATCTCGGGCTTGAGCATGACGTCGACGACGACGCGAGGCACGGGGCACTCCTGACTGTGTACGCAGTTGGGTGCCGGCCCACAACGGGCGAGCGCAGCCAGCCTACCTGGCAGATACCGTCCCGCCCGCACCGGCCGGTGCCCGGTCAGGCAGTGATCGGCGTAACCGGCCGCCCGGGCGAAGGGCCGATACGCGTTCGTTGCGGCGTCGATATGAATTCGTTGCCCGGCGCGGTGGCCTGGTCGCGCCGCCGGGGCTGCCACCAGGCATTTTCCCGCGAAACGTCGGCGGTCGGACCGGTTTCCGACAGGCGGGCGGCAGCTCGGCCCGACCGGGTCGTAACATCGCTTGATTTCGATTTAACTCTTGTGACGAACATCGGACCACCCTTAGCATGCATCGTCAGACGTCGATGAGTTAATCGACTCCCGCCGCTGGACCCACCCCGCCCGGCGGCACCACCACCTGCCCGGCGATCCCGGGCCCCCCGCCGCAGAAGGAGTCCCCCGAGATGCGTCTCCGTCCCCTGCTCGCCGTGCTGACCACCACCCTCGCCGGCGTGCTCGCCACCGCCTCCGGTGCCACCGCCGCGCCGGCCGGCCCGCAACCGATCATCGGTGGCAGCACCGTCTCGTCCGCCCCGTGGGCCGCCGCCGTTTTCAGCAACGGCTCGTTCACCTGTTCCGGCAGCGTGATCGCGTCCCAGTGGGTGCTCACCGCCCGGCACTGCGTCAGCGGCTCGATGTCGGTCCGGGTCGGCAGCGTCTACTACGCCTCGGGCGGGGTCACCCGCACGGTGAGCGCCTCCTACACCCGCAACGACCTGGCCCTGCTCCGCCTGTCCAGCGCGGTCAGCACCTCCACCGTGACGCTGGCCAGCAGCAACCCGCCGGTCGGCTCCACCAACTCGATCTACGGCTGGGGCATGACCTGCTACAGCGGCTGCGGCGCATCCCCCCAGCTCAAGACCGCCAACGTGCAGGTCACCAGCACCAACGCCACCGACGCCTACGGCGGCCAGGCGATCCGCAGCACCCGGATCAACGGCAACGCCTGGCGGGGCGACTCGGGCGGCCCGGAGTTCTACAACGGCCGGCAGGTCGGTGTCGCCTCCACGGCCGACGGCTCCAGCATCCAGAACTACGGCAGTGTCGCGTACAACCGGGCCTGGATCACCTCGGTGGCCGGTGTCTGACGGTTAGCGCCGGTGCGGCGCGGATGGGTCGGTGGCATCCCGACCGTCCGCGCCGCGCTGTTTTGCAGCATCCGATCAGGTGAACACGGCTCACGAATCGGCCGCCCGACGGCTGACAGCATCGGAACCGTGCTGGTCGTGACGACGGATCAACTGCCCGGCTACGAGATCCGCCAGATCCTCGGCGAAGTGGTCTCCTCGATGGCGCGGACCCGCAACCCGTACCGCGAAGGGGTCAAGAACCTGCGCGGTGGCGCCTACGACCCGATGGCGCCGGACAATCTCACCCGCTGGCGTACCGACTCGGTGGCCCGGCTCGGCGAGGAGGCCATGCGGCTCGGCGCGAACGCGGTGATCGGCATGCGCTTCGACAGCCGGGACTGCGGCGAGATGTGGATGGAGATCTGCGCGTACGGGACGGCGGTGATCGTCGTACCCAAGACGCCCGACGTCATGCCGCCGGACCAGCCGATGATCGCGGCGGAGACCGCCCACGACGCGGAGATCACCTCCGCGCCCGGCGGCATCGCCGAACCGGCCAGCGCCCCCAACCTCCGGACCGCCGGCGAAACCCCCACTCCCGGCTCCTGACCCGGTCACAGGATGGGGGGCGGGGAGTAGGCGGCGGCTTCGGGGTGGGCTTCCACGATCGTGGTGATGCGGGCGGTCACCCGGTCGACCTGGGCTCCGGCGGCGCCGACGAAGGCGTTGCGGTCGGCGACCAGGGCGTCGATCTCGGCCCGGCTCAGGCCCAGCCGGCCGTCGGCGGCGAGCCGGTCGAACAGGTCGTTCTCGGCGGCGCCCTTCTCCCGCATGGCCAGCGCCACGCCGACCGCGTGCTCCTTGATCACCTCGTGTGCGACCTCTCGGCCCACACCCCGGCGCACCGCCGCGACCAGGATCTTGGTGGTGGCCAGGAACGGCAGGAAGCGCTCCAGCTCCCGGTTGATCACCGCCGGGTACGGGCCGAACTCGTCCAGCACGGTGAGGAACGTCTGGAACAGCCCGTCGGCGGCGAAGAAGGCGTCCGGCAGGGCCACCCGGCGGACCACCGAGCAGGAGACGTCCCCCTCGTTCCACTGGTCGCCGGCCAGCTCACCGACCATCGACAGGTAGCCCCGGATGATCACCGCGAAGCCGTTCACCCGCTCCGACGAACGGGTGTTCATCTTGTGCGGCATGGCGCTGGAGCCCACCTGGCCGGGCTTGAAGCCCTCGGTGACCAGCTCCTGGCCGACCATCAGCCGGATCGTGGTGGAAAGCGACGACGGCGCGGCGGCGACCTGGGCCAGCGCGGAGAGCACGTCGAAGTCCAGCGACCGCGGGTAGACCTGGCCGACGCTGTCCAGCACCCGGGCGAAGCCCAGGTGCTCGGCGACCCGGCGCTCCAGCTCGGCCACCTTGTCGGCGTCGCCGTCGAAGAGGTCGAGCTGATCGGCGGCGGTGCCCACCGGCCCCTTGATGCCGCGCAGCGGATAGCGGTCGATCAGGTCCGCCAGCCGCTCGTACGCGATCAGCAGCTCCTCGGCGGCGGACGCGAAGCGCTTGCCCAGCGTGGTGGCCTGCGCGGCGACGTTGTGCGACCGGCCGGTCATCACCAGGCCGGAGTATTCGTGGGCGTGCCAGGCCAGCCGGGCCAGGGTGGCGACCATCCGGTCCCGGATCAGCTCCAGCGAGGCCCGGATCTGGAGCTGCTCGACGTTCTCGGTGAGGTCCCGGGAGGTCATCCCCTTGTGCACGTGCTCGTGCCCGGCGCGGGCGCTGAACTCCTCGATCCGGGCCTTCACGTCGTGCCGGGTGACCCGCTCGCGTTCCGCGATCGAGGCCAGGTCCACGTCGTCGACCACCCGCTCGTACGCCTCGACCACCCCGTCCGGCACCGGCACGCCGAGGTCCCGCTGGGCCTTGAGCACGGCGAGCCAGAGCCGCCGCTCCATGCGTACCTTCTCCTCCGGCGACCAGAGAGCGACCAGCTCGGGCGAGGCGTAGCGGTTGGCGAGCACGTTCGGGATCGTCACGGCCCCATTCTCCCGTACCCACCGACCAGCGCTCCGGCCGGCCCACGAGGCCGGATCACGCAGGAGCCGGGCGGCCGGTGAGGGCGTGGTAGAGCCCGGCGCAGGCCTCCTCCTCGGTGTCGAAGTGCTGGCGGACGTCGTGCACCCCGCGCTCGTAGAGGCCGATCTCCCAGCCACCGCCCGGTGCGTGGCGGAGGAACCAGAAGTCGGCCGGCACCGGCACATGCTCGTGGACATCCTCCAGTTCGAAGGCGTCCGGCGAGATTCCCGCCGCCAGCAGGGCCCCGCGCACCTGGTGCCGATCCACCGCCCACCTCCTCAGCAGATGCCGACGTCCGCCGCTGTCGCACACGTGATCGGGTCGCTGCCCAGGTCCTCCTCGACGAGGTACCCGTTGTCGAGCAGCCACCGCACGCTCAGCACGGCCCCGGCCTGGGGCAGGTACGCCGGGTTGAGCCGGATCTGCGTACCCATGCCGGGCTGGGCGAACCACGGCGCGACCGGGCCGGAGTCGACGGTGAACGGCGTGCGTACGCAGTAGACGTGGTAGTTGGCGAGTGGGGCGTCCTCCGGGGTGTTCAGGTTCTGCGGGGTGAGGGATCGCGAGCTGAACGGCGTGCCGAGCGGGGCGAGGAGCGTGCCGCCGGGGAAGCCGAACCGGTCGAGCCGGTAGCCCGGGAGCAGGGTCTGCGCCTGCTTGACCGGCCGTCCGTCCCGGGCCGATGACGAAGCACGACGAGCGACGCCCGCCCGGTTCGACCCGGGCGGGGCGTCGGCCGTTCAGGATCAGCGCTCCAGGATCGCCGTGACGCCCTGCCCACCGGCCGCGCAGATGGAGATCAGCCCCCGCCCGCTCCCCTTCTGGTCGAGGAGCTTGGCCAGGGTCGCCACGATCCGGCCGCCGGTGGCCGCGAACGGGTGCCCGGCGGCCAACGAGGAGCCGTTGACGTTGAGCCGGTCCCGGTCGATCGCGCCGAGCGGCGCGTCCAAGCCGAGCCGCTCCTTGCAGAACTCCGGCGACTCCCAGGCGGCCAGGGTGGCCAGCACCTGCGAGGCGAACGCCTCGTGGATCTCGTAGTAGTCGAAGTCCTGCAGGGTCAGCCCGGCCCGGGCCAGCATCCGGGGCACCGCGTACGCGGGGGCCATCAGCAGGCCCTCGTCGCCGTGCACGAAGTCGACCGCCGCCGTCTCGGACCAGGAGAACCAGGCCAGCACCGGCAGGTGGTGCTCGCGCGCCCACTCCTCCGACGCCAGCAGCACAGTGGACGCCCCGTCGGTGAGCGGCGAGGAGTTACCGGCCGTCATGGTGGCCCCCTCGGCGTCCGGACCCTTGGCCCCGAAGACCGGCTTCAGCGAGCCGAGCTTCTCCAGGCTGGTGTCCGGGCGGAGGTTCTGGTCGCGGGTGAGCCCCAGATAGGGGGTCATCAGGTCGTCGAAGAACCCCTTCTCGTACGCGGCGGCGAGCCGCTGGTGCGAGCGGAGTGCCAACTCGTCCTGGGCCTGCCGGTCGACGTTCCAGCGCAGCGCGGTCTTCGCGGCGTGGTCGCCCATCGACAGCCCGGTCCGCGGTTCCGCGTTGCGCGGGATCTCCGGCTTGAACGGCTGGAGCGGGCGGAGCTTGGCGGCGATCTTCAGCCGCTCGCCGAGGGTCCGGGCGGAGTTGAGCTGGATCAGGGTCCGGCGCAGGTCCTCGTTGACCGCCAGCGGCGCGTCCGAGGTGGTGTCGACGCCCCCGGCGATGCCGACCTCGATCTGCCCGAGGGCGATCTTGTTGGCGACCAGGATGGCGGCCTCCAGCCCGGTGCCGCAGGCCTGCTGGATGTCGTACGCCGGGGTGTGCGGGTCGAGCCGGGAGCCGAGCACCACCTCGCGGGTGAGGTTGAAGTCCCGGGAGTGCTTGAGCACGGCGCCCGCCACCACCTCGCCGACCCGCTGCCCGGCCAGCCCGAACCGGGCCACCAGCCCGTCCAGCGCCGCACCGAGCATGTCCGCGTTGGACGCGTGCGCGTAGCGCGAGTTGGACCGGGCGAAGGGGATGCGGTTGCCGCCGATCACCGCGACCCGCCGGACACTCTGCACGATCGGCCTCCTCGAAGCTGTTGCCCGAACCCTACTCGCCAGTAGGCTACGCCTATGACCGACAGGTACGCGAGCTTCGTCCATACGGGGGCCGGCCGCGCGCTGGTCAAGCGCCTCGGGCTGCCCGACCCGCCTCGCCTGCGCCGGCACACGCCGGGCGACCCGCTCGTCCCCGGGCCGGTCCTGCTTGGCTCGTCGACCGACGGCCGGCTCGCCGAGCCGGTGGGCAAGGTGCTGACCGCCGCCGGGGTCGAGCTGGTCGACCCGGCCGCCGCCACCGACGCCACGGCCCGCTTCGCAGCCCTGGTGTACGACGCCAGCGGCATCACCGACTCCACCGGCCTGCGCCAGCTCTACGACTTCTTCCACCCGCAGGCCCGGGCGCTGCAGCCCAGCGGCCGGGTGATCGTGCTGGGCACCCCGCCGGCCGAATGCGGCTCGCCCCGGGAGGCCACCGCCCAGCGCGCGCTGGAGGGGCTGACCCGCAGCATCGGCAAGGAGTTCGGCCGGGGCGTGACGGCCCAGCTCGTCTACGTGACGAAGGACGGCGACGCCGGCACCCCGGCCAGCCTGGAGGCCACCCTGCGGTTCCTGCTCAGCGGCCGGTCCGCGTACGTCTCCGGCCAGGTGATCCGGATCGGCGCCGGGACGGCCGCCGCGCCGGCCGACTGGGACCGGCCGCTGGACGGCCAGGTCGTCCTGGTCACCGGGGCGGCCCGGGGCATCGGCGCGGCGCTGGCCCGGGTGCTCGCCCGGGACGGCGCCTCGGTCGTCGCGCTGGACATCCCGGCCGCCGGGGACGAGTTGGCCGCGGTCGCCAACGAGATCGGCGGCAGCGCGGTGCAGCTCGACCTGACGGCGCCGGACGCACCGACCCGGCTGGCCGAGCACCTGGCGAGCCGGCACGGCCGGGTCGACGTGGTGGTGCACAACGCCGGCATCACCCGGGACAAGACGCTCGGCCGGATGGACGCCGACCGCTGGGACTCGGTGATCGACGTGAACCTCTCCAGCCAGGAGCGGATCAACGACGTGCTGCTGGAGCGCGACCTGATCCCGGCCGGCGGCCGGATCGTCTCGGTCTCGTCGATCGCCGGCATCGCGGGCAACCGGGGGCAGACCAACTACGCGACCAGCAAGGCCGGGGTGATCGGCCTGGTCGACTCCCTCTCCCCGGTGCTGGGCGAGCGGGGCATCAGCCTCAACGCGGTCGCGCCCGGCTTCATCGAGACCCGGCTGACCGCCCGGATCCCGCTGCTGATCCGCGAGGCGGGCCGGCGGATGAACAGCATGGCCCAGGGCGGCCTGCCGGTGGACGTGGCCGAGACGATCGGCTGGCTGTCCTGGCCGGCGAGCGGCGCGGTCAGCGGCAACGTGGTCCGGGTCTGCGGCCAGAGCCTGCTGGGGGCGTGATGGCGCGGCGGAAGCAGCGGCCGGAGGAGCCGGCCGAGGAGCTGTCGGTGCACGACCTGATCGAGGGGCCGACCCAGGACCTCACCTCGGCCCGCGCGGCGCTCGCCGCCCGGGATCTCCCGGAGCCGCAGGTCGAGGCGACCCAGGATCTGTCGGCGCTGGCCGACGACCGCACCCAGGACCTGTCCGCGCTGGCCGACGACCGCACCCGCGACCTGTCCCGCGCGGCCGCGGCGGTCACGTCGGGCGGCGCGGCCACCCTGACCGCCCCGGAGCGCACCGGGCCGGACGGCCGCCTGCGCATCGACCTGCCGCGGCTGCCGGCGCCGGGGGCGCTCTACCGGCGGGCCCTGCTGGGGGCGCTGCCCGGCATGGGCGGCCGGCGCCGGCAGGACGTGCCCGCGGTGGAGCTGGGCGTCTCCGGGGTGACGGTCGACCCGGCCCATCTGGCCGACTACGACCGGGTGTGCGGGTTCCGGCTGGCCGACCGGCTGCCGGCGACGTACCTGCACGTGCTGGGCTTTCCGCTGTCGCTTCGGCTGATGACCGCGCCGGAGTTCCCCATCCCGCTGACCGGGGTGGTGCACGTGGCGAACCGGATCACCGTGCACCGGCCGGTGGAGGTCGGCGAGACGGTGGACTTCCGCACGTACGCCGAGAACCTGCGCCCGCACGAGCGGGGCCGGCAGCTCGACGTGGTGCTGGTCGGCTCGGTGGACGGGGAGGAGGTCTGGCGGGGCGTCTCGACGTACCTCGGGCGGGAGCGCGCGGCGGGCGGCGGCCCGCGGCGCGAGCTGGGTGACCGCCCGACCCCGCCGGCCGCCTCGGCGCACTGGCGGGTGACTCCCCGGGTGGGCACCGACTACGCGCGGGTCTCCGGCGACCACAACCCGATCCACACCTCGAAGCTGGGCGCACGGCTGTTCGGCTTCCCGCGCCCGATCGCCCACGGCATGTGGAGCAAGGCCCGCTGCCTGGCCGCGCTGGAGAGCCGGCTGCCGGAGTCCTACACGGTGGAGGTGGCCTTCAAGCTGCCCGTGCCGCTGCCGTCGACGGTGGCCTTCAGCGCCGCCGCCACGGGCGCGACCTGGGACTTCGCGCTGCACGACGCGCGGCGGGGCCGGCCGCACCTGGTGGGCACCGTCCGCTGAGCCCCTTGCTGACGCCTTTGCAGAGGAAGTGCCCCCTGCTGACACCGCACCCCAGAGCATGGGGGCATGGGGGACGTGCTCGACCTGCTGCACCAGACGGTGACCTCACCGTGGGCGTACCTGGTGATCATCGCGGTCACCGCGGTCGACGCGTTCTTCCCGGCGGTGCCCGGCGAGACCGTGGCGATCACCGCGGGGGTCTTCGCGGCCGGCGGGGAGCCGAACCTGGTCGGGGTGATCGTGGCCGCCGCCTTCGGCGCGTTCCTCGGCGACCACATCTCCTACGCGATCGGGCGCGGCGGCGGCGCGCACCGGCTGGCCCGGCTACCCGTCGACAGCCGGCGCCGGGCGAGTTCCGAGTGGGCCCGACGGGCGGTGGACCGGCGCGGTGGGATCATCCTGACCACCGCCCGGTACGTCCCCGGCGGCCGGACCGCGGTCACCCTGACCATGGGCGCGGTCCGCTACCCGGCCCGCTCCTTCCTCATGTACGACGCGCTGGCCTGCGGCACCTGGGGGATCTACTGCGGCCTGCTCGGCTATTTCGGCGGGCTGGCCTTCGAGCACAACCCGGTCCAGGCCCTGCTCGCCGGCGTCGGCCTCTCGGTGGCGGTCACCGGCCTGTTCGAGGCGGTCCGCTGGGCCCGCCGCCGCGCCCGCGCCACCGCACGACGATGACCGGCTCCTTCATGAGGTCGGCGGGTGCCAGGTGATGCCGCGCAGCAGCTGGTCGGCGCCGAGCCAGGCCACGTTCATCATCCGGGTCGCGGTCTTCTCCGGGTCCGCCTCCGGGTGGTCGGCCAGCCAGTCGGCCAGCGACTCGGTCGCGCCGACCAGGGCGTACGCGACGACCTCCAGGTCGGTGGCGCCGACGTCGCGTCCCTTGGCGCGCAGCGCGTGGTCGAGCATCCCGGCGACCACCTCGACCAGCCGGCCGCGCATGGTGGCCAGCTCGGCGGCGAACGGCTGCTCGCCACGGGCCTGCCGGTAGAGCACCGCCCAGCCGTCCCGGTGCGCGCCGACGAAGCCGAAGAAGGCGCGCAGCCCGCGCCAGAGCCGCTCGTCGGCGGGCAGGTCGGGAGCGGCCGCCCCGGCGATGGCCTCCATCATCCGGGTGCCCTCCCGGTGCAGGCAGGCGACGAAGAGCTCTTCCTTCGTCCCCAGGTACGCGTAGACCATCGGCTTGGAGATGCCGGCGTCGTCGGCGATCTCGTCCATGCTGGCCGCGTGGAAGCCCCGGCGGGAGAAGACCTTGACCGCCGCGTCGAGCATCTGCTGCTCGCGCACGGCGCGGGGGAGGCGCTTGAAGGTCGGTGTGCTGGACACCCTTGCGAGCATACCTACTCGTGCGTAGGGTTACGCCTGAGTAACCAAAGTCGGCTCGCCCGAGAGGTGCATCCCCCATGAGTGACTTCGACCCGGCCAACTTCGCGAACGTCGGCCCGAAGGAGTTCGCGCAGCTGGTCAAGTCCACCCCCGACGACAAGATCGCCGAGGTCATGTCCGGCGACCTGCGCGGCAAGATCCTCAGCGAGGTCTTCAACCGGATGCCGACGCTGTTCCGGGCCGACCGGGCCGGCTCCACCAACGCGGTCATCCACTGGAACATCACCGGTCGCCCCGACGGTGGCACCGACACCTACGAGATCGTCATCGAGAACGGCACCTGCGCCGTCTCGGAGACCCCGACCCGGGACCCGAAGCTCAGCCTCACCATGGGCCCGGTCGAGTTCCTGAAGATCGTCTCCGGTGGCGGCAACCCGGTCATGATGTTCATGACCGGCAAGCTGAAGGCCAAGGGCGACCTGGGCCTCGCCGCCAACATCGCCAACCTGTTCGACATCCCCAAGGCCTGACATGGCCGAGTTCTCGCTCGACCTGAACGAGGAACAGCGGGACCTTCGCGACTGGGTGCACGGCTTCGCGGCCGAGGTCGTGCGCCCGGCCGCGGCCGAGTGGGACGCCCGGGAGGAGACTCCCTGGCCGATCATCCAGGAGGCCGCGAAGGTCGGCCTGTACGGCTTCGAGTTCCTCGCCACCTGCTGGGCCGACCCCACCGGACTCTCCCTCCCGATCGCCAGCGAGGAGCTGTTCTGGGGTGACGCCGGCATCGGCCTGAGCATCTTCGGCACCTCGCTGGCCGTCGCCGCCATCTACGGCGCCGGCACCCCCGACCAGCTCATCGAATGGGTGCCGCAGTGCTTCGGTGACGTCGACCAGCCGGCGGTCGCCGCGTTCTGCACCACCGAGCCGGAGGCCGGCTCCGACGTCGGGTCGATGCGGACCCGCGCCGTCTACGACGCGGCCACCGACGAGTGGGTGCTGAACGGGCAGAAGGCGTACGCCACCAACGGCGGCATCGCCGGGGTGCACGTGGTCACCGCCTCGGTCGAGCCCGACCTGGGCTCGCGGGGCCAGGCCGCGTTCGTCGTGCCGCCCGGCACGCCGGGGCTCACCGCCACCCGCAAGCTGCGCAAGCTCGGGCTGCGCGCCTCGCACACCGCCGACGTCTTCCTCGACGACGTACGGGTCCCGGGGCGCTGCCTGCTGGGCGGCAAGGAGGCGCTCGACGAGCGGCTGGCCCGGGCCCGCACCGGCCAGCGCGCCTCCGGGCAGGCCGCGATGCGCACGTTCGAACTGTCCCGCCCGACCGTCGGCGCGCAGGCGCTCGGCGTGGCCCGCGCCGCGTACGAGTACGCCCTCGACTACGCCAAGGAACGGGTCCAGTTCGGACGCCCGATCATCGAGAACCAGGCGATCGCGTTCGCGCTCGCCGACATGAAGATGGAGATCGACGCGGCCCGGCTGCTGGTCTGGCGGGCCTCCTGGATGGGTCGCAACAACCGGCCGTTCACCGCGGGCGAGGGCTCGATGTCCAAGCTCAAGGCCGGCGAGGTGGCCGTCTCCGTCACCGACCGGGCGGTCCAGCTCCTCGGCGGCGCCGGCTTCCTGCGTGACCACCCGGTCGAGCGGTGGTACCGGGACGCCAAGATCTACACCATCTTCGAGGGCACTTCCGAGATCCAGCGGCTGGTCATCTCCCGGGCCATCTCCGGCATGCAGATCCGCTGATCGCCGGCGGACCCCGACCCGACCCGCGACGGCACCGCCGTGCCGGGCGTACCGCCGTCGCGGGTCGGGCCGCCGGTCCCTGCTTCGAATTCCGCTGGCTGGGCAACTGATCACGTGGGCTGGGCCCCGCGCCGCCGCGGGTGCATGATCGGGAGAACATCGAACGCGAAGGAGGTTGCGACTTGGACCTGCCGTTCATCGTCGCCACGCTGACCCGACGCGGACTGCTCAACCCGGGCCGCCCGATCCGGGTGGCCTCCCAACTCAGCGCCCTGCGCCGCTGGGGCTGGAGCCTGGCCGGAGAGCTGCGCCAAGCCGCCGCACGCGACCCGGGGCGGACCGCCATCGTCGACGAACACGGCGCCTCGCTGACCTACCAGGAGCTGCTGCACCGGTCGGAACGGCTGGCCCGGTCGCTGCGGGCCGGGCTCGGCGTGCAGTCCGGCGACCGGGTGGGCGTGCTCTGCCGCAACCACCACGGCCTGATCGAGGCGATCGTCGCCGCGATGCTGCTCGGCGCCGACGCCGTACTGGTCAACACCGGTCTCTCCGCGGCCCAGCTGGCCACCGTGGCCGAGGAGCAGGGCCTGCGCGTGCTGGTGCACGACGCCGAGTTCGCCGAGCGGGTCCTCGGTCTTCCCGCCGAGCTGCACCGGGTCGACGAGCGCCGCCAGGAGGAGCTGATCGCCGGCGCGCTGCCCGGGGACCAGCTCCAGCCGCCGGAGCGGGACGGCCGGACCATCGTGCTCACCTCCGGCACCACCGGCGCACCCAAGGGCGCCCGCCGGCCCACGCCGCACGGCTTCGGCCCGCTGGTGTCCATCATCGACCGGATCCCACTGCACGTGCACGACACCGTGCTGATCGCCGCGCCGATCTTCCACACCTGGGGGTACGCCGCCCTCCAGGTGTCCTTCGCGCTGCGCGCCACGATCGTGCTGCACCGCCGGTTCGACCCGGCCGCCACGCTGGCCGCCCTGGCCGGGCAGCCCTGCGACGCGCTCTTCGCCGTACCGGTGATGCTGCAACGGCTGATGGAGGCGCCGCCGCCCGAGCCCCGGCCGCCGCTCAAGGTGGTCGCGGTCAGCGGCTCCGCCCTTCCCGGCGGCCTGGCCACCGCCTTCATGGACCGCTTCGGCGACGTCGTCCACAACCTCTACGGCTCGACCGAGGTCTCCTGGGCGTCCATCGCCGGCCCGGCGGAACTGCGGGCCGCCCCCACCACGGCGGGCCGCCCGCCGCACGGCACCCGGGTGGAGATCGTGGACGAGGCCGGTGAGCCGGTCCGGGACGGCCGGGTCGGCCGGATCTTCGTGGGCAACGAGATGCTCTTCGAGGGATACACCTCGGGGGTCGGCCGGGAGAGCCGCGACGGCCTGCTGGACACCGGCGACCTGGGCCGGATGAACCCGGACGGCCTGCTCTTCGTTGACGGGCGGGCCGACGACATGATCGTCTCCGGCGGCGAGAACGTCTTCCCGTCCGAGGTGGAGGATCTGATCGCCCGGCTGCCGCAGGTCCGCGAGGTCGCCGTGATCGGCGTGCCGGACCCGGACTACGGCCAGCGGCTGGCCGCGTTCCTGGCCCTGCACCCCGGCGAGACGCTCGACCCGGAGGCGGTCCGCGAGTACGTCCGGCACTACCTGGCCCGCTTCTCCGTGCCCAGGGACGTGGTGTTCGTCAAGTACCTGCCGCGCAACGCGACCGGCAAGGTGCTCAGCCGCGAACTCCGCCGCTACTACGGCTGAGGGGGGTCGCACAGGGGACAGACGGAGCCGCCCCGCCGGTGGTACCTTCCGTGCGCCGGCTGCCCCGGCAGTGACTCTCACCCCACCGGGAGCTGCTCGCATGGTGCGACTCCGTCGGCGCTGGGCCCTGGGCCTTCTCCTCGGCGGCGTCTCCGCCACCGCGCTCGCCGGCACCCCCGAGCCCGTTCTGAGCGGGCGCCGCGCCCGCCCGCCGATGCGCCGCGAGACCCCACCGGTCGAGGTCGAGAACCGCGCGGCCGGCGAGCCCTGGTGGCCGCCGGACGACACCCGGACCACCGACGACCGACGGCGGCAGATCCAGGGGTACGCCTCGACGACCAGCCTCGCCCCCGGCGAATCCGTCGACTTCCACGTCGCGGTCAACCCGGCCCGACGGTTCCGCATCACCGTGCACCGCCTCGGCTGGTACGACGGCGCCGGCGCCCGGACCATGCTGACCAGCCCGGAACTGGACGGCACGCCGCAACCGGTGCCGGCCGCCGACCCGGCCACCGGAGCGATCGCCTGCCGCTGGCCGGTGTCCTGGACCCTCCGCATCCCCGAGGACTGGACCTCCGGCCTCTACCAGGCGGTCTTCACCTCCGCCGACGGCTGGCGCGCGTGCACCCCCTTCGTGGTGCGGGACGACGCGCGGGCCGCCGCGCTCTGCGTGGTGCTGCCGGTGACCACCTGGCAGGCGTACAACCAGTGGCCGCGGGACCGGCGGGCCGGCAAGAGCCTCTACAACGGCTACGCGGCCAGCGGGCGGCGCGACCCGGCCCTGCGGGCACGCGAGGTCTCCTTCGACCGCCCGTACGCCGACGCGGGCCAGCCGACGCAGTTCAGCCGGGACCACGACGCCGTCCAGTGGCTGGAGCGCAACGGCTACGACGTCAGCTACGCGACCAGCTTCGACCTGCACTCGGGGCGGCTCGACCCGGCCCGGCACCGCGGGCTGGTGTTCTGCGGGCACGACGAGTACTGGTCGGCGGAGATGCGCCGCGCCGCCGAGGCCGCGCTGGCCGACGGCACCAGCCTCGCCTTCCTCGGCGCGAACAGCGTCTACTGGCACATCCGGGTGCGTCCCTCGGCCGGCGGCCGTCCGGAGCGGGTCATCGCCTGCGCCAAGTCCACCCCCGACCCGGACGAGGACGCCGCCGGGCCGACGGTGACCTGGCGCAGCCTCGACACCCCCGAGCAGGCGCTGCTCGGCGTCCAGTACAACGGCATCGTGGCCACCCCGCAGCCGCTGGTGGTCCGGTCGGCCGACCACTGGGTGTGGGCCGGCACCGGGGCGGCCGACGGCGACCGGATCCCCGGGGTCGTCCGGGGCGAGGCGGACGGCGTCCACAGCGCCACCCCCCGGCCCGGCGGGCTCGGCGAGACCCTGCTCAGCCGGTCGCCCTACCCCGCACAGCAGGGCGGGCGGCGGATGCAGAGCACCCACGTGTACGAGACGCCCCGGGGAGCGGTGGTCTTCGCCACCGGCACCCTCGGCTGGACGATGGCGCTGAACCGGCGCGGGCACCGCGACGAGCGGATCGAGCGGGCCACCGCCAACGTGCTCGACCGAATGGTCGGCCGCGCGCCCGGCGGCTCGGCGCCGCCGCACGGCACCGGCCCGGAGACGGCGGGTCAGCCGGGGGTCTCACCCGGCGCGACGAACCGCTGACGACCGAGCCAGGGCGTCAAGCGGCGACGAGGTGGCCGGGCCCGGTCAGGCGGGAAGGTCGATCCGGCCGTCCACCGCGGCGGCGGCGATGTCGGAGCGGTGGTGCGAGCCGGCCAGCTCGATGCCGCGTACCACCTCGTAGGCGGCGTCCCGCGCGGCGGCCAGGGTCGGGCCGGTGGCCGTACCGCAGAGGACCCGGCCCCCGGCGGAGCGCAGGCTGCCGTCGGGGTCCCGGCGGGTGCCGGCGTGGATGACCCCGGCGCGGTCCGCGCCGGTGATCACACCACCGGTACGCGGCGCCGCCGGGTAACCCTCGGCCGCCACCACGACGGTGACCGCCGCGCCGTCACGCCAGCGCAGCGGCGGGTGCGCGGCCAGCGTGCCGGTGGCGGCGGCGTGCAGCAGCCCGGCCAGCGGCGTCTCCAGCAGGGCGAGCACCACCTGGGTCTCCGGGTCGCCGAAGCGGGCGTTGAACTCGATCACGCGCGGGCCGGCGGCGGTGATCGCCAGGCCCACGTAGAGCAGGCCGGCGAACGGGGTGCCCCGGCGGCGCAGCTCGGCCAGCGTCGGGTGCACGACGTCACGCATCACCTCGTCGACCAGGCCGGGCGGGGCCCAGGGCAGCGGCGCGTACGCGCCCATGCCTCCGGTGTTCGGCCCGGTGTCGCCGTCACCGACGCGCTTGAAGTCCTGGGCGGGCAGCAGCGGCACGGCGGCCTCGCCGTCGGTGACCACGAAGAGGGAGACCTCGGGACCGGCCAGGTACTCCTCGATCACCACCCGGCCGCACTCCGCGGCGTGCCGCTCGGCGGCGGCGCGGTCATCCGTCACCACGACACCCTTGCCGGCGGCCAGCCCGTCGTTCTTCACCACGTACGGCGCACCGAACTCGTCCAGCGCCTTCCCGACGCTCGCCGCGTCGGCACAGGTGTACGCCCGGGCGGTCGGCACGCCGGCCGCGGTCATCACCTCCTTGGCGAAGGTCTTCGAGCCCTCCAGCCGGGCCGCCTCGGCCGACGGGCCGAACGCCGCGATGCCCTTGGCCCGCACCGCGTCGGCAACCCCGGCCACCAGCGGCGCCTCCGGCCCGATCACCACCAGATCCGCCGCCACCTCGACGGCGAGCGCCGCCACGGCCGCCGGATCGGCGCCGTTCACCTCCCGCAACTCGGCCACGGCCGCGATGCCGGGGTTACCCGGCGCGGCGACCAGCGCTTCGACGGACGGATCGCCGGCCAGTCCGAGCGCGAGCGCATGCTCCCGCCCCCCACCACCCACAAGAAGAACCCGCACGACCCCGCATTCTACTGACCACCCCACCTCGCCCCGACGATCATGAGGCCCGCTGCCCGGATGGTGGTCTCCGCGCGTTGACGGCCTGCCGGACCACCCAGGGGATGTAGTCGGGGCGGAGGGTGTCGGCCCAGGTGAAGCGCAGCACCGTCCAGCCGGCGTTGACCAGGCGGTTCTGGCGGTGCCGATCGGCGAAGAGCGCGCTGGGCCCCCCATGCGCCCGCCGGCCGTCCGCCTCGGCGATGACCCGGGCGGCGCGCCAGGCCAGGTCACCGACGCCCAGCAGGTAGCCGTCGCCGTCGCGGACCTCCTCCTGAAGGGCGTCCGGCGGGATCCGGCCGTCGACGCACCGGAGCCGGGTACGCGTCTCCAGCGGCGACTGGGCCAGGCCGTTGGCTTCGGCGAGGTAGCCGCGTGCGGTGACTGCGCCGCGTCGCCCCCTGAGCAGCGCCGGCATCCGTTCGATATCGCCGGGAGCGAGCAGGCGTCGATTCAGCGCGGAATCCACCAGCGAGACCGCCTGGTACCGGTCCTCCCGCAGCACGAGATCGGCCACCGTGCGCAGCGGATCGGTCGCCATGATCCCGGCCACCCGCTGGAACTGCCCCGGCCCGATGACGAGCTGATGTACCACCACGTCGGGATGGGACGCACGGACCGGTCGCGCCGCGGAGCCGGGCACCGACAGGTGGATCAGGTCGCTGCGTGGCAGCCCCTCGATGCGGTGCAACTCGGCGGCGGTGCCGAGCACCGCCACAGCGCCCGGACCGAACGAAGCCACTGCCGCTCTGATCCGCGCACGTCGCGGGATGCCGTCGTAGGCGTCCGCGTCGACCAGGTAGCCGCCACGAGCCAGGGGCCGCCACCGACCGGCCCGGCACATGCGCTGCACCTCGTGCACGCTGAAGCCGGCGGCGCGCGCCTGAGCCAGCGTCACCACACCGTCCCGAGCCGCAGCCACCCGCCGCACGATCCCCAGAGCATCCACACCCCGCACAATCCACCGCCCCACCCCCACCGACCACCCCTGTGGACAACCCTGTGGACAAAAACCACGGGGGACCGGGTTGATCATGAAGTTATTACCACCGGAATCGGCGTGTCGGAGCAATAACTTCATGATCACCGGGCCGGGCCGTGCCGGGTGGTCCGGGCCGGGAGGGGGATCGAGGGTTAGGGGAGGAGGGGGTGGCGGATTACGTTTTCTTCGCGGCCGGGGCCTACGCCTACGATGCTCACCTTGGTGCCGCACAGTTCTTCGATGCGGGCGATGTAGCGCCGGGCGTTCTCCGGGAGCTCGTCTTCGGTTCGGGCCTTGGTGATGTCTTCCCACCAGCCGTCGAGCTCTTCGTAGATCGGGGTGGCGTGGTGGAAGTCCGTCTGCGTCATCGGCATGTCGTCGAAGCGCTCGCCGTTGATCTCGTAGCCGACGCAGATCGGCACCTTGGGCATGCCGGTCAGCACGTCCAGCTTGGTGATGACCAGGTCGGTGACGCCGTTGAGGCGGCAGGCGTACCGGGCCACGACGGCATCGAACCAGCCGGTGCGGCGCTCACGGCCGGTGGTGGTGCCGTACTCGTGGCCGATCTTGCGCAGGTGCTGGCCGTTGTCGTCGAACAGCTCGGTCGGGAACGGGCCGGAACCCACCCGGGTGGTGTACGCCTTGCTCACCGCGATGACCTTGGTGATCGCGGTCGGCGGGATGCCGGCGCCCACGCACGCCCCGCCCGCCGTCGGGTTCGACGAGGTGACGAACGGGTACGTGCCGTGGTCCATGTCGAGCATGGTGGCCTGGGCACCCTCCAGCAGGACGGTCTCGCCGCGGTCCAGCGCGTCCCAGAGCATGACCCGGGTCTCCGCGATGTACGGCCGGAGCCGCTCCGCGTAGCCCAGGTACTCCTCGATCGTCCCGTCGACGTCGATCGCCTTGCGGTTGTAGACCTTGAACAGCAGCTGGTTCTTCTCGCGGAGCGCCAGCTCCAGCTTCTTGCGCAGGATGCCGGGGTCCAGCAGGTCCTGGAGCCGGATGCCCATGCGGGCGACCTTGTCGCCGTACGCGGGGCCGATGCCCCGGCCCGTGGTGCCGATCCGCGAGCTGCCCAGGTAGCGCTCGACCACCCGGTCCAGCGCCCGGTGGTGCGGCATGATGAGGTGCGCGTCACCCGAGATCCGCAGCCGGGAGACGTCGACGCCCCGCTCGGCGAGACCGTCGATCTCCTCCAGCAGCACCTTCGGGTCGACGACTACGCCGTTGCCGATGACGATCATCGCGTTCGGCGACAGCGCGCCGGACGGCATGAGGTGCAGCGCGTACTTCTGGCCGTCCGGCGTGATCACCGTGTGGCCGGCGTTGTTGCCGCCGGAGTAGCGCACGACGTAGTCGACCCGCTCACCCAGCAGGTCGGTAACCTTGCCCTTGCCCTCGTCGCCCCACTGAGCGCCGATGAGCACGATCGCTGGCATCTTTTCCGCCTCCAGAAGGCTCGGGTGCCAGGTGGCGACCGGTCGGCGAGCCCGGGGTGTCAGGCTAACAAGTAGTGACGGCGGGACCGGCAGGGGTTCGTCGAGAAGCAGGAGGCTCCTTCGTGTACGACGTGGTGCTGCTCACCCTCGGCTCGGAGCGGGACGCTCCCGGTGGAGGCTGCGGCAGCGGTGGAGCCTGCTGCGGTGGCGCGTCGGAGGCGGCCGGCGAGCAGCCCGAGGAGCGCTGCGAGACGCCGCGCGTACCGGTGCTGGCCTGTGCGGACGCGCTGACCGCCCGGGGTGCCCGGGTGGAGACGGTGACCGCCCGCTCGGACGCGGAGATCGACGAGGTGCTGGCGCGCCTCGACGGCCCACCCCGCGCCGACGGCCTCACCTGGCCGGACCCCGACTCCAAGACCCGGCTGGTCGTCGCCACGGCCAGTGACGGGCAGTTGCGCGCCGTGCTGCGCCGGCTGGTCCGGCGGTACGCTCCGCCGCCCAGCCGCCGCCCCGCCGACCTGCCCGACAACCGGACCGTGCCGGACCTGCCGCCGGTCGGCGTACTCCCGCTCGACCCGGCCCGGTCGGGGACGGCGCGGGACCTGGCCGCGCAGCTCGGCCTGCCCCGCGACCCGGCGGCGGTGGCCGCCGCGGTGCTGGACGGCACCGCCCGCCGGCTCGACCTGCTGCGCAACGACGGCGGCTCGGTGACCCTGGACGGCGCGCTGCTCGGTGCGGCCGACGAAGTGGGCCGCCCGCTGCACTGGCGGGCCAGGATCGAGGTCGACGGCACGCTGCTGAGCACCGGCGAAGAGCCGATCATGGCCTGCGCGATCGGCAACGCCGGCGGGTACGCGCGCCTGGACGACGTGGTGCTGCTGGCCGACCCGGACCCGTCCGACGGCCGGGTCGAGGTGGCGGTCGCCGTGCCCGTGGTCACCCGGTCCGCGTTGGGCCGGAAGAAGGTACGCCTGGAGGTGCGCCGGGCCCGGGGCCGGGCGGCGGCGGTCGTGCCCCGCGACAAGAAGGTGCCCTTCCTCGACGACGGCGTCGAGGGCGAGCTGAGCCGGAAGCGGTCCTGGTGGACCGAGCCGGGCGCCTGGGCGGTCTGGACGGCCTGACCCCCGTCGATCCCCCGCTCGGGCCACCCGGCTGGCCGGACGGCCTATCCTCGGCGGGAGGAATGGGGAGGAACCGTGGTGCACGAGAACGCCGACCGGGCCCACGTGCCGGGTCAACCGCAGGTGCCGGAGCGGGACATCGAACCGCTCTGGCCGCCCGAGCAGATCGACGGGGTCGTCACCGCCCCGCCGTGGGCGGCCCCGGCCCAGCCCAACGTGGCGGCCTGGCCCGTCCCGTCCGCCCGGCCCGCGCCGTCGCCGCCCGACCCGGCGCCCTCGGCGGCCGACTCGGGGAGGGACGGGGCACAGCCGGGCGACCGGACGCCCACGCCCCACGCGGCGCCGGCTCCGGTCGACCTGGATCTGCCGTTCACCCTCGACCAACCGGCCCCCGCCCCGGCGCCCACTACCCCCGAGGCCACCGCCTCCCGAGCGGCGACCACGGCAGACCCGGACGGTGCGGTCGGCTCGGACGCCGCGTTCCGGCCGGACGCCGCAGTCGGCGCGGCCGGCCCGGCGGCCGGTGTCAGGACGGACCCCGAGGTCGCCCCCGGCCCGGACGGCCTGGTCGGCCCGACGAGGGCCGGCGGCCCGGATGGTGCCGTCGACCCGGCCGGCCCCCTCGGCGCGGACAGCGCGGGCGGCGCGGGCAGCGCGGACGGTGCGGTCGGTGCGGTCGGCCCCCTCGACAGCCCGCCGACGACCGCCCCGGAGGCGGTCGTGACCGCGGCGGATGCCCCGGCCAGCGCCGACGGGACGCCGGGCGGAGCGGCCGCAGCCTCCCCCGACGGCCCGGCCGGCACGCCACCGAACGGCCGGCCGGAGTCCCCCTGGGCCCAGCCTCCGCAGCGCTCCACCGCCGACGCGTCCACGGGGACGTCGCACCCCGGGCCGGTCCCGGCGCCGACCCAGGCCGGACCGCCGAACCCGGTTTACCAGCCCGAGCCGACTGCCACCGCCCCGGCGACCCCGGCCCACCCCGTGGATCCGAACACCACCGGCCCCGCCCACCCCGTGGACCCGAACGCCACCGGCCCGGCGACCGAGCCCGACCAGGCCGGCCCTGCGCAGGCCACCGTCGGCCCGACCGCTCCCGGCCCGGTGGCGCCCGCGGCCGGGATCACGCGGGGCGTTGCCGACAGCCCGGCCGAGGGCTCGCCCGAGGCCGCCCCGCCGCGGCTCGGACCGTTCCCGCCCTCACCGGGCGTACCCCTGCAGCAGCCGTACGGCGACGGGACGGGGTACCCGCCGGGTCCGGTCGGCTACGGGCAACCGGCGCCCCAGGCGGGTGCCCCGGGCTGGTACCCGCCGGCCTGGCCTCAGCAGGCCGGCCCGCCCCCGCAGTCGGGCGCACCACAGCAGCCGCCCGCACCGCCACACCCCGGACACCACCAGCCCGGGCCGCAGCCGCCCGGGCCGCAGCAGCCGGCGCCGGCCGCGTACCCGGAGCAGGTCTGGACGCCGGCGAGCGGCACCCCGCCGACGGCGGAGGACTTCGCCCGGCGGCGGCAGGTCCGGCCGGTCGACCCGGTCGCCACCATGGGCGTCCGGGCGGTGGTCAACAAGATCGGGCTGGTCCGGCTCGCGCCGGGGCGGCAGGAGCAGGAGATGCGGCGCGACATCGAGATGGTGCGCCGCAACTTCGGCGGGCTGCGCCAGGTGACCGTGGTCAACCCGAAGGGCGGCGCCGGCAAGACCGTCGCCATCCTGCTGCTCGCCATGACCTTCGGTCAGAAGCGCGGCGGGTACGTGCTGGCCTGGGACAACAACGAGACGCAGGGCACTCTCGGGATGCGGGCCCAGCAGGACTTCCACTCCCGCACGGTGCGGGACATGCTGCGCGACCTGGCCCAGTTCCAGGGGCCGCACGGCCGGGTCGGCGACCTGTCGCAGTACGTCCGCTCGCAGGGCGAGGGGATGTTCGACGTGCTCGCCTCGGACGAGTCGGCGACCGGCGGCGAGATGCTGACTGCCGCCGCGTTCGCCGAGATCCGGGAGGTGGTCAGCCGCTTCTACAAGCTGATCTTCGTGGACACCGGGAACAACGTCCGGGCGCAGAACTGGCAGGCCGCCATGGACGCCACCGACCAGCTGGTGGTGACCATGTCGGCGCGGAACGACTCGGCCGAGACCGCCGCGCGGATGCTCGACCACCTGGAGCAGAGCGGCCGGCAGCGGCTGGTCCGGCAGGCGGTGACCGTGGTGTCGATGCCGCCGTCCCGCAAGGAAATCGACCTGCCGGCCATCCAGGAGCACTTCGCCGCGCGGACCCGGGCGGTGCTGCTGGCGCCGTACGAGCGGCTCATCGACACCGGCGAGCCGATCCGCTACGGCCAGCTCTCCTCGGCCACGCGGGACGCCTGGCTGAAGATCGCCGCGTCGGTGGCGGAGGGGCTGTAACGCCGCGCGACGGCCGGCTCCATGCGGGGAACCGGCCGTCGCATGCGTCAGTGGCTGGCCAGGGCGTCGCCGGCGGCCGGGTCGCAGTCGCGGAGGAACTGGGCGCACCGAGCCGCCTCGTCCGCCTCCCCGATCTCGCCGGCCGCCCGCGAGAGCACGTAGAGGCAGCGGAGGAAGCCCCGGTTGGGCTTGTGCGACCAGGGCACCGGGCCGTGGCCCTTCCAGCCGCTGCGCCGGAGCTGATCGAGGCCGCGGTGGTAGCCGGTGCGGGCGTACGCGTACGCCGGGACGACCTGCCCGGCGGCGAGCGCCCGGGTGGCCAGCGCCGCCCAGCCCGCGCTGTAGGTCGGGAAGCGGGCCGCGACCTCGGCGTACGCCTCGTCGGTGTCCTGCTCGACGGCGGACGCCAGCGCGGCGTCCGCCTCCTCGTGTACGGGGAGCAGGGTGGCCGGTGGCTCAGGCAACAGGTTCTGCATCGCCCCATTCAACCCGCTTCGCCCGTGGCCATGCGAGGGGGTCCGGCCAGTCGGTCGGCTGAACGGCTGAGGGTTTCGTCACGCCTGCGGTGTCCCGCGCACGTACCCGCGGCCCATGCCGCGGCGAGGATTTTTCCACTACAACTACAGATCCGGAGCCTCCCCAGGACCGGGTAATGCAGGAGCCCGGCGGCCTGGCCACCGGGCTCCTGTCCGTGCCACCCGGGTTTGCCGGCTTGCCGGCCGGGGGCAGGATGATCTGGTGCCGACCCCACCACCCGCGGACGTCATCGAGCCGCACGACACCAGCATCGACGAGATCGAGACCCGGACCGAGTTCGACCGGCGGCTGGCCGAGGGGACCCTCGCCGGCCTGACCGTGCAGGGCCTCCGCCTCGACCTGGACCCGGTCCCCGACCTGCGCGGCGTCGACGTCGCCGGCACCCTCTTCGTGGGCTGCCGGTTCGCCGACCGCGAGGTCGGCGCGGACCTGGTCCGGCGGGGCGCGAACGTCGTCCCGCCCTTCTCCGGGCTGCCCTACCCGACGCAGCCGGCCCACCTGTACACCGCCGACGACCTGGCCGCCGGCTTCGCCGAGGGCGGCTTCGCCGGGATGTACGACACCCGGGTGTACGCGCACTTCCGGGCGCACGGCGGTGCCCTGCCCGACGTGCGGGAGGCGCTCGGCCAGCGGCTGCACGACCATGGCGTGGACAACGCCCTGGCCGACGCCACCCGGGCCTGGCTGGCCGTGCACGGGCCGCAGTCCGTGGTGGGCGTGATGGGCGGGCACGCGGTGCCGCGCGGCAGCGCCGCGTACCGGATGGCGGCGGTGCTGGGCTGGGAGCTGGCGCGGGCCGACCGGCTGGTGGTGACCGGCGGCGGCCCCGGCGTGATGGAGGCGGCCAACCTGGGCGCGTTCCTCGCGGCCTGGCCGGCGGAGGAGCTGACCGCGGCGATCGACCTGCTGGCCACCGCGCCCGACTTCAGCGACCACGACCGCTACACCGACGCGGCCCTGCGGGTCCGGGCCCGGTACGCGGCCGGCCCGACCCTGCCCACGCCCCGCCCGGCAGCGGCCGGCACCGAGTGGGCCCGCTCGGGTGGGCTGGCCATCCCCACCTGGCTGTACGGCCACGAGCCGGCGAACCTGTTCGCCGGGCGGATCGCCAAGTACTTCTCGAACGCCATCCGGGAGGACACCATCCTGCGGCTGGCCCGGGGCGGCATCGTCTTCGCGCCCGGCCGGGCCGGCACGGTGCAGGAGGTGTTCCAGGCGGCCACGAAGACCTACTACGGCACCGACGGGGCGAGCGGCGCGTACGTGTTCCTGGACCGGACCTACTGGACGACCGAGCTGCCGGTGGAGTCGCTGCTGCGGCCGCTCTTCGCGGCCTCCCCGTTCGGCGACCTGTCGGCCACGATCCACCTGACCGACGACGCCCGCGAGGCGGTCCGGGTGCTCACCGCGAGCTGAGACGCGCGGAGGCCGGCACCCGATCGGGTGCCGGCCTCCGGCTCACGCGGTGGTCACTTCATGGTGGTGCCGGTGGAGCGCAGGTGCTCGCAGGCCTCCACGACGCGGGCGGCCATGCCGGCCTCGGCGGCCTTGCCCCAGACGCGCGGGTCGTACATCTTCTTGTTGCCGACCTCGCCGTCGACCTTCAGCACGCCGTCGTAGTTGCGGAACATGTGGTCCGCGACCGGCCGGGTGAAGGTGTACTGGGTGTCGGTGTCGATGTTCATCTTCACCACGCCGTAGTCCAGCGCCTCGCGGATCTCGGACAGCAGCGAGCCGGAACCGCCGTGGAAGACCAGGCTGAGCGGCTTGTCCTTGTTGTACTTGGCGCCCACCGCCACCTGGATGTGGTGGAGCACCTCGGGGCGGAGCTTGACGTTGCCCGGCTTGTAGACGCCGTGCACGTTGCCGAAGGTCAGCGCCGCCATGTAGCGGCCCTTCTCGCCCAGGCCGAGCGCGTCGACCATGGCCAGGCCGTCATCGACGGTGGTGTAGAGCTTCTCGTTGATGGCGTTCTCGACGCCGTCCTCCTCGCCGCCGACGACACCGACCTCGATCTCAAGGACGATCTTGCCCTTGGCGGCCTCGGTGAGCAGCTGCTCGGCGATCTCCAGGTTCTCCGCCACCGGCACGGCCGAGCCGTCCCACATGTGCGACTGGAAGAGCGGCTCCTGGCCGTTCTTCACCCGCTCCTGGGAGATGGCCATCAGCGGCCGGACGAACTTGTCCAGCTTGTCCTTCGGGCAGTGGTCGGTGTGCAGCGCGATGTTCACCGGGTACTTCTTGGCCACCTCGTGCGCGTACGCCGCGAACGCCACCGCGCCGGTCACCATGTCCTTCACGGACGGGCCGGACAGGTACTCCGCACCACCGGTCGAGACCTGGATGATGCCGTCGCTCTCCGCGTCGGCGAAGCCCTTGAGCGCCGCGTTCAGCGTCTGCGAGGAGGTCACGTTGATCGCGGGGTACGCGTACCGGCCGGCCTTTGCCCGGTCCAGCATCTCCGCGTAAGCCTCGGGGGAAGCGATGGGCATGTCGAACGCTCCTTACTTACCGCTCTCGGCCGTGCAGGCCGCTGTCTTCCTCTGGGTGCGCCGGACCGCGCTGTCCACCGCGGGAAGTATCCCGTAGGAGCGCGCGGTGGACACCACCGACCCGGGAACCGCTCACCGTTCCTCCAGGCTGTCCGGCACCACGACGCTGATCAGCCAGCTCACCACCGCCATCACGATGGCGCCCCAGAAGGCGGCCCAGAAGCCGTCCACGTGGAACGGCAGGTCCAGCCCGCGGGCGATCCAGTTGGTGAGCAGGAACAGCAGGGCGTTGACGACGAGCGCGAACAGGCCGAGGGTGAGCAGGTAGAACACGCAGCCGAACACCTTGATGACCGGCTTCAGCACCGCGTTGACCACGCCGAAGATGAGCGCCACCACGATCAGGGTGAGCGCGGTGTTCGCCCCGTTCCGGCCGGTCACCTCCACCCCGGGCACGACCAGCGTGGTGATCCACAGTGCGATCGCGGTGATCGCCAGCCGGATCAGAAAGCCCACGCCACCATCCTGGCACCGGTGCCCGACCCGGACGGCACAATTGGCGATCCACCGTTCCACCCGCTGCCGAGCGCGGAGCCAGGTCACCCCGTACGGTGTGGTGGGAACTGTCCGCACCGAGTTCCAGGGAGGGAAGATGGGTCAGCCCGACGAGGACTTCGCCCCGAGCGACCACCTCGCTCCGGAGGAGCGGGACCTGGAGGCGGAGCCGGCCGACGCGGTCGAGCAGGCTGCGGCGGTCACCCCCGACGACGCCGACGGCGAGCCGCACCGGGGGCTGGAGGTCGGCGACTGGGACGCCATGGAGCAGGCCCGGGTGGTCACCGCCGACGAGGACGACTACCGCTGAGCCGCGCGGGCGGGGCCGACGCCCCGCCCGCCTCAGCGCAGGCCGGTGACCTGGTCCGGGTGTGCAGCGGTCCACTCGCCGAGCCGGTCGCCGCGCAGCGCGTCGAGGAAGCCCGGAGCCAGCGCCGGGTCGAGCCGGAACCCGTACGGCTGCTTCTCCTGATACCGGACCGGCAGGCCGAGCGCGACCGGCTCGGCGGTGGCCGCATTCCCGGCCGCGGCAGCCAGCGCCGGCAGGGACATCTCCCCGGCGTCGGTCACCGCGCTCGAGCCGACCTGCGTGATCAGCCGGGTGAGCAGCACCGGGTTGGTCAGCATTCCCTTCTCCTGGATCCGCCGGAGCAGCCCGGCCGCGTACCGGCCGGCGTTGCGGTCCCGGTCCAGTCCGCCGTCCCGAAGGCCGTAGCGCTGCCGCAGCAGGTCCACCGCCGCATTGCCGTCGAGCTGCTGGCAGCCGGCCGGAAACCGCCGCTCGGTGTGCACCGAGCGCACCGTCGCCGGCAGGCAGACCGGCACGCCGCCGACCGCGTCGGTGAGCTCCCGGGTCGCCCGGTAGGTGAGCACCGCGCCGGCGTCGATCCGTACGCCGGTGAGCTGGGCGACCACCTGTCGCGTCGCCTGGTATCCGGCGGCCAGGTCCGTTCCGGCCGGCCCGGCGCCGACGGCGAAGGACGCGTTGAGCTTGTCGGTCTCCCGGCCGGGGATCGGCACCAGCAGGTCGCGCGGGAGCGAGACCAGGTAGAGCCTGCTGCGGTCTGCCGGCACATGCACCAGCAGCACGGAGTCGGCGCGCCGCCCCCCGCCGGCCTGGTCCAAGCCGAGGAGCAGCACGTTCAGCGCCCCGCTGGGCGCGGGCGCCGCCGGCGTACCGAGCTGGTGCGCGCTCTCCGGCGGTCCCGGCGCGACCGCGGTGAAGCCGGCCAGGGCGGCGGCCACCACCGCCAACGCCGTGCCGGCGAGCCGGAGCCGGAACCGGCGGCGCCGGCGGCGGACCACGGCCCGGTCGATGGCGACCCGGACCGGGCCGACCGCCGGGGTCAACTCCTCGCGCCGCGCGAAAGCGGCCCGCAGGTCGTCCTCGATCATCAGCAGACCTCCACGTACTCGGCTCGGAGGGTGGCCAGGGCCCGGGAGATGCAGGAGCGGACGGTGCCGACGGCGCAGCCGAGGATCTCCGCGATCTCCGCGTCGGGCAGGTCCTCGTAGTAGCGCAGCACCAGCGTGGCCCGCTGCCGCCGAGGCAGCCGGGACAACCAGGACCAGAGCTGGTCGCGGTCCACCGCGGACTGCGCGTGGTCGGTCGGGGCCGGCACCCCCTCGTCCGGTTCGCCGCGCAGCAGCACCCGGCGCGCCCACGAGCCGCGCCGCCAGTCGATGAACTGGTTGGTGAGCATCCGGCGCACGTACCGCTCCGGCGCGTCGCTGCGGGCGACCCGCCGCCAGTTGAGCTGGACCCGGACCATGGTTTCCTGCACCAGATCCTGGGCCTGGTGCGGATCCCCGGTCAGCATGACCGCGTACCGCAGCAGGGCGCCCAGCCGCGCGTCGGCGAACTCCTCGTACGTCACTGCACCTCCCGGTGTCCCGCCCTTGTTGACGGGTACGGGCCGGCGGAACATTGCACCACCGCTGATCAACCGTTCGGTCAATATCTGCCGTCCGGCGTCGGCTGGGACAGCGCGGCGACTTAAGAGTTCTCTAAACTCCACGGGCTCCACCTGATCATTCACCGGAGGAACCCCCACATGCTCACCAACTCCACCCGGCGCTGGCTCGCCGGGTTGGGCGTCGCAGGCGCGTTCGTCGCCGCCTCCGCCACCCCCGCCTTCGCCGCGGACCCCACCATCGCCGACGCGATGGGGGCCGAGGGCTTCTCGCTGTACGCGAACGACGTCATCGTCGCTCCGGACGGCCCCGAAAAGTGGATCTCGCTCTACTCACTGGTGGACGAGGCGTTCACCAGCTACACCGTCAAGGTGGACCGCAGTGGCGTCGACGGCTTCGCGGAGGTGCAGAACCCCGAGGGGCCGGGCTCCTGCACGGAGGCCGGCGCCGTGCTGACCTGCACCGTGAAGAACGACGCGGAGCCGGACCTGGACCTGCTCTCCCTCGCGGTGCTGCCGCGCGACGGGGCCAAGGCCGGGCAGGAGGGCCAGCTCGCGTTCACCGTCACCACCCCGGACGCCGGAACCGCGACCTTCCGCTCCACGGTAACGGTGGGTGAGGGCGTGGACCTGACGTCCGAGCCCTTCGTCAACCTGACCGGTACGCCGGGCAGCACCGTGCCGGCGCCGTTGTCCGTGGGCAACCAGGGCAAGACCGACGCCGAGGACGCGGTGCTGTTCTTCTTCGGCTCCTACGCTCTCGCACCGGCCAAGCGGTACGAGAACTGCGAGTACTTCGAGGACAACTTCGACGAGTACGCGTACGCCTGCACCCTCGACGCCACGGTGGCGGCGGGCGGCAGCGCGAAGCTCGACGACTCCTTCGGCTTCGCCGTCCCTCGTGACGCCTGGGCGCCGAACACCGACTACGGCTTCGCCATCTGGATGACGCCCGCGGACTGGCAGGCGTTCCGGTCGCAGGTGCCGGACTTCGGCAAGAGCGCGAAGGGGACCAGGGGGTCCTGAAGCTCACCGCTGCCGCTCCCTCCAAGGCCCTGGCCCGTGCGATGCGGCAAACGGACGTCGACCCGACCAACAACGAGACCATGATCCAGCTGGCGGTCAAGGGCAACCAGAAGGCCGATGTCGCGGCCAACGGCGCCACCCTGAACGCCGAGGTCGGCGCCACCGTCCCGGTCACGGTCGGCTTCACCAACAACGGCCCGGCGGCGATCAACGCCGGCGGCGAGGACGGCATCTACACCCTGGCGTTGGTCACCCTGCCCAAGGGCACCACCGCCGTGAAGGCGCCGGAGCAGTGCGCCGACGCCGAGGGCGAGTTCGGCCAGGACTCCGGCAAGGCGGGCGCCGCCGTCTACGCATGCTTCGTGCCGGGCGTGGTGGGCAGCGGCAAGACGGTCGAGTTCCCGTTCTCGCTCCGCGTCGACCAGCCCGGCACCCTCGCCGGCGAGGTCCAGCTGTTCCACGGCGGCCCGGACGAGACCGGCCGCAAGGACCTGAACCCGGCCAACGACACTGCGAAGATCGTGGTGAAGGCCGCGGGCGGCGGTGGCCAGGGTGGCGGTGGCCAGGGTGGCGGTGACGGCGGCACCCTGCCGATCACCGGTTCCTCCACCGCCCTGATCGCCGGCGTCGGCGCGCTCCTGCTCGCCGCCGGCGCGGCCGGCTACGTGGTGTCCCGCCGCCGCCGGACCCGCTTCGTCGCCTGACCGGAGCACCATCGCAACACGGTGCCCCGCCGACCCTCCGGTCGGCGGGGCACCGACATGTCGGGGCCCGGTCGACCCACAGCGGTGACCTACGCCCGGTCCGGTGAGGCGCCTGACGGCACCCGGGTACCCTTTGTGGCCGTGGACACAGCAGAGAAGACCCGGGCGCTCTCCGAGAGCGTGGCGATGAACCCGCTCGACCCGAAGGACCTCATCCACACCTTCGGGATGATCGGCGTCTGGGTGATCCTCTTCGCCGAGACCGGCCTGCTGGTCGGCTTCTTCTTCCCGGGCGACTCGCTGCTCTTCCTGGCCGGGGTGGCGGCCTCCCCGGTGGCCGACGCGATCTTCGGCGACGGCACCCGGCTCTCGCTGGCCGGCCTGCTGATCGGCGGCCCGCTCTGCGCGATCGCCGGCGCCCAGCTTGGGCACTGGCTCGGCGGGCGCTACGGCAAGCGGATGTTCGACCGCCCCAACTCCCGCCTGTTCAAGCGGGAGTACGTGGAGAAGGCCGAGTACTACTTTCAGAAGTTCGGCCCGGCGAAGGCCGTGGTGCTGGCCCGGTTCATCCCGATCGTGCGGACGTTCCTCAACCCGGTGGCCGGCGTGCTCGGCATGCCCGCCCGGCAGTTCCTGCTGTGGAACGTGGTCGGGGCGATCCTCTGGGTGGACGGCATCCTGCTGATCGGCTACCTGCTGGCCCACCAGATCTACGAGGCGATCGGCGACAAGATCGACCGGTACATCCTGCCGGTGGTCGCGCTGATCGTTCTGATCTCGGTGCTGCCGATCTTCTTCGAGTTCCTCCGTGACCGGCGGGCGCGCAAGCGCGGCGAGGCGGTCGCGGTGGTCGCCGCGGCCAGCGCGGCGGGCGCGGTGGACGCGGTCCGGGACGCGATCGACGGCGACGACGACCCGCAGCACCGGCGCGGCGGCCAGCACCGCCGCTGACCTCCGGCACACCGAAGGCCGGCCCCCTCTGGTGGGGACCGGCCTTCGACTACGACTGCCGACCTGCGGGTGGTACGGATGACGGACAGCCGTCACCGTCCGCTGGTGGCGCCACCCCTGGCACGCCACCCATCGCCGCACTCAGCTGAGGCGGCCACCCCGGACCTCGGACACGTCCGGATTCAGCGAGCCTTCTTGGTGGCCCGCTTCCGCGGCGGGGTGAGCAGATCCGCGATCGTGGCGATCGCGGTCGGCACCAGCCGGTAGTACGCCCAGACACCGCGCTTCTCCCGCTCCAGCAAGCCGGCCTCGGTGAGGATGCGCAGGTGGTGGCTGACCGTCGGCTGCGAGAGGCCGAGCGGCGCGGTGAGGTCACACACGCACGCCTCCCCCTCGGGAGCCGACTGGATCAGGCTGAGCAGCCGCAGCCGGGCGGGGTCCGCGAGGGCCTTGAGGACCCCCGCGAGCCGCTCGGCGTCGGCACGTTCGATCGGCTCGCCGGCAAGCGGCGAGATCTGAGGCATGGTCATTTCAGCCAACGCAGTTCCCACGTTTTCCATCCTTCCACCAGCAGCATCGATCCGCCTGCATATCAGCAGATCCGAATCGGCAAACTTTTACGCCACAAGGCCGAGGTCAGCCAACGTATAGGCCGCCCGATAAGGCAGTCCGGCGGCTCGCACCGCGTCGCCGGCGCCTCGATCAACAATAACCGCCACACCCACCACCTCGGCCCCGGCCTCGCGCAATGCCTCGACGGCGGTCAACACGCTGCCGCCCGTCGTCGAGGTGTCCTCGACGGCCAGGACCCGGCGCCCGGCCACGTCCGGCCCCTCGATCCGCCGCTGGAGGCCGTGCGCCTTGCCCGCCTTGCGGACCACGAAGGCGTCCAGCGGGCGGTCGGTCCCGGCCGACGCGTGCAGCATCGCGACGGCCACCGGGTCGGCCCCGAGGGTCAACCCGCCCACCGCGTCGTACGCCCAGTCGGCCGTGAGGTCGCACATCACCCGGCCGATCAACGGCGCCGCCCGGTGATGGAGCGTGACGCGACGCAGATCGACATACCAGTCCGCCTCCCGACCCGACGAGAGCACCACCCGGCCGTGGACCACAGCCAGGTCAGTGATGAATTTACGCAGGTCGTCGTGGTCCCCCATGGCGATAGAGGGTACTTCGCAAGTCTGGGAGGCGGGCGTGGGGTCCACCCTGGTCAACCCTGCGGGCGACCGACGGGTGGCGATGCCCGACTACGCTGTGCGACCGTCCATCCCGGTCAGCGGGCGGGCACCCCGGCGACGGGACCTCCGACGGGTCGGCCCGCGGTCAGCCGCCGGCCCGGCCGACCCGCCCGCGGGTGTCCCGGGAGACGCCGCGCAGCAGCCGCCGGGGCGCGTGCCGCAGCCCGGCCACGGCCAGCTTGTACTTCCAGCTCGGCACGCTGACCGGCTTGCCTTTGCGCAGGTCACGCAGCCCTTCGTCGACCACGTCCTCGGCCCGCAGCCACATCCACGCCGGGGTGCGCGACATGTCGATGCCGGCCCGCTCGTGGTAGCCGGTGCGGGTGTAGCCGGGGCAGAGCGCCATCACGCGTACGCCGAGCGGTGCCACCGACTGACCGATCGATTCACTGAAGTTCGTCACCCAGGCCTTGCTGGCCGAGTAGGTCGATCCCGGCATGGGGACACCGAAACCCGCAACGGAAGAGACATTTATCACTGCCCCGTGGCCTCGCTCGGTCATCGGACCGAGGGCCGCGTGGGTCAGCCGGAGCACGGCAAGCACGTTGAGCCGGACCAGTCGGGCCTCGTCCGCGACGGTCGACCGGACGAACGGGGTGTTGAGGCTGATCCCCGCGTTGTTCACCAGCAGTTCCACCGGCGGCTCGGCGGTCAGCCGGCCCTCCACCACGGCGCAGCCGTCGTCGGTGGACAGATCCGCGGCGATGGTCTCGACCCGGTGGCCGTGCCGGCCGGTCAGCTCGGCCGCCAGACCGTCGAGCCGGCCCGCGTCCCGGGCCACCAGGACGAGGTCCCAGCCGTCGGCCGCGAGCCGGCGGGCGAACGCCTCGCCGATGCCCAGGCTGGCGCCGGTGATCAGGGCCCGGCGCGGTGTGGGGGGTGGTACGTCGGTCATGGTCGGTCCTCGGGGGGTGGGGTCGGCCTGGGCGGGGCCGACGGCGGCGGGGTGGGGGGCGCGCCGGGCGGCGCCGGCACCGGCCCGGTCGGCGGCCCCCAGGGCGAGGGGTGCCCGTACGCCGAGGCGGCCGAGGCGGGGGGACCGTATCCCGGTGCGGGCGTACCCGCGGGCGGGGCCGGTACCGGCGGCGGACCGTAACCCGGACCGGCCGGGACCGGCCCGGCCGGCGGAGTCGGCCCGGCCGGCGGGCGCGGCGGGCGGCGGTGGAAGAAGGCGCCGGCCGACGGCAGGGTCAGCAGGGCGGCCACCACCAGATAGCCGAGGATCTGCGCCACCGACAGCGCCGCGTTCACCGGGATCCACCAGTCCGGGTAGGCGTCACCGACCCGGGCCAGCAGGTCGGCGGTGACCCGGTCGTCGGCGCCGAGCCGAAGCGGGGCGGTCCGCTGCCCGACCAGCACCGCCAGGCCGCAGCAGCCGCAGAACAGGCCCAGCCCGGCGACCACCCAGGTGGCCACCCGGGCGCCGGCCCGGCCGGCGTGCAGCCCGAGGGCCAGCCCGACGAGCAGCAGCGCGACCAGCACGCCGAGCACGGCGGAGAGCACCGTGGAGCCGCGCAGCAGCGACGCCACCCCGTCGATCTCGCTGCCGCCCGCGCCGGTCGCCCGCGCCGCCTCCCGGAAACGGTTCACCGTGCCCGCCGTGACCAGCAGGTTGGCGACCGCGTACGCCACGGCGCCCACCGCCATCAGCAGCAGCAGCGCCGCCGCCGAGACCACCGCCCCCGGCCGGCGGGGCGGAGCCTCATGGGGGTACGACACGACGAATCCCTCCGGTAGGCGTGGCTTGCAACCTACTCGGAGGGATCGTCGGCGTCGCTCTTATCCGGACGTCAACTTGCCGATGGCGGCTCACCGTCCCGGCGCTCCCCGGACTCCGGCGACGGGCCGGCCTGGCCCGGCTGACCGGGAGCCGGCTGGCCGGGGTAGCCAGGCGTGGCCGGGTAGCCCGGGGCCTGCGGGTAGCCGGGCTCCGCCGGGTAGGCGCCACCCGGGACCGGGGGCTCCCAGGCCTGCTTCGGCTTGCGGAAGAACTCGTTGGCCTTCGGCAACGCCAGAAGGATCAGCGCGACCAGCAGCGAGATCAGCCCGAGCACGCCGAGCAGCGTGTTCACCGGCCCGAACCAGGACGGCAGGGCGTCGTTGAGGCTGCGCCGGATCTCCTCCCCGGAGGGCCCGTCGCCACCGGTGTTGCCACCGACGGCCCCGGTGGCGCCGCTGATCAGGCTGCCCCCGAGGCAGCAGATGAGAATGCCGCCCACCACCCAGGTGGTGATCCGGGTGCCGTTGTTCCCCCGGTTGTTGAACAGGGACAGGACGACCAGGGCCAGCGCGAGGACGAGCAGCAGGGCGGCGGTCCCGATGGTGAACGCCACCACGAACGTGCCGACGTCCTGGGCAGGCGTCTTCGTGCCCTCGTACGCCCGCTCGAAGCCTTCCTTCAGCCGGCTGCTGACGGCGATGGTCACGATCAGACCGATCACCTGGGTGAGCGCGAAGAGCAGCAGCAGATAGAAGGATGCCGCCACCACGCCCGGACGCGCTCGGCCCGGCGCCGGGGAGGAATCGGTCATGACTCTCTCCTTCTCTAGATCAGGCCCACACAGTATCGGCCGCGACCCATCGATGCCGCGCGCCGAAGGTCAGCCCATCGGATCCGCCCCGGCCTCCCGGCGCAGCCGGCGGTACTCGGCGGTCACCACCGCGAGCAGGAAGAGATCCACGCCAAGTGCGAAGACCGCGCCGAACTGGTCAACCGTGAAACTGAAGATCTGCCCGAACAGCAGGTCCACGAGGAGCGCGAGCTTGAACAGCCGGAAGGCCCGCGCCTGGTCGCTGGGCAGCAGCAGGGCGCCGCGGATGCTCAGCACCACGGTGATCAGGGCGGAGACCGAGACCCCGAGCAACGCACCCCACTCCCGCTGGTCGGGCAGATGGCCGGTGATCGCGTCCAGCAGGACCCGCAGCACGACGACGAACGGCTCGCCGACCACGTAGAGCACCACCAGGGACACCACCCACCGGTGCGTGGTCACCCAGACCACGGCGCGGCGGGCCAGGCCGAGCCAGCGGTGCCAGAACCGGGGCGCGGGCGTTTCCCGTCGGGGCACCACGTCCAGCAGCCGGGTGACCGCCTCCTCGACGTCCGGGCCGCAACCCTGGATCATCCGCAGCACCGCTGCCCGGCGCCGGGCCGTGAGACCGGTGGTGAGGCCGCCGACCACGGTGTACAGCGCGTTCGCCGTGCGCTCCGGCCCGGAGAGCCGGGTCCGGCCGCGCAGCGCCTGGGTGAGCACGACCAGCAGGGCGAAGGCCACGTAGATGATGCTGGCGGCCGGGGCGTAGAAGTAGTCCGTCCCGGCGGTGACGAACTTGCCGACCTCGTCGATGAAGAGCCCGAAGCCCATCCCGCCCAGGATCGCGCCCAGGATGCGCGCCGCGCTGCCGAGGAAGACCAGCCCCACCGCGAGGCCCGCGGTCATCAGCAGGCCGCCCCAGAGCACGTGCGCGATGTGCAGCCCGCCGCCGCCGAGCTGCGGAAAGCCGGTCGCCTGGAGGTACGCCCGGGTGACCAGCACGGTCACCACCCCCGACAGCACGAACGCCTGAAGGTAGGACGGCGCCTCCAGTGCCCGGGGCGGTTTCGACCAACGGGACGGACGGGCGGGCATGGCTACGACGCTAGTAGCCGCGCCACTCCACGCGGGCGTACTCCAGCACCCTGGGCTGCAGCAACGTCGAGGCGGGCACGTCCACCCGGGCCCGGTCGGCGGGGAAGGTGGCCGCCGCGGCGAGCACCGACGGGGTCAGGAAGCGCAGCGGCGGCGCGTCGGCGGGCAGCCCCAGCGCGGGCGGCTTGCCGCCCGGCGCGGCGAGCACGAACCCCCAGTCGCCGAAGCTCGGCACGTCCACGTGGTACGGCACGGTGGCGAAGCCCGCCTCCCGGATCGACCGCTCGATCGACCAGTACGACCGGGGCGCGAAGTAGGGCGAGCCGGACTGGACCACGAGCCGGCCGCCGGGGGCGAGCACCGGGCGGATCAGCGTATAGAACTCGACCGTGTAGAGCTTGGCGGTGGCCGTCTCGTCCGGGTCGGGCAGGTCGGCGACGACCACGTCGAAGCGTTCCGTGGCGGTCCGCAGCCAGCCGAACGCGTCGACGTTGAGCACCCGGACCCGGGGGTCGGCGAGCGAGTGGTGGTTCAGGTCCCGCAGCTGCGGCTCGGTACGGGCCAGCCGCACCACGGCCGGGTCGAGGTCGACCAGGGTCACCTGGCGCACGTCCGGATATTTGAGGATCTCCCGCAACGCCAGCCCGTCCCCGGCGCCGAGCACCAGCACGTTGCCGTGCGGTCCGCGCATCGCCGGGTGGACCAACGACTCGTGGTAGCGGTACTCGTCGATCGAGCTGAACTGGAGGTCGCCGTTGAGGAACAGCCGCAGGTCGGTGTCGGCGTGGCCGACCTCCCGCACCGACCGGGTCAGCACGATCTCCTGGTAGCGGCTGCGCTCGGCGTGCACCACCGGGTCGCGGTAGAGCTGCTGCCGGGCGGTCACCTCGAAGTCGTGGGCCGTGACCCAGGCGTACCCCAGGCAGAGGGCGACCACGACGGCGCCGGCGCCGAGCGCGACCCGGGCCCGGCGGCCGAGGTCGGCGCGGAAGACCGTGCAGACCAGGGCGAGGCCGGCCACGGCGTTCACCGCGCCCACCACGAGGGCGCCCTTGAGCTGGCCGAAGACGGGCATCAGCAGGAACGGGAAGGCCAGCCCGCCGAGCAGCGCGCCGACGTAGTCGGCGGCGAAGAGGTCGGCCACGGCGCTGCCCGCGGACTGCTCGCGGATGCGTTGCAGCAACACCATGAGCAGCGGGATCTCGGCGCCGATCAGCAGGCCCAGCACGAACGCGGTGCCGACCAGCGCCGGCCCGTAGAGGTCCAGCCAGGCGAACGCGGCGTAGAGGCCGAGCACGGAGAGGCCGCCGAGCAGGGCCAGGGCCAGTTCGATCGCGGCGAACGCGGCCGCCGCCCGGGACTGGAACGGCTTCGCGACCAGCGCGCCGATGCCCATCGCGAAGACCATCACGCCGAGCACGATCGACGCCTGGCCGACCGTGTCGCCGATCAGGTAACTGCCGAGCGCGACCAGGGCCAACTCGTACACCAGGCCGCAGGCCGCGCAGACGAAGACCGCGAGCAGGACCGCCGCGCGGGCCGGGCGCCACCGCGGCCGTGCCGGCGCGTCGGTGGTCACGCCGTTGCCGGTTGTCATCAGCTGATCGCGGCGGCGATGATCGCCCCCGTCGCCAGGTGCACGACGGCGGAGACCCAGACCGCGGGGTGCGGCTCCGGGTCGACCAGGATCTCCCCGAGCCGGCCCGGGGTGGCCATGTCGAGCAGCAGGAACGACGCGGCCATGATGACCAGCCCGAGAATGCCGTACGCGGCCGCGCCGACCAGGCCGAGCGCGAAGTCGTCCGCGCTGGCGGCGATCGCGGCGACCACGATGATGCCGACGCCGGCCAGGTTCGAGGCGAGCAGCAGCGCGGCGTTGCGGTTGCGCTCCACCCAGATCAGCTCGTGCAGCTTGCCGGGGGTGGCGACGTCGACCAGCACGTAGCCGACGGCCATCAGGGCGACGCCGACCACACCGTAGGCCAGCGTGACGAGCAGGTCGGTGAAGAGGGTCTGCACAGGGGACTCCAGGATTCGTCGGGTCAGGTCACTTGCCGGAGCCGGGTCCGCCGCCGCGGACCGTGCTGCCCCGCCCCCAGCCCCAGTGGCTGCCCACCCGGGAGTGGTAGCGGGGGTACGCGGTGGTCATCCGCTCCAGCAGGATCACCGAACCGGCGGCGAGCGGCAGGATCACCACCGAGTCGTCGTCGTAGCGCAGGTAGACCCCGCTGCCGTCGACGTACTGGTCGGCCGGCTGCCAGGCGTCGGTGATGTCCTTGGACACCTGACTCGGGGCCCGGTTCGACGTGTAGGCGATCGCGTCGGAGCCGAGGTCCCGGCTGGTCGCCCGGGTGTAGCGGTCCTCCACGTAGCCCCGCGGCGAGAAGTTGCCGTAGAAGATCGCGAAGGCGGCGACCACGGCGCCGATGACGGCGAACGCCACCCCCACCACGAACCACCGTCGGTACGTCACAGCTGCACCACCGTCTCGGTCAGGACCAGCTCATTGGTCTGGGGATACGCGTGCCAGGTGCGCCAGGCCACCGAACCGTCCGGCGGCTCGGGGCGGACGGCGAGCGCGGTGACGGCGTCCTCGTCGCCGGGAAAGACCCCGACCAGCGCGTACGGGTCGTCGGCCAGGTCGGCGCGGAGCGCGGCGACCCGGGTGCGCAGGCCGTCGCCCGCCGGCCGGAGCACCGTGGCGGTGAACCGGTAGCCGGCGGTCTCGTCGTGCAGGGCGTCCGGCAGGTGCGGGGGGAGGCCGGGCAGGCAGGCGACCGTCTCGGTGAGGTCGCCGCAGACCACCTGGTGCGAGGCGCCGAGCAGGCGCAGCCGCAGCCGCAGCCCGCCGGGCAGGGTCAGCTCGCGCACGTGCAGGGCGGGGTGCTCGGGGCCGCCGAGGGCGAGGCTCAGGTCGGCGGCGCGGGTGTCGACGTACGGGGCCTCCAGGGCGACGAGCACGCTCAGCCCACCGTCTCCGGGCCGCCCTGCGGGTAGATCATCACCTCGGCCCGGTGCACCTGCTCGCCGAGGTTCACCTCCCAGCCGGCCTCCCCGTACGCCTCGAAGGAGAGCCGGGCCCCGCCGGGCGCCTGGTAGTCGTGGTAGCGCATGGTGCCGCGCGGGTCGAGGCCGGTGCCCTCGGTGGCGGTGAACTTCGCCTGGCCGGACTCGTCCCAGTTGTAGCGGCGGCCGGCGATCTCCAGCGTCGGCGCGCCCGGGGTGACGGTGGCCGACGGCTCGCTGGTCCAGAGCACCAGCTCCAGGTCGGGCTCCGACTCGACGGAGAGCCAGCGCTTCACCCCGCCGGCGTCGTCGAGCAGGTGCTCCGCCCAGCTCCAGCCGCCCTCGACCAGGTGCACCGAGCCGCGCACGGTGTAGGGCACCTGGCGGATCTCCACGATGTCGCCGGGCTTGAGCGCGCGGGGGTCGCCGCGCAGCGCGTCGGCGTCCCGGTCCCGGAACGGGTCACCGGGGGCGGCCTTCGGGCGCGGGGCGGAGCGGGCCCTACGCAGGGCGATCACGGCGATCACCACGCCGGCCACCCCGACCAGGCACCCCACCGTGGTCACCACGTACGCCAGCGAACCGTTCACGGCCGTCTCCCCCCAAGGTGCGTCGGCGGAGACGGTAACAACTCGACGCACGTGCGCCGAAGTGACGTTCGTTGAGTGACCGATCAGCTACGGTCAGGCGCCGGCGAGGCGTTCGGCGGCGTACTCGCGCAGGCTGGCGCGGCCCATGAGGCAGCCGCTGAACGTGGTGAACTCGCCGTCGTCGTCGCGCAGCCGCTCCCAGGCGGCCCGGCCGGCCGCCGGGTCGACCGTGTCCAGCAGCGCGGCCGCGTACGCCTTTCCGGCCGGCGACCCGTGCTTCAGCAGCCGGTCGACCTTCTTCCGGGCTGCCTCGGGGTGCTCCCGCAGGGCCCGCTCCACGTGCCGGTACGCGTCGGTGGCCGGCAGCATCTGCCCGGCGATTCCCACCCCGCCGAAGGCGAGCGTGTCCGCCCGCCGGAGTTCCTCGACGGCCGCGTCCAACTCCCGGTCCTTCTCACCGATCCCCACCATGCCCTCACTATTTCCCCGGCCGGCCCCCACCGACCCTGTTGATCAAGAAGTTTGCGTCGGCCGAGGCGCATCTGCCGACGCAAACTTCTTGATCGCCGAAGCCGGGCGAGGGTCGGGCGAGGGTCGGGCGGGGGTCGGGCGGGGGTCAGGCTGCCGTTACCGTCAGGGAGTCCTTCGTGTCGGCCAGGTCGACCTTCACCGTGTCGCCGTCGCGGATCTGGCCGGCCAGCAGGGCCTTGGCGAGCTGGTCGCCGATCGCCGACTGCACCAGGCGGCGCAGCGGCCGGGCGCCGTAGATCGGGTCGTACCCGTGCTCGGCGAGCCACACCCGGGCGGCGTCGCTGACGTCCAGCGTCAGGCGGCGGTCGGCGAGCCGCTTCCGCATCCGGTCGAGCTGGATGTCGACGATCGCCCGCAGGTCCGCGCCCTGGAGGGCGGCGAACACCACGATGTCGTCGAGGCGGTTGAGGAACTCCGGCTTGAAGTGCGACCGGACCACCGCGAGGACACCCTCCCGGCGCTGCTCCTCGGCCAGCGTCAGATCGCTGATCACCGACGCCCCCAGGTTCGAGGTGAGGATCAGGATCGCGTTGCGGAAGTCGACCGTGCGGCCCTGGCCGTCGGTGAGCCGGCCGTCGTCGAGCACCTGGAGGAGCACGTCGAAGACGTCCGGGTGGGCCTTCTCCACCTCGTCCAGCAGGATCACCGAGTACGGCCGGCGGCGCACCGCCTCGGTGAGCTGGCCGCCCTCCTCGTAGCCGACGTAACCGGGCGGGGCGCCGACCAGGCGGGCCACGGAGTGCTTCTCGCCGTACTCGCTCATGTCGATGCGGACCATGGCCCGCTCGTCGTCGAAGAGGAACTCGGCGAGCGCCTTGGCCAGCTCGGTCTTGCCGACACCGGTCGGGCCGAGGAAGAGGAAGCTGCCGGTCGGGCGGTCCGGGTCGGCGACGCCGGCCCGGGCGCGGCGGACCGCGTCGGATACCGAGGTCACCGCCTCGGCCTGGCCGACGACCCGCGAGCCCAGCGTCTCCTCCATCCGGAGCAGCTTGGCGGTCTCGCCCTCCAGCAGCCGGCCGGCCGGGATGCCGGTCCAGGAGGCGACCACGGCGGCGATGTCGTCCGCGCCGACCTCCTCCTTGAGCATCGCGCCGTCGGCCTGGAGCCGGGCCAGCTCCTCCTCGGCCTGCTTCAGCTCGGCCTGGAGGGCGGGGATCCGGCCGTAGCGCAGCTCGGCGGCGCGCTCCAGCTCCCCGTCCCGCTCGGCCCGCTCGGCCTCGCCACCGAGCCGCTCCAACTCCTCCTTGGCGGTGGAGAGCTTGGTGATGTGGCTCTTCTCCAGCTGCCAGCGCTCGGAGAGCGCGGTGAGCTGCTCGCGCTTGTCGGCCAGTTCCTTGCGCAGCCGGGCCAGCCGCTCGGCAGAGGCGGCGTCCGGCTCCTTGGCCAGCGCCATCTCCTCGATCTCCAGCCGGCGCACCGCCCGCTCGATCTCGTCCACCTCGACCGGCCGGGAGTCGATCTCCATCCGGAGCCGTGAGGCGGACTCGTCGACCAGGTCGATCGCCTTGTCCGGCAGGAACCGGTCGGTGATGTAGCGGTCGGAGAGGGCGGCGGCGGCGACCAGCGCGGCGTCGG
The DNA here is from genome assembly GCF_042872345.1 of Micromonospora sp. NPDC005299. NCBI lineage: Bacteria > Bacillati > Actinomycetota > Actinomycetes > Micromonosporales > Micromonosporaceae > Micromonospora > Micromonospora sp. NPDC005299. The sequence continues at coordinate 354,840 of NZ_JBIAKG010000003.1, forward strand.
TGATCCGGACGCCGTGGTGCACCTCGTAGCGCTCCTTGAGGCCGCGCAGGATGCCGATGGTGTCCTCGATGGTCGGCTCGCCGACCAGCACCGGCTGGAAGCGCCGCTCCAGCGCCGGGTCCTTCTCGATGTGCTCGCGGTACTCGTCCAGCGTCGTGGCGCCGACCATCCGCAGCTCGCCGCGGGCCAGCATCGGCTTGAGCATGTTGCCGGCGTCCATCGAGCCCTCGCCCTTGCCGGCGCCGACCACGGTGTGCAGCTCGTCGAGGAAGGTGATGACCTGGCCGTCGGAGTTCTTGATCTCCTCCAGCACCGACTTCAGCCGCTCCTCGAACTGGCCCCGGTACTGCGCGCCGGCCACCATGGCGCCGAGGTCGAGCGAGACGAGCTTCTTGTCCCGCAGCGACTCCGGCACGTCACCGGCGACGATCCGCTGGGCCAGGCCCTCGACGATGGCGGTCTTGCCGACGCCCGGCTCGCCGATCAGCACCGGGTTGTTCTTGGTACGCCGGGACAGCACCTGGATCACCCGGCGGATCTCCGAGTCGCGGCCGATGACCGGGTCGATCTTCCCCTCGCGGGCGCTCGCGGTCAGGTCGACGCCGTACTTCGCGAGGGCCTGGTAGGTCTGCTCCGGGTCGGCCGTGGTGACCCGCCGGTCCCCGCCGCGCACGGTCGGGAAGGCGGCGACCAGGTTCTCCTCGGTGGCGCCGGAGTTCTTCAGCGCGACGGAGACCGCGCCACCGACCCGGGCCAGCCCGGCCAGCAGGTGCTCGGTGGAGGTGTACTCGTCGCCCAGCGGGCGGGCGATCTGCTCGGCGGCGCCGATGGCGTTGACGAACTCGCGGGCCAGGGTGGGCTCGGCGATGCTGGAGCCGCGCGCCGCGGGCAGGGCGTCGACCGAACGCTGGGCGACCCGGCGCAGCTCGGCCGGGTCGGCCCCGACGGCGCGCAGCAGGCCGGCGGCGGTCGAGCCCTCGGTGTCGAGCAGCGACAGCAGCAGGTGCCAGGGCTCCACGGTGGCGTGGCCGCGCTGGTTCGCCAGCGCGACGGCACCGGTGATGGTCTCGCGGCTCTTGGTGGTGAGTCGTTCCGTGTTCATGGGCTCCCCCGGATCGGCGTATCCACTGGGAAGGACACAACCAGAGTTGAGTCTATTCCGCTCAAGTCCAGCCGTGTGACGCCCGTCACTACGGTTGTCCGTCGAGCACCACCCTGACCCAGCGCCGGTTCGCCGTCCAGCCCGTGCCGAGCACCACGTCGTCCGGGCCACGGGCGGCGATCGTGCCGTCGCCGAGCACCGTGAGATGGTGCTCGGCGGTGAGCGGCCAGTCCACCCGGTAGTAGCGGCCGCCGGCCACCACGCCCACCCCGTCCGGGCCGGTCACCGCCACCAGCTCGGCCCCGAGCGGCGCCACCGAGCGGGCCTGCGCGGGGTGCCCGACCGCGCGGACCGGCGCCCACTCCCGGCCGCCCACCAGCCGCCAGAGCGCCGGGAAACCCGTCCGGTCCGGGCGCTCCCCGACCAGCCAGGCGCCGCCGTCCGGGGCGATCACCACGCGCAGCACCCCCACCTCGTCGCCCCGCCAGGACAGCGGCGTCGACGCCCAGTGCCGGCCCCCGTCCCATGACACCGCCGCGGAGGGCCGGCCGTCGCGTGCGCCGGCCGCCACCACCAGGTCGCCCGAGTGGCCCACGGTGTTCAACCCGGGTACGGACGGCTGGACGGGCAACGGCCGCAGGGTCCGGCCGTCCCACTCGGCCACCGCACCGAGCGCCTCGGCCACCTGGAAGCGCCCACGGGCCGCCACCAGCGCCGCCGGCTCACCGCCGGTGGTGTGGGCGAAGGTGGCCCCGCCGTCGGTCGAGGTGTACCAGCCGTACGGCTCGGCGAGCAGCACCAGCGCGCCCGGAACGGCGTAGAGCTGCTGGCTCACCGCCACCGGACGAGGGTGTCGCAGGGCTCGCCAGGTACGGCCACCATCCACGGTGGCGTAGAGCAGGGCGGCGGGGCAGCCGCGGCTGGGCGGCGGGTCGTCGCAGGCCGCGACGAAGAGCGCGTATCCGTGGTCGGCGTCGGCGAACTCCAGGAACGGGCGGTCGTACCGGCGGTCGACGGCGACGCGGACGTGGCGTACCTCGTCGAAACCGACCGGCCGCGACGGCACCGGCGCGGTCGGCGCCGGCCGCGGGGACGACCGGTCGGGTGGGGTCCGGCGGACGTCGCCGATCGAGCAGGCCGCGAGGGCCGGCACCAGCAGCAGACCGATGGTCGGGAGCACACGGCGACCGATCATGGGGTCCTCCTCCGCACGGTAGCCTTGCGCGGGTGCGAGTACGTGTCGAACAGACTGCCCTACCGGGGATCGGCGTCCGTCACGATCTGATGACGGAATCCGGCCGCCGACTCGGCGTGGTCTCCCACCGCAATGGCCGCCGCGACCTGGTCCTCTACGACCCGGACGATCCCGACTCCTGTCAGCACGACATACCGCTGACCGACGACGAGGCGGAGGCGCTGGCCGACATCCTCGGCGCGTCGCTCATGCTCGGCCAGCTCGCCGGGCTGCGCGAGCAGGCCGCCGGGCTGCTCACCGAGCAGGTCCTCATCCCGGCCGGCTCCCGCTACGTCAACCGGCCGCTCGGTGACACCAAGGCGCGGACCCGCACCAGCGCCTCCATCGTGGCGGTGCTGCGTCAGGGCGAGGTGAACGTCTCGCCCGATCCCACCTTCCGGTTCCAGGCAGGTGACGTGGTCGTCGTGGTCGGCACCCGGCAAGGGCTCGACGGGGTCACCGCGATCCTCGCCGAAGCCGACCCGGACGGCTGAGGCGCGGATGCACGAATCCACCACGCTGCTCGTCGAGGTCGGCGCGCTGCTGCTCCTGCTCGGCCTGCTCGGCCGGCTCAGCCGCCGCTTCGGTGTCTCGCCCATCCCCCTCTACCTGCTCGCCGGCCTCGCCTTCGGCCACGGCGGCCTGCTGCCGCTCAACGCCAGCGAGGAGTTCTTCGCCGTCGGCGCGGAGATCGGCGTCATCCTGCTGCTCGTCATGCTCGGCCTGGAATACAGCGCCAACGAACTGGTGGGCAACCTCCGCTCGGCCGCGCCGGCCGGCCTGATCGACGCGGTGCTCAACGCGCTGCCCGGCTTCGCCTTCGCCCTGCTGCTCGGCTGGGGCTGGGTGGCGGCCGTCGTGCTCGCCGGCGTCACCTGGGTCTCGTCGTCCGGCGTGATCGCGAAGGTGCTCGGCGACCTGGGCCGGGTCGGTAACCGGGAGACCCCCGTGATCCTCTCCGTCCTCGTGATCGAGGACCTGGCCATGGCGCTCTACCTGCCGCTGGTCACCGCGCTGCTCGCCGGGGTCGGCCTGGTCAAGGGCGGCATCGCGCTCGCCGTCGCGGTGCTCAGCGTGGTCGTCGTGCTGGCCGTCGCCATCAGGTACGGGCACCTGATCTCCGCCGCGCTCTCCGCGAAGGACCCCGAGGCGCTCCTGCTCGGGGTGCTCGGCCTGACCCTGCTGGTCGCCGGGGCCGCGGCCAAGCTCCAGGTCTCCGCCGCGGTCGGCGCGTTCCTGGTCGGCATCGCCCTGTCCGGGCCGGTGGCGCACCACGCCACCGAACTGCTGTCGCCGCTGCGGGATCTCTTCGCCGCGGTCTTCTTCGTCTTCTTCGGCCTGGTCACCGACCCGCTGGACATGCCGCCGGTGCTGCTGCCGGCGCTGCTGCTGGCCGTGGTGACCATGGGGACGAAGCTGGCCACCGGCTGGCTGGCCGCCCGCCGGGCCGGAATCGCCGAGCCCGGTCGGTGGCGGGCCGGCTTCGCGCTCACCCCGCGCGGCGAGTTCTCCATCGTCATTGCCGGCCTGGCCGTCGCCGCCGCCTATCCGGTCGAACCCCGGTTGGCGGCGCTCGCCACCGCGTACGTGCTGATCACCGTGGTGACCGGGCCGATGCTGGCCCGCCTGCCCGACCTGCCCTGGTTCAAGCGCTGGCTGCGCAAGCGCAGCGCCGCCCGGCGACCGGCGCCGGCGGGAGTGACCGACTGACCTCGGCCGGGCCGGGTTGACCGTACGGTGGACCCGGCCCGGCCAACGGTTGCCGAATTGATTCCGGGAAGGTCTACCGCCGCCCCGCGAAACCGCGTTAACGTGTCGCCCCAGCAGCCAGGGTCCGCGGGTGGCCGCTGCCCCCGCCAGCGCAAGCGGAAGGTCGGCCGGTGAGCGTGCAGGAAGAGACGTTCCACGGCTTCGCCAACCCCGTCGACCCCTCGCCGGGCGAGCTGCGGTCGTGGGCCTACCAGCCGGATTCGGTCCCGCTGACCTCCATGCCCCCGGACTGGGACCTGTTGGTCGCCGGGGACCACCTGGTGCAGACCCTCTTCGACCTGGCCATGGACCCGGCCTGTCCGGCCCGCCGGTTCGCCCTGCACTGCCTCTACATCTACGCCGCCGACGGCATCCGGACGAACTTCCGGGCCCACCCGAAGCGCCGCTTCCGCAAGCTCGTGGAGCAGGCCGAGCGGGCCGGCGACGAGCTGATGCGCAACTGGGCGCACAACAGCCGGGTGCTGCTCGCCCGGCCGGACCTCTTCGTCTACCGGGACTGGTGCGAGGGGGGCCTGGTGCGGGAGAACCGGCGGCTCTAGGTTTGCTTCGCTGCGGGGGGCGGGGCCCCACCGTGCCCGGCTCCGGGCGGTCAGGCTTGATCCCTGCGCCGGTCACGGCGGGCCCCACCGAGCTCCGTGGGTCGCCGCCGGCTTCGTGTGATTGATCTTCTGTGTCCCGCCCTGGGAAGGCGAACGGGCCGGGACCCCCCGTGGGTCCCGGCCCGCACGTCGACGGATCGGTCAGCCGGTCGATCCGCCCTGCTTCTTGCGCCGCTCGTCGTCCCTGACGCGGTCGACGCCGTGGTCGACCTGGTCGGCGAAGCGCCCTTCCTTGACCTTGTCGGTGAAGCGACCCTCGGTGATCCGGTCGAATCGCTCCCGGACGTTCTCGGCCACCTGCTCCAGCCGTTCCTCCGCCCGTTCCGCCACCTTCTTCGCCGATTCCGCCATGGCTCCCCCTGCCAGTTCGGAGTCCGAATTGAGTCGGTTGGCCGCATTCACAGGCTAGCGAATCCGCCCCTGCCACACCCCGCTTTCGTCCAACCGCCGGCCCCGCCGGACGCACACGAAAGGCCGGCGCGGCCCGGGTGGGCGCGCGCCGGCCTGTGGCTCGGTGGGGTCAGCGGTCGGGGGTGCGGCGGGGGCGCCAGACGACGAGCGCGGTGGAGGTGCGGTTGGTGGGGACGAGGTCGCCGCGGGGGAAGCCGCCCAGCGACTCCAGCTCGGCGATCCGGCGGTACGCGGCGTCCAGCTCCGCCTCCAGCCGGGCCACCCGCTGCTGGGCCTCCTCCAGCAACCGTTCCAGGTTGATGATCCGCTTCACCCCGGCCAGGTTGATCCCGTCGTCCTGGCTGAGCCGCTGCACCTCGCGGAGCAGCACCACATCCCGGACGCTGTACCGGCGACCGCCGCCAGCCGCCCGGCCGGCCTGCACGAGGCCCAGCCGGTCGTACTGGCGCAGGGTCTGCGGGTGCATCCCCGCCATCCGGGCCGCCACCGAGATCATCAGAACCTTGGCCTCGTAGGCAGGGTCACCCGAGCCGACGAACTCCTGTGACATCCCCGCTCACCTCCGCTGCCTCGTCACCCGGTCAACTGAATCGACGCACCCGCGCGTCGAGATGTTCCCGCGCGGCCGGCGGGGTCTGCTCCGCGAAGGTTTCCAGCGCCGCCCGCGCCTCGTCCGACAGCTTCGCGGGGACCACCACGTCGAGGGTGACCAGCAGGTCACCGGCGCGGCCGTCCCGGCGTACGACGCCCTTGCCCCGGGCGCGCAGCACCCTGCCGCTGGGCGTACCCGGCGGCACCCGCAGGGTCACCGTGCCGTCCAGGGTCGGCACCCGCAGATCCGTGCCGAGCACCGCCTCCGCGAACGTGATGGGCACGGTCAGGGTCAGGTCGTCCCCGGTGCGCCCGAACAGCTCGTCCGGGCGGACCTTGACGTGCACGAACAGGTCGCCCGCCGGGCCGCCCCGCTCGCCGGGCTCGCCCCGGCCAGCCAGCCGGATGCGCTGGCCGTCGGCCACTCCGGCCGGGAAACGCACGTTCAGCGTGCGGGTCTTGGTGACCCCGCCGGTGCCGTGGCACTCCGGGCACTTCTCCTCGACGACGGTGCCCACGCCCTGGCAGTTGCGGCACGGCTCGGAGAAGCTGAACGACCCCTGGTTGCGGGTGGTCACCCCGGCGCCGTGGCAGACCGGGCAGGCCACCGGCTGGGTGCCCGGCTTCGCCCCGTTGCCGTGGCAGGTCTCGCAGACCCCGGGGGCGCGCAGCGTCAACGGGAGGGTGACGCCACGGACCGCGTCGGGGAAGTCCAGAGCCACCTCGGTCTCGACGTCCCGGCCCCGGGCCGGGCCACGCGGACGGGCCGCGCCGCCGGCGCCCCCGCCCGTGAAGATCGAGCTGAACAGGTCACCCAGGCCACCACCGCCGAACCGAGCCTCGCCGCCGGCCGCCCCGCCGAACAGGTCGGAGACGTCGAACGGCATGCCGCCGGGCTGGCCCGCGCCCCGGGCGTTGCGCCGGAAGGCGCCGGAGCCGAAGAGCGACCGCATCTCGTCGTACTCGCGGCGCTTCTTCTCGTCGCCGAGCACGGCGTACGCCTCGGAGACGGTCTTGAACCGCTCCTCGGCCTTCGGGTCACCGGGGTTGTGGTCCGGGTGCGACTCCCGAGCCAGCTTCCGGTACGACTTCTTGATCTCGTCCGAGGAGGCGGACTTCTCCACGCCCAGCGCGGCGTAGTAGTCCTTCTCGATCCAGTCCTTGGAACTCACCGGTCCACCCCCTTCCACGGGACGTACCCCGGTCGTCCCGCCCGCCCGGCGTGGGCGGGCGGGACGTCACGGGTCGGCACTACTCGGGCTCGGCGACCGCGACCAGGGCGGGCCGCAGCAACCGTTCGCCGAGCTGGTAACCCCGGCGCATGACCTGCACGCAGGTCGGCTCGGTCACGTCGGCGGAGGTCTGGTGCGCCACCGCCTCGTGCCGGGTCGGGTCGAACGGGTCACCCTGCTCGCCGAACGCGGTCAGGCCGAACTTGGCCAGCGCGGTGGTGAGCTGCTCGGCCACGCTGCCGAACGGGCCCACCAGGTCGCCGTGCTCGCGGGCCCGGTCCAGGTCGTCGAGGATCGGCAACAGCGCGGTCAGCACCGTGCCGATCGCCTGCTCCTGGACCAGGCTGCGGTCCCGGTCGACCCGCTTGCGGTAGTTGGCGTACTCCGCCGACACCCGCTGGACGTCGCGGGTCCGCTCGTCCAGCTCGGCCCGGAGCGACTCCACCTCACCGCCGAGCGGCGCGTTCACGGCGGCGGACTCCTCGCTCGGCTGGGCCGGGGCGTCGACCACCGGCGGGCCGGAGACCGGGGCGTCGGACTCGCCCTCGATCTCGTCGACCACGACCTCGACCTCCTCGACCAGCCCCTCGGCGGGCGCGTCGGTCGCGGCGTCGGCGGCCGACGTGTCGGCCACCGACTGCTCGGTGGTCTTGCCGATCTTGCGCTTGTCACGGATGACGACGCGCGGCTCCTCGCCGGCGCCCTGCCCGGCGGTCGCGGAGCCACCCGGCGCCGACCCGGTGGACGCCGGGTCGGCGGCTCGTGGCTTCTCCGTCATGCGGCTACCTCATCCTTCTGCCGGCGAGAAACGTGTCCGGGACCGAAGGTCACTTCTTGTCCTCGTCCACGATCTCCGCGTCGACCACGTCGTCGGGGCCGCCGGCCTGCGCGCCGCCGGTCGCACCCGCGCCCGCGCCCGGCCCGGCCTCGCCCGGGGCACCCTGCTCGCCCTGCTGCTGCTGCGAGTAGAGCAGCGAGCCGGCCTGCTGGGAAACCTGCGCCAGCTTCTCGTGCGCGGCCTTGATCTTGTCGATGTCCTGGCCGCCGAGCGCGCTGCGCAGTTCGCCGAGCGCCTCGTTGAGCTGGTCGCGGTTCTCGGCGGGCAGCTTGTCGCCGCTCTCGGCGAGGAACTTCTCGGTCTGCCACTGGAGCGCCTCGGCCAGGTTGCGGGTCTCCGCCTCGTCGCGCCGGCGCTTGTCCTCGTCGGCGTGCTCCTCGGCGTCGCGGCGCATCCGCTCGATGTCGTCCTTCGGCAGCGAGGAGCCGCCGGTGATCGTCATCTTCTGTTCCTTGCCGGTGCCCAGGTCCTTGGCGTGCACGTTGACGATGCCGTTGGCGTCGATGTCGAAGGTGACCTCGATCTGCGGCACGCCGCGCGGCGCCGGCGGGAGGCCGGTCAGCTCGAAGGTGCCGAGCTTCTTGTTGTAGGCCGCGATCTCCCGCTCGCCCTGGAACACCTGGATCAGCACCGACGGCTGGTTGTCGTCGGCCGTGGTGAAGACCTCGGAGCGCTTGGTCGGGATGGTGGTGTTGCGCTCGATCAGCTTGGTGAAGATGCCGCCCTTGGTCTCGATGCCCAGGCTCAGCGGGGTCACGTCGAGCAGCAGGACGTCCTTGACCTCACCCTTGAGCACACCGGCCTGCAGGGCGGCGCCGACGGCGACGACCTCGTCCGGGTTGACGCCCTTGTTGGGCTCCTTGCCGGTGAGCTGCTTGACCAGGTCGGTCACGGCCGGCATCCGGGTCGAGCCGCCGACCAGGATGACGTGCTCGACGTCCGAGACCTTGATCCCGGCGTCCTTGACGGCCTGCTCGAACGGGCCCTTGCAACGGTCCAGCAGGTCCTGCGTCATCCGCTGGAACTCGGCGCGGCTCAGGGTCACGTCGAGGTGCAGCGGGCCCGCCGAACCGGCGGTGATGTACGGCAGGTTGATGTTGGTGGTGGTGGCGGCGGACAGCTCGATCTTGGCCTTCTCGGCCGCCTCCTTGAGCCGCTGCATGGCCATCTTGTCCTGGGACAGGTCGATGCCGTGCTCGCCGCGGAAGGTCTTCACCAGGTGGTCGATGATGCGCTGGTCCCAGTCGTCACCACCGAGGTGGTTGTCACCGCTGGTGGACTTGACCTCGATGACGCCCTCGGCCAGCTCCAGCAGCGAGACGTCGAAGGTGCCGCCACCCAGGTCGAAGACCAGGACGGTCTGCTCCTTGGAGCCCTTGTCGAGGCCGTACGCCAGGGCCGCCGCGGTCGGCTCGTTCACGATCCGCAGCACGTTGAAGCCGGCGATCTCACCGGCCTCCTTGGTGGCCTGCCGCTGGCCGTCGTTGAAGTAGGCCGGCACGGTGATGACCGCGTCGGTGATCTGCTCACCCAGGTACGCCTCGGCGTCCCGCTTGAGCTTCATCAGCGTGCGGGCCGAGATCTCCTGCGGGGTGTACTTCTTGCCGTCGATGTCGACGGTCCAGTTGGTGCCGATCTCCCGCTTGACCGACCGGATGGTCCGGTCCGGGTTGGTCACCGCCTGGCGCTTCGCGACCTCACCGACGAGCACCTCGCCGTTGCGGGCGAACGCGACGATCGAGGGGGTCGTCCGCGAGCCCTCCGCGTTGGCGATGACGGTGGGCTCACCGCCCTCGAGAACGCTGACGCAGGAGTTCGTCGTGCCGAGGTCGATGCCGACCGCACGTGCCATGTTCGCTTCCTCGCTTCATAACGGTGAGCAGGTCAAGGGGCCTGCCCGGCGGGTCGCCCGCAGCGACCGCACCACAAGTTGAGTGAACTTGACTCAATAGTGCCACGCCCCGGGCAATCTGCAAGTCCAGGTTGAGTCGACCCGACGCAACCTGACCGTTATTACCGTCCGGTTGTCTTACCTTGCATCGGTCGGGCACGCTTTAGCGGTGACGACGCACGGCGATCCCGCCACCCATGCCGGCGCGCCCGCCGTCGCAGCCCGCACCGGACCCGACGACGCCGGTGGGGACCTGCCCGCCGACGCGGCGGGGGGTCTGCCCGCCGCCCTCACCGGCCTGCGGGCCGCGATCGCGGCGGCCCGGTTCCCGCTCGCCCTGCCCTCGGCCGAGCCCGCCCGGCGCACCGCCGCCGGCCTCACCGACCAGCTCGACGACTATCTGCTGCCCCGGCTCGCCCGCCTCGACGCCCCGCTGCTCGTGGTGGTCGGCGGCTCGACCGGCGCCGGCAAGTCGACGCTGGTCAACAGCCTGGTCCAGGCACGGGTCAGCGCCGCCGGGGTGCTCCGCCCGACCACCCGCTCGCCGGTGCTGGTCTGCAACCCGGCCGACGCGGCCTGGTTCCGCCAGGGCGAGCTGCTGCCGGGCCTGACCCGCACCACCGAGCCGAGCGAGAACCCGGGCACCCTCCAGTTGGTCACCGCCCCCGCGCTCCCGGCCGGGCTGGCCTTCCTCGACGCGCCCGACATCGACTCGGTGGTCGACGCCAACCGGGCGCTCGCCGGTCAACTGCTGGCCGCCGCCGACCTCTGGCTCTTCGTCACCACGGCCGCCCGCTACGCCGACGCCGTCCCGTGGGAGCTGCTGCGCAGCGCCCGGGCCCGGGGCACGGCCGTCGCCATGGTCCTCGACCGGGTCCCCCCGGAGGCGGCCGACGAGATCGCCGCCCACCTGTCCGAGATGCTCGCCGCGCAGGATCTCGGCGCCGCGCCGCTGTTCGTCCTGCCGGAAACCTGGGTGGACGGGCAGGGCCTGCTCCCCGACAAGGTCACCGCCCCGCTCGCCGCCTGGTTCGCGCGGCTCGCCGCCGACGCCGAGGCCCGCTCGGCGGTGGTGCGGCAGACCCTCGACGGCGCGCTGGCCGCCCTGCACCCCACCGTGGGCGTGCTGGCCGACGCCGCCGACGAGCAGGTGGCCGCCGCCGATGCCCTGGACGAGCGCGTCCGGGCGGCGTACCGGGGGGCGGAGCGGACCGTCGACCAGGGGCTCAAGGACGGCCGGCTGCTCCGCGGCGAGGTGCTGGCCCGCTGGCAGGAGTTCGTCGGCACCGGCGAGTTCTTCCGCAGCCTGGAGGCGCGGATCGGCCGGCTGCGCGACCGGGTGGTGGCCGCGGTCACCGGCCGGCCGGCCCCGGCTGCCGAGCTGAGGAACGCCATCGAGTCGCAACTGGTCACGCTGCTGCGCGGGGTATCCGCCGAGGCGGCGGAGAACGCGTACACCGGGTGGAAGGCGCACCCGGCCGGGGCCGCGCTGCTCGACCCGGAGCTGGCGCACGCGTCGGCCGACCTCCCCGAGCGCGCCGAGCGGCTGGTCCGCGACTGGCAGCGCGGCGTGCTCGAGCTGGTCCGGGCGGAGGGCGGCGACCGCCGCTTCGTGGCCCGCACCGCCGCGTACGCGGTCAACGCCACCGGCCTGGCCGTCATGATCGCAGTCTTCGCGGCCACCGCCTTCATCCCGACCGGGCTGGAGGTCGCCACCGGCGCCGGCACCACGGTCGCCGCGCAGGCGGTGCTCCAGGCGATCTTCGGCGACCAGGCGGTCCGCAACCTGGCCAGCAGGGCGCGGGTGGACCTGCTGGACCGGATCGGCGCGCTGCTGACGGAGGAGGCCGACCGGTTCCTCGCCCGCACCGCCGAGGCGCGCCCGGCCGCCGAGACCGGCACCGAGCTGCGCCGGTCTGCCCGCGAGGTGGAGAAGGCCCGGCACCGCGCCGGCCTCTCCGGCACGCCGGGTGCGGCGTTGCCCGCCGCCGACCAGGGCGGGCGCGCGTGAGCAACATCGTCGGCCGGATGCGGGAGGCGTTCCGGGGCGGGCAGCGGGTCGACCCCGACGTCCTGATCGCGCGTCTCCAGGCGGTCCGGCGCTTCCTCGGCGCGGTCGACGGCCAGGTGCCCGACGCCCAACTGGTCGCCGCGCACACCGTGGTCGAGCGGGCCGGCACCCGGCTCGCCCTCTCCGGCCACCACACCGTGGTCGCGCTGGCCGGGGCGACCGGCAGCGGCAAGTCGAGCCTGTTCAACGCCCTCGCCCGGCTGGACCTCTCGCCGGTCGGCGTCCGCCGGCCGACCACCGGGGTGGCGCACGCCTGCGTCTGGGGGCAGCTCGACGGCGCGTCCCGGCTGCTCGACTGGATCGGGGTGCTGCCCCGGCACCGGTTCGTCCGGGAGAGCCCGCTGGACGGCGACGACGAGTCGGCCCTGCACGGCCTGGTCCTGCTGGACCTGCCCGACTTCGACTCGGTGCAGCGGACCCACCGGCTGGAGGTGGACCGGCTGCTCGGCCTGGTCGACCTGGTGGTGTGGGTGGTCGACCCGCAGAAGTACGCCGACCGGGTGATCCACACCAGCTACCTGCGCGAGTTCCACCGGCACCGCGACGTGACGGTGGTGGTGCTCAACCAGGCCGACCGGCTGCCTCCGGCCGAGCTGCCCCGCGTCCTCGGCGACCTGCGCCGGCTGCTCGACGCCGACGGGCTGGAGGGCGTGCCGCTGCTGCCCACGGTGGCGGTGGACCCGGCCGGGCTGGACGGACTCCGCGCCGAACTGGAGCGCACGGTCGCCGAGCGGCAGGCCGCGCTGCGCCGGCTGGCCGGCGACGTGGACGCCGTGGTGGCCGGGCTCGACCCGCTGGTCGGGCCGGAGCCGCCGCGCACCGGGCCGGGTGACTCCTCGGCACGGGAACTCACCACGGCGCTGGCCGGAGCGGCCGGGGTGCCGACCGTGGCCGAGGCGGTCGAGGGGGCGTACCGGCACCGGGCCGTCGGCAGCACCGGCTGGCCACTGGTCCGGGGCTGGCGGAAGCTGCGGCCGGACCCGCTGCGCCGGCTGCACCTGCCCGGCGGGAGCGCCGACGCGCCGGCGGAGAGCCTGGTCGCGGCCACCTCCGTACCCGATCCGACCGCCGCGCAGCGCTCGGCGCTCAACCTGGCCATCCGCGCGGTGGCCGACCGCTCCGCCGCCGACCTGCCGGCGCCCTGGCCGGCCGCGGTGACCGCCGCGGCCCGGTCCCGGCTGGCCGACCTGCCGGACGCGCTGGACCACGCGGTGGCCGCCACCGACCTGGGCATGGACCGCCGGCCGACCTGGTGGCGGGTGATCGGTGCGGTCCAGTGGCTGGTCACCCTCGCCGCGCTGGCCGGCCTGGGCTGGCTGGTGCTGGGCTACGCGCTGCGCATCCTCGGCCTGCCCGCCCTCGACTACCCGGAACTCGGCGAGGTGCCCTGGCCCACCGTGCTGCTGCTCGGCGGCCTGCTGGCCGGGCTGCTGGTGGCGGCGCTGACCCGGCCGGTGATCCGGTGGGCGGCGCGGCGCGCCCGCCGCCGGGCCGAGCAGCGGCTGCTCACCTCGGTGGGCAGCGTCGGCGAGAAGCACGTGCTGAACCCGGTCTGGGCGGTGCTGGCCCGCTACGGCGAGGCACGTGAGGCGCTGCGGGAGGCGGCCCGGGGCTGAGCCCCGGCGCGGAATGCCCGGCGTGCTGACCGGTGTCCGGGCGGGCCGGGCGGCGTAGGGTCGGTGCATGGCCACGCCACAGACCCCCTACGAGGCGGTGCTGCACGCCGCTCGCGACGTGACGAGGCTCGACTCCGCCCTGGACGCGGAGATGCTCGGCGCCGCGCTGCTCGGCAGCGTCTACGCCGTTGCCGAGACCGACCGGGACAACGCCGTCCGCGAGTTCGTGGCCGGCTTCCTCACCGCCACCTCGCGCCGCCGCAGCGCCGCCGCAACCACCATCCGCGCCGTCTTCGCCACCCTGGTGCCCGACGCCGAGGGCGCCGCCCGGGTCCGCCCCGGCGCGTACGCCCCGGGCTGGGTCGGCCAGCTCGGCCGGGTCCACCTCACCGGTGTCTGGTCGTACGGCGACGTGTACGGCGACCAGACCTCCTACCTGGCCACCTTCGCCTACGACGACGCCGAGGGCGGGCCGGAGCACGCCCTGGTGGCCCTGGTCGACCACAACATCGGGATCACCAAGGACGTGTTCGTGGGCGGTCCGGCCGCCCGGATCGTCGAGCAGGCCCGGGAGATCTGCACCCAGGACGAGTTCACCTGGTTCCGCACCGAGGACCCGGCCCGCATGCGCACCGAGGTGAGCCGCCACCTGGCGGTCACCGACGACCTCGGCGAACTGCCGGCGCAGGGCTCGCTGGCCACCGACCGGGCGCTGGTGGGCGCGCGGCTGGCCGCGCTGCCGGGCCCGGTGCCGGCGACGACGGCCGACGGCCCGTCGCTCACCGACGAGGCCCGGACCGGGCTGGTGCGGGCCTTCCTCGGCTCGCCGGAGGCGGTTCGCTTCGGCCTCGACCGGGTGGCCGACGGGGAGCTGGCCTCGCTGCACTTCTGCCTGGGGCTGCTGCTGGACCACGCGGCGAGCTTCCCGGACGCCGACCCGATGCGGTGGAGCCCGACGGTCGCTGAGCTGTTCCTGCTCGACTGGGTGCACCGGCGGGCCGTGCTGGACATGGACGACGCGGCCATGCTGCCCCGGGTGCTGCGCGGCTGGGCGGCGTACGCGGCCCGCCAGCGGGGGCTCGCGCCGGCGGCGGCCGCCCGCACGGACGAGGCGATCGAGGAGATGGTTCCGGAGTTCGCCCGGCTCTACAGCACGGGCGAGCGCCGCAGCCCGGCCACGGCCGCGGTCGCCCAACTCATCGCGGACGGCGTCGACCCGGACGATCCCGCGGCGCTGGACGCCTGGATCGAGGCGAACCGCCACCGCCTCACCGACGACCCGGCCTGACCCCGCCGGGAACGGGTCACGCTCCCGGTGCGGTCGGGGCCGTGGTGCCCGACGCCGTGGCGCTGGGGTGCGGGTCGTCGCGCGGGCTGAGCGTCGGCGTGGGCGACTCCTCCGGCGGTGTGCCGGTCGGTGACGGTGTGCCGTCGGGTGGCTCGGTCGTCGGGTCCGGGTCGTCGGTCGGCGACGGCTCGGGGGTCGCGGTGGGTTCGGCGGTCGGGCTGGGGCTCGGCTCCGGGGTGACCGGGTCGTCGGACGGCGTCGGCGAGGGCACCGGCGACGGGCGCGGCGGGCCGGCCGGCCTGGTCCGGGTGGGGCCGGGTGTCGGCACCGGCGCGGGAGCGGCCGGGCGGGACCGGTGCCGGGAGCCGAGGTCGCTGTCGTCCGGCAGGGCCGGGGCGGCCGGGAGCACCGGCGTCGCGGGCGGCACGGTGGAGGCTCCGGCGACCGGCGACGGGGTGGGCAGCAGCGGGGACTGGGTCCCCTCGGGCAGCGGGATCACCACCGGGCCGACCGAGGGGGTCGGGATGAACGGGGTGCTGCTGTCCGGGAGGGCGCTGTTCCCCACGGTGGCCGACCCGGCGCTGATCGCGGCGAGGATCGGCATGGACGCGGTGCCGGCCAGCAGCGCGACGGTGAACAGGTAGCCCCGGCTCGGGCCGCCCAAGCCCTGCGCGCGGTGGGCGCCGACCACCCGCCGGTAGCCGGATGGCGGCACCGCCCGGTGCCGGCCGAGGAACGGAGCACCCGGAGGACCCTCTGGCGGCTCGGACACCGGCACACTCCTCGTACGCGTCGACAGGGCGGGATCCCGGCGCAGACTAAAGGGACAAATGCCGCAGGGGGACCATCGCCAGCTTGAACCAGTGACGCTCAGTTCACCAGCCACCACAGCGTGTCGACACACAAATTGTCCGTCCTCCGAGAGCGACTCACCAGACAAATACGTCTATGGGTCGTGAACGAGTCGGAACGTCACCGGTGGCGGAGGCCGTACTGTGGGCCCGCTCACCTCCTCTGCAATCATTCAGGCACGACGGCAACGCAGCCGCCACCTCCGCGCACCCCGCGGCTGGTGCGGTACGGCGCCGGCGCTCCCGGGTCGGGCTCCTTCAACGGACCCGGCTCACGCCGCGCGGCAACCCTCACCGGGGCTAGGCGCGGCCGCCAGGGACCGGTCCGGCACCAGTCGGGTCGGGCGCACGATGTGCGCGGCACGGGTCACCCCCCGGCGCCGGCGCAGACCAGACAGGGAGAGACGGATGGCAAAGGGCGACCCCGGGGCCGCCACCCGCAGCAAGCGGGCCGCACCCCGTACCAAGCGCGCCGCCGCCACGGGCGAACCGGAGCTCGTGCAGCTGCTCACACCCGAGGGCGAGCGGATCGAGAGCGCGCTCGGCCCGGACGGGACCGAGTACCGCGTCGACTTCACCGACGAGGAGTACCGCGGGCTCTACCGCGACCTCGTGCTGGTCCGGAAGCTCGACGCCGAGGCCACGGCGCTCCAGCGCCAGGGCGAGCTGGGCCTCTGGGCCAGCCTGCTGGGCCAGGAGGCGGCGCAGGTCGGCTCCGGCCGGGCGCTGCGTACGCAGGACATGGCCTTCCCGACCTACCGGGAGCACGGCGTCCTCTACTGCCGGGGCATCGACCCGATCATGCCGCTCGGCCTGTTCCGCGGCGTCGACCAGGGCGGCTGGGACCCGAACGAGTTCAAGTTCAACATGTACACGATCGTCATCGGGGCGCAGACGCTGCACGCGACCGGGTACGCCATGGGTGTCGCCATGGACGGCAGGACCGGCAGCGACGAGGGCGAGGCGGTGATCGCCTACTTCGGTGACGGCGCCACCAGCCAGGGCGACGTCAACGAGGCGTTCGTCTGGGCCAGCGTCTTCAACACCCCGCTGGTGTTCTTCTGCCAGAACAACCAGTACGCCATCTCCGAGCCGCTGGAGCGGCAGACCCGCGTCCCGCTCTACCAGCGGGCCGGCGGCTTCGGCTTCCCCGGCGTCCGGGTGGACGGCAACGACGTGCTCGCGTCGTACGCGGTGACCCGGCACGCGCTGGACAACGCGCGGCACGGCCAGGGCCCGAGCCTCATCGAGGCGTACACCTACCGGATGGGCGCGCACACCACCTCCGACGACCCGACCCGCTACCGGATCGCCAGCGAGGTCGAGGCCTGGCAGGCCAAGGACCCGATCGCCCGGATGAAGGCGTTCCTCACCAGGCAGCAGATCGTCGACGAGTCGTTCTTCGCCGAGATCGACGAGCAGGCCCGCGCCGAGTCGGTGCACCTGCGCGAGCGGGTGCTCGCCATGCCCGACCCGGAGCCGGTGACCATGTTCGACCACGTCTACCCCAACGGGTCCCCCGAGCTCGACGAGCAGCGGGCCCAGTTCAGCAAGTACCTGGAGTCGTTCGAGGGGAGCGCCCACTGATGGCCACGGAGACGCTCACCCTCGGCAAGGCCCTCAACGCCGGCCTGCGCAAGGCCCTGGAGAACGACCCGAAGGTCGTCATCATGGGCGAGGACGTCGGCAAGCTCGGCGGCGTGTTCCGCATCACCGACGGCCTCCAGAAGGACTTCGGCGACCAGCGGGTGATCGACACCCCGCTCGCCGAGTCCGGCATCATCGGCACCGCGGTCGGCCTGGCCATCCGCGGCTTCCGGCCGGTCTGCGAGATCCAGTTCGACGGCTTCGTCTACCCGGCGTACGACCAGATCGTGTCGCAGGTCGCGAAGATGCACTACCGCTCGCAGGGCAAGGTGCGGATCCCGATGGTCATCCGGATCCCGTACGGCGGCGGCATCGGCGCGGTCGAGCACCACTCGGAGTCGCCCGAGGCGTACTTCTCGCACACCGCCGGCCTGAAGGTCGTCACCTGCGCGAACCCGCAGGACGGCTACTCGATGATCCAGCAGGCCATCGCCTCCGACGACCCGATCGTCTTCCTGGAGCCGAAGCGTCGCTACTGGGAGAAGGGCCCGGTCGAGCTGGACGCCCCGCTGACCGACGCGTACCCGCTGCACGCCGCCCGGGTCGCCCGGCCGGGCACCGACGCCACCGTGCTGGCGTACGGCCCGATGGTGCGCACCGCCCTGGACGCGGCCACCGCCGCCGCCGAGGACGGCCGGGAGTTGGAGGTCATCGACCTGCGCACCCTCTCCCCCCTGGACCTGACCGCCGCGTACGAGTCGGTGAAGCGCACCGGCCGCTGCGTGGTCGTCCACGAGGCCCCGGGCAACCTGGGCCTGGGGTCGGAGATCGCCGCCCGGATCACCGAGGAGTGCTTCTACTCCCTGGAGTCCCCGGTGCTGCGGGTCACCGGCTTCGACACCCCCTACCCGGCCGCCCGGGTGGAGGAGGAGTACCTGCCCGACCTCGACCGGGTGCTCGACGCCGTCGACCGCACCTTCGGCTGGTGAGCGGCATGTCGCGGATCAAGGAGTTCAACCTCCCCGACCTGGGCGAGGGCCTGACCGAGGGCGAGATTCTCGCCTGGCTGGTCAAGGTGGGCGACGACATCGAGCTGAATCAGCCGATCGTCGAGGTGGAGACCGCCAAGGCGGCGGTCGAGATCCCGGCGAAGTGGGCCGGCCGGGTGCAGGCGATCTTCCACCCGGAGGGCGCCACGGTCGAGGTCGGCAGCCCGATCATCGCGATCGACACCGACCCGAGCGCCGGGCCGATCGAGCAGTCGACGACCGGTGCGCCGGCCGCCGACCTGCCCACCCCGTCGGCGGCCTCGCTGGCCGCCGTCGAGGTCGCGCCGGAGGAGGGCATGGTCGAGCCGGGCCTGATCGGCGGTGTGGCGCCCGGTGGGCGTACCGCCGTGCTGGTCGGCTACGGCCCGCGGAACGCGCCGGCCAAGCGGCGGCCGCGCAAGGGCGGCGTCCCGGCCCAGGCCGCGGCGGCCCCGACCGCCCCGGTCCAGCCCGCCCCGGCGCCGGTGGTCCCGGTGCCGGCCGCCCCGGCGGTGAACGGCAACGGCCGGGCGACCGGCGCCGTGCTGGCCAAGCCGCCGGTCCGCAAGCTCGCCAAGGACCTCGGCGTCGACCTCGCCGCGCTGACCGGGTCGGGCCCGCTGGGCTCGATCACCCGGGAGGACGTACAGCGGGCGGCGGCGGCCCCGGCGGCGGCCGAGCCGCTGACGGTCGCGGCGCCGGCCACGGTCGCCGCGAGCTTCGGCGCCGACCGCGAGCAGCGCATCCCGGTCAAGGGCGTACGCAAGCTCACCGCGGAGAACATGGCCCGCTCGGCGTTCACCGCCCCGCACGTCACGGAGTTCCTGACCGTCGACGTGACCCGGGCCATGAAAGCCCTGGACCGGCTCCGCGAGCGGCGCGAGTGGCGGGACGTGCGGGTCTCGCCGCTGCTGCTGGTGGCCAAGGCGGTGCTGCTGGCGGTCAAGCGTCACCCGATGGTCAACTCGACCTGGGCCGGCGACGAGATCGTGGTCAAGGACTACGTGAACCTGGGCATCGCGGCGGCCACCGAGCGTGGCCTGATCGTGCCGAACATCAAGGACGCCGGCCGGCTTTCGCTGCGCGAGCTGGCGGACGCGATGACCGCGCTCGTCCAGACCGCCAAGGCGGGGAAGACCTCGCCGGCCGACATGTCCGGCGGCACGCTGACCATCACCAACGTCGGCGTCTTCGGCGTCGACACCGGCACCCCGATCCTGCCTCCGGGCGAGTCCGCGATCCTCGCCTTCGGCGCGGTGCGGGAGCTGCCCTGGGTGCACAAGGGCAAGGTCAAGCCGCGCCTGGTCACCACGCTGGGCCTCTCCTTCGACCACCGGATCATCGACGGTGAGCTCGGCTCGAAGTTCCTCCGCGACATCGGGGACTTCCTGGCCGATCCGGAGGCGGCGCTGCTCGCCTGGACCTGACGGTCGCATCGCACCAGGCCACGGCCGGTGTGCCCGGGGTGATCGCCCGGCACACCGGCCGTTGCCGTTGGGGAACGAAACGTCGGGCCGAAGGGGCACCTGACCTACGATCCGTAGGTACGTGGCTCAGCTCACCTAACAATCGATGGAAGTTCGCGGCGTTCTGCGGTTCAATAGACACATCAAGGGGCTGACAACCGAATAGCCAGGAGGAGAGACCCAGATGAGCATGATCGAGCGAATCCGCAACCGCCGCGACGCCAACCGCCGCGCCCGTGCCATCGAGCACGCGCTGCGTTCCGCCAACTCGCCGGCCGTCCGCGAGGAGCTTCTCGCCATCGCCCAGCGTCACATCAGCTGACGCCCCCCTACTTTCCTCACCTCCTCCAGTTCGAAGACCCGCCCGGGCCCACCGGGCGGGTCTTCGGCGTTTCACGTCGATTGACACCGGGATTCCACCCCGCCGCACCGCCCGGTACGGTGGGGCTCGGTCGCCAACCGCCCGCCGCCGGACCGATCGCCTCGAGAGCAACCGATCGATATCGTCCGGTGACGTTCGGTGACGGCCCGTGCTCCCCCGGGCGCCTCCGGGCGGCCACCGGATACGGTGCGGGGAGCCCGCACGGCCGGTACCTGCCGGCGACGCCGGCAGCCATGCCGACGGTCCCGATCGGCATCGGCGGCCGACATGTGATGGAGGAGGCGCACCCATGACGTCCGAGGCCCCGCACCGCCCCGGCCAGGAGCCGGGCGAGGTGTCGCCGGGCGCCGGCGGACCGGTGCCGTACGGCGACCGCCCGGCGCAGCAGGACAACGGGTACGGCGCACCCGACCTCGGCTGGGCCCCGCCCCCGCCGGCCGGTCGGCCCGCGCAGCCGGCCCCCGCCTGGGCCGCGGCCGACGACCAGCCCCCCGCCTGGACACCGCCGGGCGGCCAGCCCGCCGCCGGCCGGGCCACCGCCCAGGTGCCGCCGCCGGCCGAGCCGGGCGACTGGGGCGCCGCGCAGCCCGCCTGGGCCGCTCCGGAGCAGTCCGCCCCGGCCTGGGGAGCTCCCGACCAGGGAGCACCGGCCTGGGGCGCCCCCGAGCAGGCCGCCCCCCAGCGCAGCGCCGAGCCGGGGCCGCCCGCCTGGGCCGCCGCCCCGCCGGACAACCCTGCCGAGTCGGCCCCGCCGGCCTGGGCGAACGAGCAGGGCGGGCCCGCCTGGGGCGCCGCCCCGGCCCCGTCCGGTGAGCAGCCGGCCTGGGCGCAGGCCGGCGAGCCGGGTGCCCGCGGCGCCGCCCAGGTGCCCGCGCCCGCCACCGTGCCGAACGAGTCGTGGGCGACCCCCGCCGGGCAGGACGACCCGAACCGCTCCGGCGGGTGGAACCCGGCGACCGGGCAGCAGGACGACGACCCGGGCCGCTCCGGCGGCTGGCGCGCGGCGCAGGAGGACAACTCCGGCGGTTGGGCCGTCGGGGCCGCCGCCCAGCAGCAGGACGACCAGCCCGCCTGGGGTCAGCAGGGCGAGCAGGGCTGGTCGCCGGCCGAGCCGACCGCCCGCGCCGCCGCGAAGGTCTCCGTCCCGGGTGCCGCCCGGCCCGAGAGCGCCTGGCCGGCGCAGGATGATCAGGGCCACCCGGGCGGTTGGAACAGCCAGACCGCGTCGCCGGGCGAGGACCAGGGCCACGCCGGCGGCTGGCAGCACGGCCCGGCCGCATCGCAGGACGACGATCCGGACCGCTCCGGCGGCTGGGCCGCGGGCCGGTCCGCCGGCGCCGCCGAGGCGCCGCAGCCCTCCGCCTGGGGCGGCCCCGAGGAGCAGCGTCCGGCGGCCGCGTGGGGCGGCGCCGCGGCGGTGCCGCAGCAGCGTGAGCCGGAGCGGCCGGCGGACGAGCCGAGGCAGCCCGGCTGGGGTTCCGCCGCCGTGCCGGCGCCGGCCCGGGCCAGCGCGTCCGTCCCGTCCCCCGACTCGCCGCCCGCCTGGGCCGGCAACCAGGACAACCAGGGGCAGTGGACGCGCGAGCGTCCGGCCGTCCCGGAGGCCGAGCCGTGGGCGCCCGGCGAGGCGTGGGGCCGCGCCGCCGAGGCCCCGCCCGAGCAGTCCGCGTCGCCGGGTTGGGAGCCGATCCGCGCCGACGACGGGCCGATCTACCAGCCGGCGCCGGGCCCGGGGATCTCCCCGGCCAACGCGGTGCCGCTGCCGCCCCAGGAGCAGCGCGTGCCGGGCGCCGCCCTGGCCGCCGCGCCGCCCGCCGACTACGCGCCGTTCACGCCGAGCGGCGAGCCGGGCGACCGCAACCCGCAGGCGTACGAGCCGGAGTCGGCCGCCGACGCCGGCTGGGGTACGCCCGGTCCGGCGCACGAGGAGCCGCAGTCGCCGGCCGGGCCGATGGTGCCCGGGCCGCGTACCTCGCCGGAGGCCGGCGCGGGCGGTGCCGTCTCGGCCAGCGCCTCGGTGCCGATGACCAGCCGGGTCACGCCTCCGGCCGACCAGCCGCTGCCCACGGGCGGGGCGCCCGTCCCGCAGCCGCGCGTCTACGGCCGGCCCGCCCGTTCGGAGCCGGAGGAGGCGCCCGGGCAGGACGGCCCGAACGGCTTCGCCGAGCCGGGCCCGCACTCCCGGGCGGACGAGTCGGACCGCCCGCACGGATACACCGACGCGCCCCCGGTGCACTCGGCCCCGCCGCCCTCGCCCGCCGCCCCGCCGCCGTTCCCGCCCGGCGTGCCGTCCTTCGTGGACCCGCCGGGCAACAACCGGCCGGTCAACGGGGTGCACCCGCACAACGGCGAGCGCCCGGGCGGGCCGCACGACCCGTTCGGCGGCCCCGGGGGCACCCACGAGCCGTTCGGCGCTCCCGGTGGGCACCAGGACCCGTTCGGCGGCCCCCCCGGCCACCGCGACCAGTTCGGCGGGCCGGGCGGGCCCGGTGAGCCGTTCGGCGGGCCGGCCGGCGGCCGCGCCTCGGTGGGCGTACCGGGGCAGGGGCCGACGGGCGAGCCGGGCGGCTTCCCGCCCGCGTTCCCGCCGCCGCCCCAGCAGGGCCCGCCGGCCTGGCCGCAGGCGGCTCCGGGCGGCGACCCGGACCACGGCCGCTTCGAGGCGTTCAAGCCGGACGCGGAGCCGAAGACCGAGGCGCCCGCGCCGAAGGTGCGCAACGGCCGGGTGCTGGCCCTGGTGCTGATCGCCGCGGTGCTCATCCTCGCCGTGCCGCTCGGCCTGCTCACCCTGCTCGGCAAGATCGGCGGGGACGACAAGCCGGCGGCCTTCGACCCGGCGGTGGGTTCCTGCGTGAAGCAGTCCGGCACGACCGCCGAGGCGGCCAACTGCGGCGAGCAGGGGGCGTTCACCGTGGTGTCGAAGGTGGACAGCAAGGACAAGTGCGCCGACCCGGCGCAGCCCCAGGTGGTCCTTCCCGGCGACGGGACCAACCGGGTGCTCTGCCTCAAGCCGGCCGGCCAGTAGCGACTCGCAACGACGGCGGGGCCACGATGATCCGTGGCCCCGCCGTCGTTCGTCACTTGTGCCAGTGGGGGTCGCGACCGAGATAGGCCAGCAGGGCGGCCACCGGGTCGGCACCGGTCTCCGCGGGCAGCGCGGCGGCGTACGCGAATCCGCGCAGCGGCTCGGCGGTCGCCCGGGCCGCCGGCATGAGCTGTTCGGCCAGCTCGGCGGTGAGCGGGGCCGGCTGCCCAGTGGCCACCGCGACGTCCCAGGCGTGGATCGCGGCGTCCAGCGCGCAGGCCGCGGCGGCGAGCTGCGGGTCCATGGTCGGCACGGGCGGCAGCGGCGTGCCGACCGGACCGGCGGCCGGGTCGACCCGCGCCCACGCGGCGGTGGCGGCCTCGACCGCGCTCCGGACGACGCTCTGGACGCCCTCGTCGTGGCCGCGCGGCGGGTCGAACGGGTTGTACGCCGGCATCGTGCCGGTGCCGACGGACGCCGCCCACGCGTGCTGGTCACCGGCGGCGTGCATGAGCACCTGCCCGACGGTCCACTCGGCGCACGGGGTCGGGTCGTCGAGCCGGTCGGCCGGCACCCCCTCGGCGGCGCGGCGCAGGAGGTCGAGAGCGGTGGTGAGGACGGGGAAGCTCACGAGGCCGGTCCTTTCGGGGAACGGAATGTTTCGTTCCGTTCCAGCTTAACAGAACGGAACGATCCGTTCCACTGCTATCGTCGACCCATGTCCGAACCCGAGACCGGCCCGCTCAGCGGCCGCCGCGCCCAGGCGGCCCGCAACGACACCCGCATCCTCGACGCCGCCCGCGAGGTCTTCCTGGCCGACCCCGAAGCGCCGGTCTCGGCCGTGGCCGCCCGTGCCGGCGTCGGCATCAGCGCCCTCTACCGGCGCCACCCCAGCAAGCAGGACCTGCTGCGCGCCCTCGCGGCCGACGGCCTGGCCCGCTACATCGCCGACCTGGAGGACGCGCTCTCCGCCGAGGCGCCGCCCTGGGACGCCTACGTCGCCTGCCTGCACCGGGTCGTCGAGGGCGGCGGCCAGGCCCTCGCGCAGCGGCTGGCCGGCACGTTCGCCCCCACCCCGGAGCTGAGCCGCATGGCCGAACGGGCGACCCGGCTGGCCGACACGCTCCTCGACCGGGTACGCCGGTCCGGCGACCTGCGCGACGACGTCAGCGGGGCCGACATCGTGCTGCTGCTGGAGACCGTCATGCTGGTCGACCTCCCCGGCGCCGACCGGGGGGCCGCGCTGCGACACCGCTACCTCACCCTGCTGCTCCAGGCCCTGCACAATCCCGTCGAGGCCCCGCTCCCCGGCGCCCCGGCCCGGCAGGAGGACCTGGTGGCCCGCTGGCGAAGCCGGTCCGACGGGTGACCGCCGGAAGGTGTCGCTCTTCACCGCCCCATCGGGCCGGCGGCCGCCGGCCGTGCGGCACGATGGGGGCATGAGCGCACGAGTACGGGCACCCGAGCTGCGCGGCCGCGGCTGGCTGAACACCGGCGGCAGGGACATCACCCTGGCCGACCTGCGCGGCAAGATCGTCCTGTTGGATTTCTGGACGTCTCGGACGGTCTAACGAACTCGTGGTACGGTGCGCCGCGTGACCCCCCACGAGATACCCGACCCCTCGCGCTGCTGCGCCCTCTACCGGCGCAGATCCCATAAGAACGCCGACGGCGACGCGCGTAACGGCCGGTCGCTTGCCGAGCAGGAATCAGAGCTACGCGACCTCGCCGCTCGCCTCGGGCTCGTCGTCGTCGCCGACTACGTCGAGCGCGAAGGTACGGGGGCCTCGCGCTTTTCCATAAAGGCCCGCCCCCAGTGGCAAAAGGCCCTGGACGACCTGCGGGCCGGCGACCGCTTCCGAACCGTCCTCGCGTGGTCGCTGGACCGCGCCGACCGCCGAGGCGCTGTCGAGATCGGAAAACTCCTCGACGAGCACGCCGACGGCTCTCGGCGCATCGTCGGGGCCGACGGAACCGACACGGGCGACGCCCGCCGCAGGCTTGAGCTGATCATCCGCGCAGAGATCGCCCGCGAAGAGGTTGAGAACCTGTCCAAGCGCGTCGGCCGGGCGAAGAAGTATCGCCGCGCCGAGGGTGCATGGCTGGGAGGCGCGGCACCGTTCGGCCTGCGCATCGCCGACGGCAAGCTCGCCCACGACCCGGAGACGTACCCGGTCGCTCGGCGCATCGCCGACGAACTGCTAGCCGGCTCGACGATCTGGCAAACCGTGAAGGGCCTCAACGCAGACGGCATCCCGTCGCCGCGCGGTAAGACCTGGGGAATCGGCAGCGTGGGCGCGCTGGTGCGCTCGCCCGGCTGGGCCGGCCTCCAGTCCATCCGTGAGCGGACGCCCGCTGGACGCTGGGCCTACGTGGCCGAGCCTTACCGGGACGAGCGGGGCCAGACCGTCAGCGTCGGCGAGGGCGTGGTCACCGCCGGCGAGCGTGCCCGCATCCTGCGCGCGATCGACGCCCGCTCGGCGACCGTCGCCCAGCGCGGGCAGTTCGTCCGACGCGGCGACCGCCGCTCGTCGACCGTCCTCGCCGACGTCCTGCGCTGCGGCGAATGCGGGGGCCGGACCTCGCAGAGCGGGGCCACCGGCAGGAAGGTTTACCGCTGCGGCAACTACGGCAACGGCAAGACGTGCGCCGGCTTTACGGCCCCGCTCGCCGAGACGGACGAGGCCGTGTCCCTCGCGTTCCTGTTGCGCCTTGCCACCCTGGAGCCCGGCGACCCGCTGCTAGACGCCGTCGCGGACGCGTGGGTAGCTCGCGTCGCCCCTGACGATCTCGTCGCCCGCGACGCCGCACAGGACACCCTGGACAGCGCCCGCGCTGATCTCGCCCGCGTGCGCCGCCTCGTGGCCGCTGGCACGTTCACCGACGACGACGCCGCCGAGGTTATGCCCGAGCTTCGCGCGAAGGTCCAAGCCGCCGAGGACGCCCTTGCCCGTATCCCGATTCCTGAAGCTGATATCTCACCCCTCCTCGACCTGGCGCAGAGCGTCCCGGCGTGGTTTGACCTCCCCGAGGCCGAGCGTCGCGGCCTGCTGGGCCTCGCCGTCGCCGAGGTCACCGCGACCCGCGCCGGTACCCGCGGCGTGCGATTCAAGCCCGCCGAGCGGCTGCTGATCACCTGGGCCGACGGGACGACGTCCCGCCCGGCCCCGTCCACCCGTTCCGTCACCCGAGGAGCCCCCGATGCCTTGGCGCCCGCAGCCCGCTGACCTCGTCTACGCCCCGCCGAGCTACCCGTCGCACGACTACAAGGGCGAGGGGGAGATCTTCACTATCCGGCTCGGCGACGAGATCGTCGGCCACCTCACGCGCAAGGTCGGCGACTGGACGGCCCTCGGCTTCCTGCCCCGCCCCAGCCTGTCCGCCGACGCCGACATCATCCGCGTGATGGTGTACGACATCCTGCGCCAGTTCGCCCGCGACGGGCGGCCCATGGTCGACGCGTGGGCCGAGGTCCTGAACTACACCCAGCACGACGCGCCGGTGAGGGCGCCCCTGGAGGGCTTCCGCCATCCGCTCGCGGACGAATAGCCCCTCGGGCCGGTACCACGCATCGACATTGGCTGCTAGGCAATGTCATGTTTGGGATAGATCGACTTCGAGGCGTGCTTGCGACCATGCACTCCGTACCCATGAAGGGTATCGGTCGCTACTGGGGATATTTGGCTTTCATCCTTCTCATCTCCGGCCTGTGGACGCGCAGCATGGGGCCGGCAGCCCTGATCCTGCTCTCAGGTGTGGTCACGTTTTACTTCCTGCTGCAGGCGCCGCTTTGGTGTGCAGCGATCAACCGCGACGGGACTCTGTGCCGCAACAACTCGTCAGGTCTCCTGTTGGGGTGTAGGCACCGGCAGCACAAGTTCCAAAAGCTGAAGATGAGGGTCGTTCCCCAGGGCTGGGCGCGAATGAACCGCGACCTCTGGACCTCTCCCCGCCAAGGTCTGGCGACCCTGGGCCTGCTTGTCGGCATCTTCTCCGGGATTGCCGGAGTGGTCCTCAAATAGGGAGTGACCGTGAGCCGCGTCGATCGATAGGCTTGGCGGCCGTGACCATTCGCCAGCTCGTCCCGCTGCCCGTGCGACGGCACTTCCGCGAACTCGCCGTTGATACCTCAGTGCTGCGCTTGATCGGGGAGATGTGGCAGGACCAAGGCTTCGTTCCCTCCGGCGAGCCGAACGACGAAGTAGGCGAGCGGCGCACGCTTTGGCACGAGTACGAGGACAACGTTGATTGGACCGACCCCGCCCATGTGGCGAGAGTGCTCCAGGTGTACGAAACACTGCTCGACGGGCTGAACGACGGGACGCTTGACGCTACGCGGAAGTTTCTGGACCGCCAAGGGTTCGACCTCGACGCGGACGGCAGGATCAAGCCGAAGCCGGACAGCTTCGCGGCCGTCGCCACAAGGTTGCCGAGATCCCTGAAGGCACTGCGAGACCCGACAGTGATCCTGGACTCGTTCGACAGGATCGACCGAGCACTACCGGCCGACCCGGCCCAGGCCATCGGCTCCGCGAAGGAGCTGATCGAGGCGACCGCCAAAACCGTCCTCATTGAACTCGGCGTACCGTTTGAAGACAAGACGGCGAAATTGCCGGCGTTGATCGACCTCGCACAGCGTGCGCTGCTACTGCACCCGCAAACGCAGGTGCCGGGACCGGACGGAAGCAACGCGGTTAAGCGCATCCTCGGCGGCTTGATCAGCATTGCCACGGGGCTCGGCGAACTGCGGAACGAGGGCTGGGGGACCGGGCACGCTCCGGCGGCGCCGCGCGTCGGCCTGCGTCCCCGTCACGCCCACCTTGCGGTCGGCGCGGCTCATACCTGGTGTCAGCTCATCCTTGACACCCTGGCAGATCCGGCCGCGCCTTGGCGGAAGCAGGCAACCAGCGGCCTACCCACGGTGTCGACGACGACTTGACGCTGCCGAGGGTGCCGGGCGAGGCGGGCGAGCGCTTGGGCAAAGCCGACGAGCTGGCCGCCGCGCACCGACCCGAACGCTCCGCTGGACGCCGCCCCCGTGCGGCCCCGGCGGGGCGCTTTCGTCGTGGTGGGCCAGCGTGGCCGGCGACGCCGTGAGGACGACGCCGCGTAGCCCCTAACTAACGACCGCCCTCGGCCGCCGCACGCGCCGCCGCCTCGGCCTCGGTCACGACGCGCCGCCGAGCCTCCTCGGCCGCCGCCCGGAAATCCTTATTGATCCGCGCCGTGTCGACGTCCAGGCACGTTTGGTGCCAGCCCTGGAGCTTTTCCGGCTCCACCGTCACCGGCTTACCGCCGGCCACGACCACACGCCCCTTAACGACGACCGTGTCCTCGACGCAAATCCCCCGCCCCGCCGCGCGCTGGGCCTCGCGCTCCTCCTCGGGCGCCATCAACGAGTTTCCACACTCAGGACAACGCCACATAGCCATGCCCGCACCGTAGCCGCGCACCCCGACAAGCCCGGCTCGCCGCGATCGCCCGGCGGGGCGACGCCCTGGACGTCGCCGAGGAGGGCGGGGAGCGCCCTGGACGACGCCGGGACGACGCCCGCTCGGGGTGCAAAAACCTGTCACAGTGACGAAACTTCACCCCTCCCTATTAGTTGTGTTGTTTTCCACCACCACCACCACGTGAGAATTAATAGGAGAGACGCTCAAAACGTCACTGTGACAGGTTTTTGCATTGCCTCCGGCCGTCGCTAGGGAACCGTCGCCAGCCTGCCTGTCACCGCGCCCAGCTCGGCGCGAGCGTATGAACACCCTGGCGCATAGGCATAGTGAGAGGGAAAACGCGCCCGCCGCCGGTCGTGAACACCCCGACCCCCGCTGGCCCATAGGCCAGACATGCCCCCCGCTCGCGCATCACCGTCCCTCAGCGTCGCCCGCCCCGCCCTCACATAACGGAAGGAGAGCCGTGGCAACCGCCGAAGGCTTATCATCAACCGCGGCCGCGACCACGCGGCCCGACGACGCCCTCGCCGCCCTGCGCGACGGCGGGCGGTACCCCCGCCCGGCCGACCGGCCCCGCCGGCTACGGCTCGACGGTGGCCTAACCCTGGAACTTCCCGCCCCCCGCATCCTCGCCCGCGCCTGGGCGCTACCGACGCTCGCCGCCGCCGCCGACGTCTACGCGTCCGGGGCCGCGATCCTGCGCCGATCATCCGGCGCGACGGGCGACCCGCGCCCGGCCGACTTCCGCCGGCTGGCCGACGAGCTGCGCGCCGAGCTGGCCGCGCTGCCCGACCGCGACGACGCCGGCCGCCCCTACACAGACCTCCTCCTGTACGTCCGCCACGGCGAGCCGTCACAGATCGCCGGGTACCTCCTGGAAGTCGTCAACGCCGCCCGCATTGCGGCGCCCAGGTGGCGCCCGCCGGCCGTGCGCAAGGAGCGCACCGGCCCGCCGCCGACGGCCACTGAGCGCCAGCGCATCGCCCGCGACCGCCGCAAGGCCCGCGAGGTCGAATCCGCGGAGCACTGGCTCCGTCTCTGGCTCGCCGACGCCGCCCCCGGCCGGTACGACGCCCGCGAACTACACGCCCAGGCCGTCGACGCCTTGGGCGAGTTCGTCGAGTGGTACGAGGACGACCCCGACGGCTGGGCCGAGGAGGCCGCCGACGACGGCTCGCCCGCCGTGCCGGTCGTCCCCGGCGTCAAGGCGTTCTACGCGGTCGCCGACCGCCTCGTCGGCCCGCGCTCACGCACGGCCGCCGGCTACGCGTACACCGTCCCCAAACCTGCCGTAATCGCCGAGGTCACCGACCGCGTAGCGCGCCTCGCGTGGAAAGACACCCGGCCCATCCTGGCCCGCGCCCTCGTCCAGCTTCGCAACACCCGCAACGCCGAGAGGAACGCCGCCGCATGAATGAGCAGGAATCCACCGCCTTCGCCGAGGCCGTCCTAGACCGCGTGGCCGAGCTTGCCTATGAGGAACTCCGCCCGCACCTGAACCGCTGGGCCGCCGCCCTTCAGACCGACTGCCCGACGACGGCCGCCCAGTCGACGCCCGCCGCCGCCGGTAGCGCCCAGGTTCTCCCGCTGGACCGCGCCCGGCGTCGCCGCTCGGCGTAGCACCCCGCACCGCCCGCACGGCCCGCCTACCGGCTCACCCCCGTACGCGGGTCGTACGTGTTTAGACGCCTCCTCGCCCTTGGGCGGGTCCGAGGAGGACGAGCGCGCGCCGTCTCCGGCCGCTGCGCTCCCGAGGGGGACGCCGTGCGCCGTTAGGCAGCGTGCGGCGCCCTCCCCGGTCTGCCCCGTCCACCCCCTCAGAGAGCCCCGTACACCGCCGAAGAGAGCGCCCTCACCCGTGACTGCCCCGAGCCCTACGCGGCCGTCTGGCAAGCACTTCCAGCAACTGACCACAACTCCAAGAGGAGCCGCACCCCATGACTGAGCTGATCACCCCCGAGGCCCGCGCCGCGGTCAACGCCTACAAGATTCAGCAGGTAGCCGAGTCCGCCGCGCTCACCGCTGCGATGTCCCGCCCGACGCCGGCCGTTGGCGCCAACTCCCCGAACGCCGAGGTGCGGCCCGTCGCCGTCTCGCAAGGCGACCACTTCAACCAAAACAACTTCGACCCTGAGGCCGTGGTCGCCGACATTAAGCGCCGACCGCTCCGCGACTCCTACGTCTCCAGCGACCGAGACGAGCCGACGGGGCCGATGCTGCCCCCGGCCGGGGTCGACATCCCCGACGAGTTGCGGGCCGCTATGGCGAAGCACGACGCCGCCTATGACGCCTGGCGCGACGCCGTCGAGGCGCGCGACGACTACCAGGACGAGGCCGGCGCATCTCGGAACAAGCGCGCCGCCGCGATCAGGGCCGCCGGCATCGCCGCCGCCCAGGGCAAGCCGAGGCCGAAGATCCCCGCCGCGATCAGTGAAGCGGACGAGGCGGTCGAGGTCGCCGTCCTGTCCCACGTCATCGCCTCCCGGCGCCGCGAGGCGTCCAAGGCCGCCGAGGACGTCACGGCGCTGACCCTTTGGCACGCTCACCGCTGGGTGGACACGATCGCCGACGGCTTCGCGCCGTCGATCGACGAGGCGCGAGCTGCGGTCAGCGCGGCGATTCAGGCCGTCGAGAAGGCCGAGGGTGTGCTCTCGCAGGCCGCTAGGCTCCGCGGCTTCGCCCACATGATCCGCGTGACCGACGCTGGGGGCCGCGTGAGCGCGCGAGACGTACCGCTGCTGGTCGGCGCGTACTCCGACGCGATGGTGAGCGAGGGACACCGGATGGCCGAGGCCCACCAACGTTCGCCGTTGCCCCTCCTCGCGCGTACTCGCGCCGCCCTGGACGATCTCGCCGCGTGCGACCTGGCCGCGAAGCCGCACCCGGACACGACTTGGCGGGTCGACTCGACCGCGCAGCGCGTCACCTCGGGGCCTGTCACTTTCACCTCCGGGCCGGCTGACCCGTTCGAGAACTCGCACGACGGCACGGTCTGACACCTCACCGCCCCCGGCCCGGCCCCGCCCTCACCCGCTCACCCGGCGCGGGTCGGGCCGTCGGCGTTGTGCGCGTGCCCGTCGCCCTTACGCGTAGGACGCCTCACGCACGCCCAGCCCGTCGACCTGGACGACGCCGACGAGGCCGGCCCCGCTCGGCCACGGCCGGCACCCCCGGCCCGGCCCCGCCCTACCCCGACCGACCCCGGCACCCCCGCCTACCCCTACCCCCACCCTCCCCGGCCCAGCCCCCGCAGGCCCGTTAGGCCGCGCCATCGCCAGCGGCGTCGCGCTGACGGCTTGTGGCGCGAATAGCGGACTCCACCCTCAGTAGCAAGCCACCGACTACAAGCACCACCCCGATAAGGAAAAGCCGACTTGGTAGCGAGGTGGCCGCCAGTTGCAACAATATGATCAAGACTCCGATGGCTGCCGCCACGGTGCCTACAACGCCAACTATCGCCCCTGGTGGCGTTTCCTGATTGGTCGGGTTCGGTCGCGTGTTCATCGCGGCAGTCTAAACAGCGACCACTATCGCTACCGTCCCCAAGCCCGACAGCCGACCGCGCCATCGCCGCCCGCGTCCGACTGTCTCGCGGAGCTGGTCTACGACCCACTGCGGATATCGCTCACGGTGAGCGAGGGCGATGGCCTCCCCCAGGGGGAGGGACCCCGGTCCGAGTCGCCCCGCACCGAAGCGGCATAGCGTCTCGCCCCGCGCGCAAGTCTGGGCGTCGCAAACAGCCGTCAGCGGGGGGCTGGGGAGGGAGCCCCTCCCAGCGCCACCCGACACCGAAGCGGCATAGCGCCTCAGACTGTGTACGGGCATAGGGGTCGCAACGGCCGTCGACGCCTGCCGAAACTAGGCCTCGCGCTCATCGTCGCCTTTGTCGACGACCGCCCCGATGTCATCCGACCCACCACGAAGCAGCGCCCGCGTCGTTTCACCGTCTTGCCGAAGGCGCTCGCGCTTTGTCTCGCCGGCTTGCTTGATGGCCTCGCGCAGAACGACGCTACTACCGCCCAGGACTGCCATGATCAACGAAGGATCGACGCTGATCGCATCCAGGTGACCCCTGCTGTTCAGCTCCGCCAAGATGTCCCGCCGCATGCGCTCATCGCGCTCTTCCCCTGTCTCGCCACTCATGCACTCAGTGTGATGCCGCTGCACCACCCTGTCGACCTTCCCTGCCTATGAGGCCATGGACGGGTCAGGAAGGTCGCATCGACAAAGGGTGCGCCACTTAAATCCACTGTGATTAGATGCGGCGCATGACATCCCTCGGTGCCAGCGTGACTACAGAGACGCCTACGTTGCTGGTGGTTGCCGATCTTGATGACGCTCCGCCACTCGGCAAGGTTCGTCAGTACATCGAGGCGCTTGACGACGTAAGAATAGTCGCGGAAGCCCTGGTTGCTGTGCAGGAGAACAGGCGACCAGGCCTACGCCGGAGCGCCACCAGCGGGTCAGTTCCGGTGCTGAATATGGCGAAGGCCATGCGAGTAGCCTCTAGCCCTAGCCACTCAGCGGGCAGGCTCCGAGTAGCGAGGATGCGACTAGAGAGCCCTTTTGAGGTCGTATTGACAGAAGTTGCTAACCAGTACTCTCCCGTTGCTTACGGCGTAGCAGGCATTGCCATCGTAGAGCGAATTGTCCGGCTAATCATGGAGTGGCAAAAGCACAGACGCGAAATGCTCCAGATGGTGGAAGGTACACGGGCAAGTTGGGGCGGCAGGAGCAGCGGCCAGGCCGGCGGCCGGATAGCGCGGCAGGTTATCGAGCCGGTCTACCAGGAGCAGCCCTGGGAGCCAGAAGTGTCCGATGAGGAACTTGAGGAGGCAGTCGAGACCGCTGCCGAGCCGATCCGGAATCTGTCGGACTTCCGGCTTACGCGGGTAGTGTCCTCCGGTACGGGTCTGCGCCAATAGAGTCAGGGTAGCCGGAGGTCGCTCCGCCGCTGGACAGTACCCGGGGCAACTACTCGCCTATTCTGGGCACCTCAACGCCTTAAAAGGAGGCCGCCATACCGACCCCGCCCCGCTGGCCCGCCGACCTTATCGACGGCCTGGCCGCCCTGATCGCCGCCGACCTGGGCGAGCCCGCGCCGGTCCGCCGGCCCGACTGCCGGCCCGTCCTGACCAGCCGGCGTCGCCGAGCCTGACCGCGACACGCCAGCGCAACAAGGCTCCTCGTCCGTACCGCGCCGGGTGAGGGGCCGTTTTGCGTTTACACGCCCGCACGGCCTCGACCTACTCGATTGGCCGCCCCTTCGCGTCCCTCTTACGGGGGACGACATCTTGAGCTAGGCCCGCCGCGCCGATTGTGCCCACAAGAACCGCCGCCACCCAAAGGACGACCGATAGGAGCCCAGAGGCTTGGAAAGCGTAGTAGACGGCCGTGAGCGCCCCAGCGATGAAAATGATCGCGAGCACAACCCCTGTCCAGTCACGTCGCTTCTCGGATTCCACGCCGATCAGCTTCGTCACCGAGGAATCGATATGTTTCGTCATAAGCCTGTGCGCCTCGCTGCCTTTCGGAAGCAGCGCCAGCAGTTCTAGGTCTTGCCGGATCTCAGCGCGGCGGCCCCCGCGACGTTGGACCTGAAGAACGGCTGCGCCGATCGTCAGCACAGCGACCGTGATTTGGCCGTACGTATCCCAACCCACGGCGGCCAGGGTAGACGGGGTCGGCAAGCTTGCCGAGCTGCGCCGGTCGCACACAGTGACCGGAGACGCCCCGACGGGGCCGTGTGCGCGACCAGCTCCCGCCCGCAAGCCCGTCTATCCGTTACCGCGCGTCATTCGCTACGCCGCCGCCTCCTCGGCCGCGATCTCGGCGAGCCGCTGGGCCTCCGGGTCACCGAAGACGCGTTTCTAGGAAGCCCGGGCACGAGCCTCCGGCGTAATCTCAGGCCCTGTGAGCGCCCACGAAGGAGACGACTTGACGCCGCCCCGATGGCCCGCCGACCTGATCAACGACCTTTGCGCGTGGATCGCCGACGAGCTGGGCGAGCCGCACCCCGCGCCGCGCCGCGCGGTCTGCCGGCCCGTCCAGACGAGCCGTCGCCGCCGCGCCTGACCCCCCGTAGGGCCCCTTCTCGCGCCCGCTCGGCCCCGGTACCTAGTCCAGCTAGGGCCGGGGCCGTTTGGCATTTCTGGGGCCCCTCACGGCGCCCGGCGTGGTGAAAGGACCGGGGGGAGCTTCACGCCTTACCGTGATCCAGTGAATCTCACTCATGCCCCCGCCGTCACCGGTACGCCCGCGACTATCCACGTCGGCGACGACGCCTACCCTGCCGTCGTCGTCCGCGCGTCGGCGACTGCCGTAACCGTCCGGCGCGTCGAGGCCGTCGGCGAGCGCCGCAACCGCGAACACTCAGCGATCGTCGGCGCGGGCGACCTGGCCGCGCCGGTCGGGCCGCCGGAGGTGTACCGACTTCTTGACGGCCGTTACCGCACCCGCTCAGCGTTCCTCACGCTCGGCGACGCCGTGTCCCGTACGCCTCTTCCTGCGCCCCGTCGCGCCGGCTGGTCGCCCATGGTGAGGCAGGATGGACCCATGGCAGCACGCGTACGCGCGCCCGAGCTTCGTGGCCGGGCCTGGCTCAACACCGGCGGCAAGGCCCTCACGTTGGCCGACCTGAAAGGTCGTATAACCGTCCTAGATTTTTGGACCTTCTGCTGCATCAACTGCCTCCACGTGCTCGACGAGCTGCGCCCGCTCGAGGAGAAGTACGGGGACGTCCTGGTCGTGATCGGGGTGCACTCGCCGAAGTTCGAGCACGAGAAGGACGCCGCGGCCCTCGCCGCCGCCGTCGAGCGGTACGGCGTGCACCACCCGGTGCTCGACGACCCCGAGATGGACATGTGGCAGCAGTACGCGGCGAAGGCCTGGCCGACCCTGTCGGTGGTCGACCCCGAGGGCTACGTGGTCGCCACCATGGCCGGCGAGGGGCACGCCGAGGGGCTGGCCCGGCTGATCGACGACCTGATCGCCACCCACGAGGCGAAGGGCACCCTGCACCGGGGCGAGGGCCCGTACGTGCCGCCCGCCCAGCCGGAGACCGCCCTGCGCTTCCCCGGCAAGGCCGTGGTGCTCGACGGCGGCAACCTGTTGGTCTCCGACTCGGCCCGGCACTCCCTGGTCGAGCTGGCCCCCGACGGGGAGACCGTGGTCCGGCGGATCGGCACGGGCAACCGCGGCCACGCCGACGGCCCGGCGGGGGATGCCACGTTCTCGGAGCCGCAGGGGCTCTGCCTGCTGCCCCCGCAGGTGGCCGAGCTGGCCGGCTACGACTTGGTCGTCGCGGACACCGTCAACCACCTGCTGCGCGGCGTGCAACTGGCGACCGGCGAGGTGGTCACGGTTGCCGGCACCGGACGGCAGTGGCGCTCGACGGTCGACGACCACGCGCACGACGCCCGCTCGGTCGACCTCTCCTCCCCCTGGGACGTCGCCTGGTACGACGACCGGGTCATCGTCGCCATGGCCGGCATCCACCAGCTCTGGTGGTTCGACCCGGCGAAGCGGACCGCCGGCATGTACGCCGGGACCACGGTGGAGGCGCTGCGCGACGGCCCGCTGCCGGACGTCTGGATGGCCCAGCCTTCCGGCCTCTCCGTCTCGGCCGACGGCGCGCGGCTCTGGGTCGCCGACAGCGAGACCAGCGCGATCCGCTACGTGGAGAACGGCGTGCTGGGCACCGCCGTCGGGCAGGGCCTGTTCGACTTCGGCCACGTCGACGGTCCGGCCGACCGGGCGCTGCTCCAGCACCCGCTGGGGGTGTGCGCGCTGCCGGACGGCTCGGTGCTGATCGCGGACACCTACAACGGCGCGGTGCGCCGCTTCGACCCGGAGACCGACCAGGTCGCGACGGTGGCCGACGGGCTGGCCGAGCCGAGCGACCTGGTGCTCACCGCCGAGGGCGAGGTGCTGGTGGTCGAGTCGGCCGCGCACCGGCTGACCCGGCTGGCCCCGGGCGCGTTGACCGCGGCGGGCGCGAACACCGTGGACGGCCCTCGGCACAAGCTGGAGCGCAAGCCCACCGACGTGGCGGCCGGCGAGCTGACCCTCGATGTGATCTTCACGCCCGCGCCCGGGCAGAAGCTGGACGAGACGTACGGGCCGTCGACCCGGGTGGTGGTCTCGGCGTCCCCGCCGGAGCTGCTGGTCGAGGGGGCCGGGACGACCACGGACCTGTCCCGCCGGTTGGTGCTCAGCGGCGACGTGGCGGAGGGCGTGCTCCAGGTGACCGCGCAGGCGGCCACCTGCGACGCCGACGTCGAGCACGCCGCCTGCCACCTCACCCGGCAGGACTGGGGTGTCCCGGTCCGGGTGGTGGCCGGCGGGGCGACCCGCCTGCCGCTGGTGCTGCGCGGCCTGGACGCCTGAGCCTCCGTGTCAGGACGGGGCCCGTCCTCCACCGGAGGCGTCAGGAAGGGGCCCTTCCGTCAGGCGAACGGGGTGGGGGTGACCCCGGCGTCGATGAGGGCTGCCCGCACCAGTTCGGCGCAGCGCACCGCGCCGGGGGTGTCGCCGTGCAGGCAGATCGACTCGACCGGGCACGGCACCACGCTGCCGTCGACCGCCACCACGATCCGCTCGGTGGCCATCCGGACCGCCCGCGTGGCCACCTCGTCCGGGTCGCTGACCAGCGCGTTCGCGGCGCTTCGGGGCACCAGCTGCCCGTTGGGCAGATAGTTCCGGTCGGCGAAGCCCTCGGCGACCACCCGCAGGCCCGCGCCCACGGCGAGCTGGGCGAGCACGGAGCCGGGCGGGCAGAGCACCGGCAGCTCGTGGTCGTAGCCGCTGACCGCGGCGACGAGCGCGGCGGCCTGGACCTCGTCGGAGGCGGCCGCGTGGTAGAGCGCGCCGTGCGGCTTGAGGTAGCGCACCCGCGTGCCGGTCAGCCGGCAGAAGGCGTCCAGCGCCCCGAGCTGGTAGACCGTCTCGTCGCGCAGGGCCGCGAAGTCGTACGCGATGTGCCGCCGGCCGAAGCCGGCGAGGTCCCGGTAGCCGACCTGGGCGCCGACGGCGACCCCGCGCCGCACGGCGGCCGCGCAGACCCGGTGCATGGTGGACGCGTCACCGCCGTGGAAACCGCAGGCGACGTTGGCGGAGGTGACCAGCCCCAGCAGCGCCTCGTCGTCGCCGAGCCGCCAGATGCCGAATCCCTCACCGAGGTCAGCGTTGAGGTCCATGGAACGTCACCGTAGTCCCTGGGCGGGCCTGCGCGAGCGGGGTCACGTCCTCCACCACCCCGATGACCGGGTATCCGCCGGTGGTGGGGTGGTCGGCCAGGAAGATCAGCGGTTGGCCGTCCGGCGGCACCTGCACCGCGCCGAGGACGAGGCCCTCGCTGGGCAGCTCGCCGGCCACCGCGCGGGGCAGGGCCGCGCCGAGCAGTCGGGCGCCGACCCGGTTGCTGGCGGGACTGATCGCGTACGCGGTGCGGAACAGCAGGTCGAGTGCCGCGGGGGTGAACCAGTCCTGCCGGGGGCCGGGGCGCAGGGTCAGCCGGAGCCGGGCCGGCATGCCCGGGGCGACGGTGAGGTCCACCGGGGCCGGCGGACCGGTCGGGGCGCCCAGGGGCAGCCGGTCGCCGTCGCGCAGCGGGGGCGGGCCGAGGCCCGAGAGCGTGTCGGTGGCCCGGCTGCCGAGCACGGGCTCGACCGCGATGCCGCCGGAGACGGCGAGCCAGCTGCGCACCCCGTCGCGGGCGGGACCGATCCGCAGGGTCGCCCCGGCGGGCAGCGACAGTGGCCGGCCCATGTCCCCGGGCCGGCGCTCGACCGGCCGGGCACCGTCGGGCGGGCGCTCGACCAGCACGTCCACCTCGGCGCCGCTGAGCGCCACGGTGACCGCCCGGCTGACGCGCAGGGTGCAGCCGGTCAGGGTGATCTCCAGGCCGGCGGCGTGCTCGGGGTTGCCGACGAGCCGGTTGGCCAGCCGCAGGGCGGCCGGGTCGAGCGCGCCCGAGCGGGGCACGCCGAGGTGGGCCCAGCCGGGGCGGCCCTGGTCCTGCACGGTGGTGAGGGCACCGGCCCGGAGCACCTCGATTACGCGCCCACCAGCCGGACGCGGGTGCCCGGGGTGAGCCGGGCGGGTGGGTCGGCGTGCACGTCGAAGAGGACCAGGTCGGTCCGACCGACCAGCAGCCAGCCGCCGGGCGAGGCGGTCGGGTAGATCCCCGCGTACGGGCCGGCCAGCGCCACGGAGCCGGCCGGCACCCGGGTACGCGGGGTGGCGAGCCGGGGCACCGCCAGCTCGGCCGGCAACCCGGTGAGGTACGCGAACCCCGGCGCGAAGCCGCAGAACGCCACCCGGAACTCGGTCCCTCGCAGCCGCTCGACCACGGCGGGCACGTCGACGCCCCAGTGCTCGGCGACGGCGGGCAGGTCCGCGCCGTCGTACACCGTGGGGACCCGGACCTCGGCGGCGCCGGCGGTGGTGGCCACGCCTCCCGGGGTCCACCCGGCGATCCGCGGGGCTGCCGCCGCCGGGTCCGGCACGCCGTCGACCAGGACGGTGGCCGCCGCCGGGACGATCTCGACGGCGCTCAGCTCGCCCGCCGCCCGGCGGCGCCACAGCTCGGCCCGCCACGCCTCGACCTGCTCGGGGCCGTCGCAGTCGAGCAGCAGGGCGTGCGCGCCGACGGGCCGGATCCGCATCCCGTCATCCTCGCGTCAGCGAAGGTGACGGTCCACACTACTTGCAAGTAACCTACGGTGTCGTAACCTGATTGACGTGACCACCTCCGCACCGCTCCGGCTCAAGCCGGCCGACATCGGGAAACCCCGCATGCGCGGCTGGCTGCACACCTACGCGTTCTTCGCCGCGCTGGTCTGCGGCCTCGTGCTGTGCTCCATCGCCGCCGCCCGCCCCGGCTGGGCCCCGCTGGTGAGCTGCCTCATCTACAGCCTGACCGTGTGCGGTCTCTTCGGCACCAGCGCGCTCTACCACCGCCGGGTCTGGTCGAAGCAGGGCTACCAGATCATGCGCCGGATGGACCACTCGATGATCTTCGTGTTCATCGCCGGCACCTACACGCCGTTCTGCACGCTGCTGCTGGACACCCGGCACGCCACGATCATGCTCGGCCTGGTGTGGGGCGGGGCGCTGGCCGGGGTGGCGATCAAGCTGATCTGGCCGCACGCGCCACGCTGGGTCTCCGCCCCGCTCTACCTGGCGCTCGGCTGGGTCGCGGTGACGATGCTGCCGCAGATCCTGCACGCCGGCGGCGTCACCGCCCTGGTGCTGCTGACGGTCGGCGGGGCGATCTACAGCGTCGGCGCGGTCTTCTACGCGCTGCGCCGGCCGAACCCGTGGCCCACCGTCTTCGGCCACCACGAGTTCTTCCACGCCTGCACGCTCGTCGCGGCGATCTGCCACCACATCGCGATCTACTTCGCGCTGTTCGCCTGACCGCCGGCCGCTCCCGGAAGACGGGCGAGGGCCCCGCGCCGTCGCGGGGCCCTCACAGTTCGTGGTGCCGGTCAGACCGGGTAGCCCGAGCCCGGGCGACGCACCTCGCGGTACTCCTCGCGCACGACCCGGTCGTCCTGCACCGGCACGACCGGCTCGGCGACGACGCGCTCCCGCACCGGGGCGGCCACCACCCGGCGGCGGCTGTTCCAGAAGTAGAGCGTGGTGAGCAGACCCGCCACCCCGGCGAGCATGAGCACCCAGCCCACCACGTTCAGGTTCAGCCATCCCAGGTTGGCGTCGATGGCGAACGCGAAGATCGCGCCGAGCGCGATGAGGAAGATGCTGGCACCGATGCCCATGACGTCGCCTCCTTGGCGTCCTGCTGGCGTTTCCTGCCCGCCGCGGCCATGGATGAGGTAGCGGCACACATCGACATACCCAGGCGCCGAGATCGCCAATCAGGCAAGCTGAGCGCATGACGGACGGCAGGAACCAGCAGCGGACGTTGGTGCTGTTGCGACACGCCAAGGCCGAGCAGTCGCAGGCGATTCCGGACGAGGAGCGGCCGTTGACCGCACGGGGGCACGCCGACGCGGCGGCGGCCGGCGCCTGGCTGGCCCGGCACGCGCTCCTCCCCGACGTGGTGCTCTGCTCGCCCGCCCGGCGGACCCGGCAGACCTGGCACGGGGTGGCGCTGGGCGCGACGGGATCCCCGCCGGAGGGGGGCCCGGCGGGGTCTGCGCCGGCGATGCGCTACGAGCCGGCCGCGTACGAGGCACACCCGGACGCGCTGCTGGACGTGGTCCGGACGGTCGACCCGACGGCCGGCTACGTGCTGCTGATCGCCCACAACCCGGGCATCTCGCTGCTCTCCGCGCTGCTCGACCCGGAGCGGGCGGATCCGGACGGGCTGCGTACCACCGACCTGGTCGTGCACCGGCCGACCACCCGGTGGGCCGAGCTCGGGCCGGGCGGCGCGCCCATCACCGCCCGGCACACCGCACGCGGCTGAGCCCACCGC
The DNA here is from genome assembly GCF_042872345.1 of Micromonospora sp. NPDC005299. Taxonomy (NCBI): domain Bacteria; kingdom Bacillati; phylum Actinomycetota; class Actinomycetes; order Micromonosporales; family Micromonosporaceae; genus Micromonospora; species Micromonospora sp. NPDC005299. Next base: position 395,720 of record NZ_JBIAKG010000003.1, read on the forward strand.
GTGGTGGGCTCAGCCGGTCAGGACGGTGGGGCGGTCGGCGGCGGCGGGTCCGGCGGCGGGGGCATCATCGCGGTCGGGTGGGAGAGCCGGTTCTCCTCCACGATGAGCGTGCGTGCCCGCTTGCGGCGGTCCTGCCAGAACCAGAGCGTGGTGAGCAACACGCCCAGCCCGGCCAGGATGAACACCCAGCCGACCGCGCGCAGGTCGATCCACCAGACGTTGGCCCGGATGGCGAAGGTCATGATCGCGCCGAGCGCGATGAGAAAGATGGCGCTGCCAATGCCCATGTGCGCTGCACTCCCCCGTGCGGTGGCCCTTGGGCGTGCCCTGTCGTGGTCCGCGACGGTTACCCGCCAGGGGGCCGGCCTACCGGCCGGGGAGTGAAAACACGACGGCGGGGCGGGGGGGGGGCGGGGGGGGGGGGCCGGGGGGGGGGGGGGGGGGGATAAAACCCCCGGGGGTGAAAAAACCAACGAAAGGGGTGTGAAAATATAAAAGTAAGTGT
>NZ_JBIAKG010000003.1:396234-435937 GCF_042872345.1 Micromonospora sp. NPDC005299
GGGGGGGGGGGCGGGCGGCGGGGGGCCCGGGGGGGCCCCCGGGGGCGGGGCGGGCGCCCGGGGGGGGGCCCCCCCCCCCCCCGGGGGGGGGGGGGGGGGGCCCCCCCCCCCCCCGCCGGTCGGTCGTCAGGGTCGAATCACCCCGTCGGGGATCAGAACGCCTCCTCCGGGAGGTCCATGATCTCCAGGTCGGTGCCCTCGATGATCCGCCGGTCGGCGCCGATGCGGGGCAGCACCTCGCGGGCGAAGAACCGGGCGGCGGCCACCTTGCCGGTGTAGAACGCCTTGTCGGTGGCGGAGACCTCGCCGCCGAGCGCCTTCAGGGCCACGTCCGCCTGCTTCTGGAGCAGCCAGCCGACCACCAGGTCGCCGATCGCCAGCAGGAACCGGCGGCTGCTCAGGCCGACCTTGTAGAGGGCGCGGGTGTCGCCGCCCTGGGCCTCGGTCAGCCAGCCCATCATCACACCGAGGATGTTCTGGATCTCACCGAGCGCCTTGCCGAGCGCCTGCCGCTCCTCCTTGAGCTGGCCGTTGCCGGCCTCGGAGGCGATGAACTCCTGGATCTCGCCGGCGACCGCCATGAGGGCCTTGCCGTTGTCCCGGACGATCTTCCGGAAGATCAGGTCGAGGCTCTGGATCGCCGTGGTGCCCTCGTAGAGGGTGTCGATCTTGGCGTCCCGGACGTACTGCTCCAGCGGGTAGTCCTGGAGGAAGCCGGAGCCGCCGAAGGTCTGCAGCGACTCGTGGCCGAGCAGCTCGTAGGCCCGCTCCGAGCCGACGCCCTTGACCAGCGGGAGCAGCAGGTCGTTGACCCGCTTGGCCAGCTTGGTGGCCTTCTCGTCGCCGGCCGCCTCGGCGACCGCCACCCTGTCCTGCCAGGTGGCCGTGTAGCAGACCAGCGCGCGCAGGCCCTCGGCGTACGACTTCTGCATGAGCAGCGAGCGGCGCACGTCCGGGTGGTGGGTGATGGTCACCCGGGGGGCGGCCTTGTCGCCCTGCTGGACGAGGTCGGCGCCCTGCACCCGGTTCTTGGCGTACTCCAGGGCGTTCAGGTAGCCGGTGGAGAGGGTGGCGATCGCCTTGGTGCCGACCATCATCCGGGCGTACTCGATGATCATGAACATCTGCCGGATCCCGTCGTGCTTCTCGCCGAGCAGCCAACCCTTGGCCGGCACGCCGTGCTCGCCGAAGGTCACCTCGCAGGTGTTGGAGACCTTCAGGCCCATCTTGTGCTCGACGTTGGTGGCGAAGACGCCGTTGCGCTCGCCCAGCTCGCCGGTCTCCTCGTCGAAGTGGAACTTCGGCACGACGAAGAGGGACAGGCCCTTGGTGCCCGGGCCGCCGACGCCCTCGACGCCGACCGGGCGGGCCAGCACGTAGTGGACGATGTTGTCGGTCAGGTCGTGCTCACCGGAGGTGATGAAGCGCTTGACGCCCTCGATGTGCCAGGAGCCGTCCGGCTGCTGCACGGCGCGGGTGCGGCCGGCGCCGACGTCCGAGCCGGCGTCCGGCTCGGTCAGCACCATGGTCGAGCCCCACTGCTTCTCGATGAAGAGGCGGGCCCACTTCTTCTGCTGCTCGGTGCCCTCGACGTGCAGCACGTGCGCGAAGGACGGGCCGGAGGCGTACATCCAGATCGGGGCGTTGGCGCCGAGCACCAGTTCGGCGAGCGACCACCAGAGCGCGCGCGGGGCGTTGGTGCCGCCGAGGGCCTCCGGCAGGTCCAGCCGCCAGAACTCCGAGTCCATGAACGCCTGGTACGACTTCTTGAACGACTCCGGCAGCGGCGCGGTGTGCGTCGCGGGGTCGAAGACCGGCGGGTTGCGGTCGCTGTCCGAGTAGCTGGCGGCCAGGTCCTCGCGGGCCAGGCGGTCGACCTCGGAGAGGAAGCTACGGGCGGTGTCGACGTCCAGGTCCGTGTACGGCTCCTGGCCGAACGTCCGGTCCGCCCCGAAGACCTCGAACAGGTTGAACTCGAGGTCCCGAAGGTTGCTCTTGTAGTGGGTCATGCTCGCTGGCCCCGCTTCCGGACAGTGTTACCGATCAGTAACTCCAGACTGTATTACTCGTCGGTAGCCAACGACAAGCCGATCTCCGAAGTGACAGCGATTACACACTTCCGGTTCACCTGACGGAGCGACCGGCACCTCAGCTCTCGGCCGCGCCGACCTCCCAGCTCGGCACGGGCGCGGCGGCGGCGCTGCGCGGCCCGGTGTATTCCATCAGGACCAGCGCGATGTCGTCGTCGAGCCGGCCGTGCACCCACTCGACCAGGGCGGTCTCCAGCGAGGCGAGACCGTCGGCGACGGTGCCGTGGCCGAGCAGCCGCCAGGCCCGGTCGGCGGTCGGGAAGAACTCCCCGTCCCGGCGCGCCTCGCCCAGCCCGTCCGTGAAGAGCAGCAGCCGGTCGCCCGGCTCCAGCCGCTCCACCCGGGGCCGGACCACCGGCATGAAGCCGAGCGGCGGCGCGGGCGCCGGCGGTTCGAGCGGGATGACCGCGCCCCGGCGCAGCAGCAGCGGTGGCGGGTGACCGCAGTTGACGATGGTGAGGGTGCCGCCCCGCTCCTCGACCAGCGCGGCGGTGACGAAGTCCTCGTCGCCCACGTTGCGGGCCACCGCCCGGTCCAGGTCGGTCACCACCGCGCGCAGGTCCGCCCGCTCGTACGCCACGTGCCGGTAGGAGCCCAGCACGATGCTGGCCAGCCGGACCGCGTCCAGCCCCTTGCCGCGCACGTCACCGATGATCATGCGGACGCCGTACGGGGTGTCCATCGCCTCGTACAGGTCGCCGCCGATCTCGGCGGTCGCGGTGGAGGAGATGTAGCGGGCGGCCACCGCCAGGGTGCCGACCTGGGGGCCGAGCGTCCGGAGCACCGCCTGCTGGGCGACCGACGCGAGCCGGGACAGCTCCGCGATCCGCTCGGACTGACGCTGGCGGACCGCCGCCACGGCGCCGGCGATGGCGGTGGCCAGCGCGATGCCGGCCACGTTCACCGCGGTGACCAGCGACATGGTCTGCTCGGCGAGGGCGAACGCGGCCCCGATCCCGGTGGCCAGCAGGCCCACCCCGAGCACCACCCGCCAGGACGCGAGCGCGGCGGCGAGGAACGGGGCGGCCACCATCAGCGCGATGTAGTGCGCCGGCCGCCCGTCGGCCAGTTCCACGGCGGACACGATCGCGAGCAGCGCGAGGGCCGCGCCGAGGCCGGCGCGGGATCCGGGGCTCAGTGGGCCGGGGCCCGACTGGAAGGGTTGCGTGCGTACATCGGACAGCATGCCTGATGGACGTGAACGGGTGAATGAACCTGGCCCGTCGTCCGAGGATGTTCTGGCCGGCCGGATCCCGCCGCCGACCCGATCGCCGCCGGCCACCCGGTCAGCCGAGGACCTCGTACCTGACGGTCAGCTCGCCGAGGTCGGTCGAGGCGATCGCGGCGAAGGCGGCCCGGGACAGGTCCAGGCAGCGGCCGTCGACGAACGGGCCACGGTCGTTGATCCGGACCACGACCGACTTGCCGTTGGCCGGGTTGGTCACCCGGACCTTCGTGTTGAACGGCAGGGTCTTGTGCGCGGCGGTCAGCGCGTCCGGGTTGAACGTCTCGCCGTTCGCGGTCATCTGCCCCTCGTCGTAGAAGGACGCGCCGCAGGAGCCGCTGTCCACGACCTTCGCGGCGGTGGTGGTCTTCTTCGCGGTCGGCTTCGGGCTCGCGGTCCGGGTCTTGCTCCGGGACGCCGCCTGGGTCCGGGTCGCCGTCGGGCTCGGGGTGGCCTTCGGCGAAGGGCTGAGGCTCGGCGACGCGCTCGGCGAGGCGGAGGGGGACGCCGAGCTGGGGGCCAGCGTGCTGGGCAGGGCCTCCACCGCGGCGGGCGCGGCGGCGGGCTCGGCCGAGGTGAGCTGGACCGCGCCGACGGTGCCGCCGATGGCGAGCACCACGCCGACGGCCGCGGTGGCGGCGATGCCGGCCGGCGAGGAGAACTTGCGGGTACGAAGGTGCCTACCAGCCACCGCCCGGTCCTTTCGTCTGCTGAACAAACCGGCCCGGACCGTAACGAGAGAAGCACTTCGGAAGTCAACGTGATCATGGTGCTATGCCCGCATTTACCCTGGTACGTGTAGCCGATCAAGCCAGCACCACTCCACCGAACGGACGAAGGAGTCCTGGCCGGGGCCGGTGCGGCACCTCCTGGTGTCGGTGCCGCAGGATGGAGGGCGTGCTGAGCCGCCGACTGGTCGAGCTGTTCCGCTGGGTCGACCCCGGCCCGGGGAGCAGCCATCTGGTCAGCGACCTCTCCGGCTGGTGGCGGGATCCCGAGGTGCTGGCCGGGGCCGGACCCGCCCTGGCCGGCCTCTTCCCGACCGCCCGGCCGACCGTCGTGATCGCCCCGGAGGTGACCGGGCTGCTGCTCGGCCCGCTGGTCGCGGTGGCCGCCGGCGCCGGGTTCCTGCCGGCGTACAAGGACGGCGGGGAGCGGCGCCGGGTCGGGCCGATGCGCTGGGCCGAGACACCCCCGGACTACCGGGGCCGACAACTCCGGATCGGCGTGGACGCCCGCCGCCTCGGCCCCGGCGACCGGGTGCTGCTCGCCGACGACTGGGTGGCCACCGGGGCGCAACTCGACGCGCTGCACCACCTGGTCCGGGACAGCGGGGCCGAGTTCGTCGGGACTGCCGCGCTCGTCGCGACCTGTCCGGCGCCGGTCGCCGAGCGGCTCCGCCTGCGCGCCCTGCTCACCGGGGATCAGTTGCCCTGAGGGTTGACCTCAAGGGAGCTTCAACTCCGAGGATCGACGCATGGACGACGGCATCCTGGACGAGGCGTACCAACGGCTGCACCGGACCGGCCCGGAGTTCGAGGGCTGGCTCTCCAACCACGGACCCATGGCGGTCGAGGCGCTGGTCCGCCACGGCCACGGCACCCGGGTGCACCGCTGGCTCGACGACTACCTGCGCCGGCTGGACGAGCTGCCCCGCGGGCTGCGGCCGATCGACGACTGGCGGGCCGCGCTGGGCGACCCGAAACGGGCCGGCGACTGGCTCGCCCACTTCGACCGGGAGCTGCGCGACCGCCCCTGGCGCGAGGTGCTCGGCGACTGGTGGCCACGGCTGCTGCCGGGCATCGCGGCCGGGGCCACCCACGGGGTGATCCGGGTCGGGCACGCGGTGCGGGTGCTGCGGACCGACGGGGAGAACCCGCAGCGGCTGGCCGAGCTGGGCCAGGCGCTCGGCTACTGGGCCGCCCGGTGGCAGCCCGTGCCGGGCGCCGGCCCGCTCACCGGGCGGTCCGACGTGCCGCACGCGCTCGCGGCGGTGCCCCGGATCCCGGCGCAGACCGGCGGGATCCGGGACCGGCTGGGCCGGCTGACCGACGTACCCGAATGGCCCGGCGCGGTGGCCGCGCTGCGCTCACCCACCGACCCGGCCGGGGCCGAGCGGACCCTCACCGACCTGGTGCACCGGACCGCGCTGGATTACCTGCGGTTCGGGCACGGCAACCCGGTGATGCTGGTGCACGCGGTGACCGCGCCGACCGCGGTGAGACGCACCCTGCCGGCCCTGGATCCGGCGGTGACCCGAACCGGGCCCGCCGAGGTGTTCGCCCGGGCGGCCCGGCACGGCGACGAGCACGTGGTGAAGCTGGCCGACGCGGTGCTGGAGTCGCACGCGGCGACCGGGGACGACCGGGTGCTGGCCGCCGCCGGCTACGCCGGCCAGCTCATCTGACGAAGTCCTCGACGGCGTCGCAGACCCGGCCCAGCGCCTCGGCGGAACGCGCCAGCGGACCGGGCACCAGCATCGAGTGGTCGGCCTCCGGCACCTCCAGCACGTGCCGGCTGAGCCGCCGGGCGACCGCGCCGTTCCAGAGCGCGTCGGCGGTGCCCCCGACCAGCAGGCACGGCGCGGTGGCCCGGCCGAGCCCGTCGACCACCGCCGGTTGGTTGAGCACCGGCGTCAGCCACACGGCGCGCAGGTCCCGGTCGGCCGCGAGCGGAGCGGCGAAGGTGCCCAGCGACTTGCCGACCAGCAGGTCGGCGCCGTCGAGCACGGGGGTGACCTGCTCGGCCACCCAGTCGGCGCTCCGGTCGGCGCGCAGGTCGCGAGGCACCTGCCAGGTCACCTCGTGCACGGCGAAGCCGAGGCGGCGTAGCGCCTCCCCGACGTAGGCGAAGAGCGGGGCCCGGGTGTCGTAGCCCCGCCCCGGCACCAGCACCGCCCGTCGATCCGCCATGCCGTCCACGCTAGTCCCGCCGGGGCCCTCCGTGGGGGCGGGCGAAATCCCGCGACGGGCGGGCGGCCGGCGGTTAGCCTCGGCAGGATGTGGCCCCGCATCGGTGGACTCCGCACCCTCGCCCTCGGCACGCCCGGCGAGCTGCGCACCACCCTCAACACCCTCGTGCTCTCCGGCGTGAAGACCGCCACCGCCGGCCTGCTGACCGACGAGTACGCCACCGAGAACGAGGAGCTGGAACACGTCGGCGAGCGGCTCGTCCTGGTGGACGACGACGACAAGCTGATCGGCGTGGTCGAGGTCACCGGCGTCGAGGTGGTCCGCTTCGCCGACGTGTCCTGGGACTTCGCCCGCTCCGAGGGTGAGGGGGACCGGTCCATCGAGGAGTGGCGCGAGGGCCACCGCCGTTACTGGGCCCGGGTGGGCTTCCCCGTCGACGACGACACGCAGGTGGTCTGCATCCGGTTCCGGCTGGTCTCCGCCGGGGACGACGGGATCAGCACCGGCGACCTGGGCACCTGACCGTCAGGCGCGGCGCAGCTCCGGCAGCAGCTCCGCGGCCTCGACCAGCACCGCCTCGTCGCCGGCGTACCAGCTGCTGGCCCGGGGCCAGTGCGTCACCACGTCGGTGAAGCCGAGCCGGGCCGCCCGGGCGACCTGCTCGGCGAAGAAGTCCGCGTCGCGCAGGGAGAAGACCGGCCCCGAGTCCAGCGACAGGTAGCGGTCCAGGGTGGCCGGGTCCCGCCCCGCCTTCTCCAGCGTGCCGTCGAGCCGGGCGGACAGCTCCGCCACGCTCGACCACCAGCTCTCCAGGTCGTCGCCGCCGAGCCCGGTGGTCACCCAGCCCTGGCCGAAGCGGGCGACCAGCCGCATCGAGCGGGGCCCGTTCGCGGCGACCACGAACGGCACCCGGGGCTGCTGGACGCAGCCGGGGTTGTTCCGCGCGTCGACCGCGGCGAACCACTCGCCGCGCCAGGTCGTGCCGTCCTCCCGCAGGATCAGGTCGAGCAGCTCGGTGAACTCGGCGAACCGGTCGACCCGCTGCCGGGGCGGCAGGGTCTCCCCGCCGAGGACCGCCGAGTCGAAGCCGATGCCGCCGGCCCCGAGGCCGAGCAGCACCCGGCCCTCGGAGACGTCGTCCAGCGCGGTCACCTGCCGGGCGAACGCCGCCGGGTGCCGGAAGTTCGGCGAGGCGACCAGGGTGCCGAGGCGGATCCGGGACGTCACCGTCGCGGCGGCGGTCAGCGTGGTCATCGAGTCGAACCAGGGGCCGTCGACGAGGTCGCGCCACCCCAGATGGTCGTAGGTCCAGGCGTGGTCGAAGCCCCACTCGTCCGCCTGCTGCCAGCGCCGCCGGGAGTCCGACCAGCGCTGGTCGGGAAGGATCACGATGCCAATCCGCATGATCGCCAGGGTACGACCCGGGTCGGACGCGCCGACCCGGGTCGGAGGGACTAGCCCGCCACCAGGTCGGCGACCACGCAGGCGATGTTGTCGGGGGCGCCGGCGGCGTACGCGAGGTCGACCAGGCGCCCGACGGCGGTCTCCGGGTCGTCGGCCCCGGCGAGCGCGGAGTGCAACGCCTCGGGGTCGACCACCGCGGCGAGCCCGTCGGAGCAGAGCAGGTAGCGGTCGCCGGCCAGGGCGGTCCGCAGCGCCAGGTCCGCCTCGACCTCGGCGCCGGCCCCGAGCGCCCGGGCCAGCAGGGCCCGCTGCGGATGCGCCCCGGCCTCGGCCGGGCTGAGCTTTCCCTGGTCGACCAGCGACTGGACGTAGGTGTGGTCCTGGGTGAGCCGGGACAGCTCGCCGCCCCGCAGCAGGTATGCCCGGGTGTCCCCGACGTGCACGAGGGCCAGCCGGGTGCCGCGCCGCAGGATGGCGGTGAGTGTGGTGACCGGCTGGTGGGCGGCGGTGGCGTGCGCGCGTACGGCCCGGTCGGCGCTGGCCACCGCGTCGGCCAGCGCGGTGAGCAGTTCGGTGGCCGGCGCGTCGGCCGGCTCCAGCGGCCGCAGGGCGTCCACGGCGGCGGTGCTGGCGGCGGCCCCGCCCGGACCCCGCATACCGTCCGCCACGGCGAGCAGCGTCCCGCTGGCGTACGCGGTGTCCTCGTTGGAATCCCGGCCGGTGCCGGTCTCGCAGCGGACGGCGTACCGGAAGGTGGTGTCGGACATGGTGGTGCCCCTCTCGGTGAGCTGGTCGACGAGGAGCGCGACGGCGCGACCGCGGGCCGCCGTGTCGGCGCTGACCCGCCGCCACCAGGCATCGACGGCCTCGGCGGCGGCGTCCGGCGGCAGGCCGCAGACGGCCTGGATCTCGGCCAGTGGCATGCCGGCCCGGCGCAGCGCGGCGATCAGCCGGGCCCGGTCGAGCTGGGCCGGCGTGTAGTACCGGTAGCCCGAGTGCGGATCGACGGCGGCGGGTGGCAGCAGCCCCAGCTCGTCGTAGAGCCGCAGCGCCTTCGGCGTCAGGCGCGCCGCGCGGGCGAACGCCCCGATGGTCAGCAGCTCCACGGGCCCATCCTCCTCGCGCCGGTCGCGTTTCCTCGTGCCGGTCGCGGCGACCGGCACGGACCACGCTGGGCCTTGCCGCAGGGGCAGGGTCAAGGCGTTGACGATGTATCGATCACGGCCCCCGGCACGGCTACGGGATCATCCAGGAGGTCACCACGCTCTCCGCCGCGCGCGTCACCCTGCTGCCCGGCACCCTCTACACCGCGTTGGACCGCCTCACGGCGCAGTGCCTGGTCGAGCCCGACCATGAGGAGGTGGTGGACGGCGGGCTGCGCCGCTACTACCGGCTCACCTCCGACGGCCTCGGTGCGCTCCGGGCCGAGACCGCCCGGCTGCGCCAGCTCGCCACCGCCGCCGAGACCCGGCTGCGCGCCCTGCACCCCCGCACCGCCTGACCCGCGTCCCGGGCCGCCATCGGCCCACCACCCGAACGACCGCTCTGGGAGTGGCTCGGTCAGCCGACCCTCTCGCTGTTCTTCCTGCTCGGCCTGGCCAGCGCGCTGGTCCTGCTGCTCACCGCACTGACGCCGCGCCGGGACCCACGCCCGCTGACCGTGCGCCTCGGCTAGAGCTTCGCCAGCATGCGGCGCAGGTGCGGCTCGACCGTCCCCGGCGCGGCCTCGGCCACCTCGCGGGGCGTCCACCAGCGGACGCCCCGGAACTCCACCGGGTCGGGGATCAGCTTCTGGTCGCGGCTGCCGGCCAGCACGTACCAGAGGCTGACGTCGGTGTGCCGCTCCTCCGGCGGACCGACGGTCTCGGTCACCGTGAGGAAGGCCGGGCGCTCGCCGAGGGCCGGCGCGAAGACGGCCGGGACGCCCAACTCCTCCACCATCTCCCGGCGTACGGTCTGCGCGGGGTGCTCGCCCGGCTCGACGTGACCGCCGCTGGGCAGCCACATCCCGGCTTTGCGGTGGTCGACCAGCAGCACCGCGCCGTCCGTCGCGTCGCGGAGCAGGAAGTAGGCCACCAGGTGCGGCGAGGGTGTGCGCGGCTTCGCCCGGCGGAAGATGTCCTCCGTCGCGGCCAGCCAGGCCAGCGTGGTCGCGCGGTGCCGCGCCTCCTGCTCGTCGCCCGGCGTCAGCGCCTCGACCAGCGCCCGGATCTCGTCCTGCACGCCGTCATGCTGCCAGCCGGGTCCGACAGCCTCAGGCCACCGGGGCGGGGTTGGCGTCGACCGCGGCGCGGACGAACTCGCGTACCCGGGTGGTGGTGTTGCTGGCCAGCCACACCGGACCGCGCCGGATCGGCGGCGCGTCGCGGATCGGCACGTACGCCAGGTCGGGCCGGGCGTGGTAGCGCCGGGTCTGCTCGCCCACCGGCAGCACCCCGCGCCCCATCGCAACCAGGGCCAGCATCTCGGAGAAGGTGTTGCCGGCCGGGCCCCGCGGCACCGGCCGGCCCGACGGGGTCCGCTCCGGGGTGCGGTCCCGCTTGAACGCGGCCGAGGTCACCGCCGGGTACTGCACGACGGGATGGTCGGCCAGCACGTCCAGCGACACCGACTCCGCGTCCGCCAGCGGATGGTCCGCGGCCACCGCGAGCACCCGGGCCTCGTGCAGCAGCGCCGGGCCGTTCGCCATGCCGTCGAAGGGGTACGCGGCGATCAGCACGTCGATCGTGCCGTCCCGCAGGCTCGACCGGGTGGTGGCGAGCGGGGCCTCGTGGACGTGCACCACACAGTCCGGGTGGCGCTCGGTGAACAGGGTGACGGCCCGGAGCAGCACCGGGGCGGTCGACTCACCGACGTACGCCACCCGCAGCTCACCGCTGAGCCCGCGCCCGGCGTCGACGGCGCGCTGGACCGCGTCCTCGATGCCGGCGACCAGCGGACGCAGGTCGTCGGCGAGGCGGGCACCGATCGGGGTGAGCCGGACCATCCGGCTGGTGCGCTCGAAGAGCGGTGCGCCGATCCGACGTTCCAGCTTCCGCACCACGTGGCTGATCCGCCCGGTGGTCACCCGCAGGCGCTCGGCGGTCCGCCCGAAGTGCAGCTCCTCGGCGAGGGTCAGGAACGTCTCGACCTCGTACCGCTCCAGCACGGCCGACCCCCATCGTTGAATCCTGGTCAACGATCGTAGCCCGATCGCGTCTTGGTCCGGACGGCGCCGCGGACGAGTGTTGACGGTGTTCCCGCCACAGTCAGGAGGACCACATGGATCCCGTCACCACTTGTCTGACCGGCCTCGACGCGCCGCTGCGCGAGACCGGCGAGAAGCTGCGTTCCGTCATCGAGGCCGCGTTGCCGGAGGCCACCGGCGCCGTGTGGCACGGCCACCCGGTGTGGGGGCTGGGCGACCGGCCCGGCCGGACCCCGGTCTGCCTCGTCAAGGCGTACCCGGCCTACGTCACGTTGGGGCTGTGGCGGGGACAGGACGTGGCGGACGACTCCGGACGGCTCGTCCCGGGCGCGCGCCGGATGGCCTCGGTCAAGCTGCGCACCGTGGACGAGATCGACCCGGAGCTGTTCACCGGCTGGCTGCGCGGCGCGTACGCGCTGGAGACCCGGTGAGCGCCGTGCGGGTGACCGGGTTCGACCACCTGGTCCTCGCCGTCACCGACGTCGAGGTGTCCCTTCAGTTCTACTGCGACACCCTCGGCCTCGCGCCGGTGCGCGTCGACCGCTGGCGTGCCGGCGAGGTGCCCTTCCCCTCGGTACGCGTCAACGCCGACACCATCATCGACCTGGTCCGTGGCGAACCGGACGGGTCGAACGTGGACCACTTCTGCCTGGTGGTCGAGCCGCTCGACTGGGCCGAGGTAATCGAGTCCGGGGTGTTCACGGTGCTGACCGGGCCGGTGCCGCGCTTCGGGGCGCGGGGCACGGCCACCTCCCTCTACGTCCGCGACCCGGACGGCAACACGGTCGAGCTGCGCTGGTATCCGGGGTCTTGACTTCCAGCGCGCTCGAAGCCGGAGAGTGGCAACCGGTGGAACCACGTCGCGGAACGGGGAGCGGATCATGAAGCGCACGTTGGGGCGGAGCGGCATCGAGGTCAGCGCGCTGGGCATGGGCTGCTGGGCGATCGGCGGCCCCTACGCCGGTGGCGCCAACCAGTACGGCTGGGGCCCGGTCGACGACGCCGAGTCGACCCGGGCCGTCCACCGGGCCCTCGAACTCGGCGTCACCTTCTTCGACACGGCGAGCAGCTACGGCGCCGGACACAGCGAGGTGGTGCTCGGCAGGGCGCTCGGCGCCGACCGGGACCGGGTGGTGATCGCCACGAAGTGGGGGTTCACCTTCGACGAGCGGACCAGGGAGGCGGGCGGCACCGACAGCAGCGTCGCGTACCTGCGCAGTTGCCTGGACGGCTCCCTGCGGCGGCTGGGCATCGACCACGTCGACCTCTACCAGCTCCACCTCGGCGACCTGCCGGTCGAGGAGGCCCTGGACCTCGTCGCGCCGCTGGAGGACCTGGTCACCGCCGGCAAGATCCGGGCGTACGGCTGGAGCACCGACGACCCGGAACGCGCCGCTGCCTTCGCCGCCGCCGGCCCGCGCTGCACCGCCGTGCAGCACGACATGTCGGTGCTGGCCGACCGGCCGGCGATGATCGAGCTGTGCGAGGGGGCCGGGCTGGCCAGCATCAACCGGGGGCCGCTCGCCATGGGCCTGCTCAGCGGCAAGTACGCCGACGGTCGCACGGTGCCCCGGGACGACGTGCGGTCGCAGAGCTACGACTGGCTGACCTACTTCCGCGACGGCGCCGGAGCACCCGAGTGGCTGGCCCGGGTGGAGGCCCTGCGGGAGGTGTTCGCCACCGGTGGCCGTACGCCGACGCAGGGCGCGCTGGCCTGGCTGTGGGCGCGCAGCGCGACCACCGTCCCGATCCCGGGGTTCCGCACCGTCGCCCAGGTCGAGCAGAACGCCGGCGCGCTCGCCCAGGGTCCGCTGCGGCCGGACGAGTTCGCCGCCGTGGAGGATCTGCTGGCCGACCTGCGGGTTGCTAGCGTCGCCTGATGCCCGAACTCGAACGGCTCGCCATCCGGCACGCTCCGGCGTTGCTTCGCTTCGAGCAGGCGAACCGGGCGTACTTCGCCCGGTTCGTGCCGGACCGGGGCGACGACTACTTCGACGAGTTCACCGACCGGCTCGTGGGCCTGCTGGCGGAGCAGCACACCGGGCGGTGCCACTTCCACGTCCTGGTCGACGACGAGGACGGCACGGTGCTGGGCCGGTTCAACCTGGTCGACGTCGCCGACGGCAGCGCCGAGCTGGGGTACCGGGTCGCCGAGCGGGCCACCGGGCGCGGCCTGGCCCGGGAGGGTGTCCGCCGGGTCAGCGCGCTGGCCCGCGGGGAGTACGGGCTGCGCCAACTGGCCGCCTCGGCCGCGCTGGCGAACCCGGCCTCCCTGGCGGTGCTCCGGCGGACCGGATTCGTCCCGGTCGAGGAGGTGCGGCTCGGCGGCGAGCCCTGCCTGCGGCACGTCCTCGACCTCACCGGGCACTCCTGATCCCTGGTTGACCGATGAGAATCGCCGGCTGGGCAGGTCCATACCGGTGACCGACTCGGACGCCACGAAGGAGACGCCCCGATGGCAACCCCCACGTTCCGCGCCGCCCTGCCGCCGATCGTCGACCGGGAGACCTGGCTGCGCGAGCGCGACCACCTGCTGGCCCGGGAGAAGGCGCACACCCGAGAGGGCGACGCGATCGCCGCCGCCCGGCGCCGGCTGCCGATGACTCCGGCGCCGCCCGTCACCGTGCAGGGCCCCGGCGGGGAGACGCCGCTGCTGGAGGTCTTCGAGGGCCGCCGCATGCTGATGGCCTACTTCCACATGTGGCACGACGGCAAGCCGTTCGAGGACCAGTGCGAGGGGTGCACCTTCGCCACCTGTCACCTGGAGATGCGGGACTACCTGCACGCCCGCGATGTCACCTACGCCGTGTTCTGTCAGGGCCCCTACGCCGACAGCGCAGCGTTCGCGGAGTTCATGGGCTACCCGTTCCCCTGGTACTCGGCGCGGGACTCCGACCCGGCGCTGGCGGACGGCCGTGACTTCGGGTTCATCGCCTGCTACCTGCGCGACGACGACGACCGGGTCTACGAGACCTACTGGACCACAGGGCGCGGCGTGGAGGCGCTGACGACCAGCTACCACGCCCTCGACCTGACGGTGTACGGCCGGCAGGAGAACTGGGAGGACTCACCGGAGGGGTGGCCGAAGGTCAGCGGGCACCCCTGGCGTCTCGACGGCCGCCCGGTCGCGCAGTGGAGCCGCCCGGGTGTCACGGCGACGGGAGCGTCCTGCTGCGCGAAGTGATCGCACCCGAGGTGCCCTGCCGGGGCGGCGGCCCGTCGGCCGTCCGTCGCCGTCCCCGCCCCGCGTCGGTCAGAGTCGATCGGCGGGCATCCCGTAGATCCCTGGGTCGCCGACGTCCTCGCTGTCGACGGTGCGCGGATCGACGCTCCACCGGGCCGCCAGCTTGAGCACGTCCAGCTCGTTGGGCGCCGACTCGTACCAGGCGTCCCAGTCCTCCTCCTGCCAGTTCCGCCAGTTGTCCCCCCAGCCCCGGAGGCCCTTGCCGACCTCGCGCTCGGCCGGCGTGACGTCACCGATGAACAGCGGGACGGCGCCGTCGAAGGTGGCGAACGCCCGCACGACGATCCCGTCGACCGCCCGCACCCATCCGTGGGAGGACCATCCCCGCTCGTTGACGAAGAACTGGATCTCACCCAGGCGCACGCTCAGGGCTGCGAACCATTCCGGAAACCGCGGATCGGTGACGCTGTAGTCGAACGACGCGAGATCGCGTCGGCCGTGTGCCAGGGTCCACCCGTTGACGGGACCGGCCACGAACACGCCGGAGGCGTACGCGCGGTCGACGCCTTCGTCCCACGGGAGACGCTCGCGGTCGGCCAAACCGAGCGCGTCGGCGACCTCCTCCGGGCTTCGCTTCCGCACGGCGAGCCACGTGGTCTTGTAACCAAACCCCATGCGGCTCATCATCGCCTCGGGCCGGGCTGCGCGCGGGCGTGCCAGCGGTCCCGGTGCCCGTGCTGGTCGACCAGCCGTTCTGGGCGGACAGGCTGCACCGCCTCGGCGCAGCGCCGCACCCGCTGCCACTGCACGAGCTGACCGCCGACACCCTGACCGACGCGCTGCGCTCCTGCCTCGACCGATCGACCTATCGCCACCGCCCCACCGACCTCGCTCGCCGGATCCGTGCCGACGACGGCGCCGGTGATGTGCTCTCGCTCATTACGCGGCTCGAAGGCGAGCGCGGACAGCCGTTCTGAGCCGTGCGCTCAGCGACGGTTACGGGACCGGCGAACCGCCCAGACCCCGCCGACGACCGCCGCAGCCGTCGGCAACAGGCAGCAGATTGTCAGGACCACCAGATGCCACGGCTTGATAGCTCCCATGGCCGAGAGGATAGGCATTGCCTGCCAACGCGGCGATTGCCGATCTTGGAAAGCCGAAGGCCCTGGCGGGGACTCGCGTCCTGACCAGGGCCTCTCGCGTGGAGCGGGTGACGGGAATCGAACCCGCACTGTCAGCTTGGGAATTGCCGATCTCCGGCAGGCCACCGGCTTGGCGGCCTGGCCTCGGCAGTCTCTCGTGGCCTCGGCTGGCCCCTGTTGTCCTCGTCCAATGGCACGTTAATGGCACGCCGGGTGTTCTCCGCGACGGCCGGCCAGAAGCGATCGCCAACCCCCGCCTTGCAAAGAACAAGACGCGTGTCTGCCGACGTCGGCTAGTGCCGCCGGCCTGCTCGTCCCGTCGGTTCGCGTCCACTCGTGACCGGGCCTGTCGGCCGGCTTGGCTGTACGGATGGCTGTACAGCCGCAGAGGTCGAGGGAATGTCGATCAGCGTTCGGCTGCGACTGCGACCTGCCTCCTCGCTGTCATGCCTGGTGGGAGTCGTCACCGTTGACCGTGGTCGTCCCCGGCCTTGGCTGGCGTATCGCGCATGCAAGGGCACGCCAGAGCCCTCTTTGTAGCAAAGATCACGCGCCTTGCAGCTGGCGTGTCGGGTGCCGCTGATCATGAATAGGTGGAAGAGCGGGTGGGTGCGGCTGGCGGAGACTTCCGCTCGACGGCGGCGTAGATTCGTGCTGGCGTCGAAGTCACGGGTGTCGGGCGGGAGGGGCGCGATGCGGATCGGCGAGCTTGCGGCCAGGACCGGGGTGAGCACCCGGTCGATCCGATACTACGAACAGCAGGAACTGCTCGTGTCGATGCGCACGGCGAGCGGCCAGCGGATCTTCCCAGAAGCGGCGGTCGAGCGGGTCCGGCTGATTCAGCGGTTATTCGACGCGGGTTTAAGCAGCAGGCGCATGTATGAGCTGCTGCCCTGCATGACGAATCCGGACATCCGCACGTCGTGGCTGGCCGACCGGCTCCGCGATGAGCGCGAGCGCATCGTCGCGGAGATGGCCCAGCTCGCCTGTACCATCTCGGCGCTGGACTGCATCGTTGAAGACATGACGGTCGACGAGCCGACCGGCGGACCTGCGGCACACGCTGTGGCGTGAGACCGGCGCCACTGCTGGCTTGCCCTTGACACCGGTGTCAACTTTTACCGTGAGGGCATGACAGCGATCTCTACCTCGCGCCCGGACGTCAACCTGCCGGTGGCGGCGCTGCTGGAGCCAGTCACGTTCGCCGGTCTGCCGCTGGCCTCCCGATTCGTCATGGCGCCGATGACCCGGTTCCACTCGCCAGGCGGGGTGCCGGCGCCCGAGGTAGCCGGGTATTACCGCCGCCGGGCCGAGCATGGCATCGGGCTCATCGTCACCGAGGGAGTCTGGGTCGGCCATCCCACCGCAGGCCACGAGGACGCGGTGCCGCGGATGACCGCAGGTGCCGCCGAGGCAAGCTGGCGGCGTGTGGTCGATGAGGTGCACGCTGTGGGTGGCCGGATCGCCGCGCAGCTGTGGCACCTGGGCAGCCTGCGCGAGCCGGTCGACGGGCTGGAGGCGTGGACGCCATCCGGTGTGCGTGAGCCGGGTCGGCCGGCAAGCCACGCGATGACGGCGGCCGACATTGACGAGCTGCTGGAGTCGTACGCCGAGGCAGCCCGAGTGGCAACCAGGGCCGGATTCGACGCGGTCGAGATCCACGCCGCGCACGGCTACCTGCTGGACGAGTTCCTATGGCCGTTCACCAACCGGCGCACCGACGCGTTTGGCGGCTCGCCGGAGCGGCGGGCGGCGTTTCCGGCCGCAGTCGTGCGCGCCGTCCGCGCGCAGTTTCCTGCGGACCGCCCGGTAATCGTGCGGTTTTCGCAGTTCAAAGAGCGGCGGTTTGACGCCCGAATCGCGGAGACCCCCGCCGAGCTGGACGCGATCCTGACCGCATTAGCCGAGGCCGGTGCGAGCGCGCTGCACGCGTCCCAGCGGCGGTTCTGGCAGCCTGCGTTCCCCGGCTCGGGCCTGACCCTCGCCGGCTGGGCCAAGCGTCTCACCGGCCTGCCGACGATCACGGTAGGCTCGGTTGGCCTAACCCACGATTTCCTGCGGCCCGGCGGCCCCGAGTCAGTCTCCGGCTTGGTCGAGCGGGTGGCGGCCGGCGAGTTCGACCTCGTCGCGCTCGGCCGCATCCTACTGGGCAACCCCGCCTGGGTCACCCACGCCGCCGCAGGACAGCTCGACGCCATCGTCGACTACCGCAAGTCTCACGAGGAGGCGTATTACTAAGTCGCGGGTGTCGGGTTACTCGGGGCAGCGGCTCGCAGGTTGGGTGGACGGGCTAGACATTCAGCTACCTGCTTCGGCAGTAGGACTGCGGATCTCCTCGTCGGGCAGTCGTAGACCGTCCAGCCTCCCCGGACGGGGACAAGGTGGAGCGCCCTACCGGACGAACGACCTTGGCCCCGTCCGGGGAGGCTGGTAGCCCTTGTGGTGCCCGGCGAGGTGATTCGCCCCGGCTGGATCTCTGAGGAGGGACGGGGTTCGGGGCGGAGCCCCGAGGTCTTCAAGGGCTTGGTCATCCCAAGCGTGGCCGGCCGGCCCGGCCGATGCCGGCCGGAGGTCGCCAGCAGGCCGGGGCCGGGCCGGCGCGGCCCGCTTGCGGGCCGCCTTGATCTGATAGAGCGCAATTCGGCAACGTCATCCGGCGAGCTGCTGTCCTCCGTCAACTGATGCGCGACAGTCGTCCGCCAACTGATCTGTGACTTCCGAGCGCGGATCGCGGCAAATGAGGACGTCACGGTAGAGGCGAGCTTCGGCCGGGACGGTCAGGTTCTGGCAGTAGCCCGGCCCACACCGAGGCGGCGGGCTGCGTGGCCCATGGCCTGAGCCATGCGAGAGGGCAGCGAATCTGGGGCCGGAATCTGCACTGGACGCACCCGCCCGTTGTGCAGTGCGGTGAACCGCCAGCCACCGTCGGTGCGCACGGCGACCAGTGTCTGGCGGGACAGGCGTCGCTTGGGCAGCTTCGAGCGCCAGGGCATCAGCACCGACGCGGTGCCGTGGACGATCGCCACCCCTGGAGCGACCTGCCGGATCGACTCGACGTCACCGACGAGTGCGGAACCGGCGAGCACGCCGCGGAAGAGCTGGTTGTGGGCGTTCTGCATGTCGAGGCGGCCGATGGTGCGGGTTCCGTCGTAGGAGACGTAGTCGGAGTCCTCGGTGAAGCAGGCTCCGTAGGCGACGGCGTCGTTGTCGGTCCAGGCCTGCATGAGCCGGCCGAACAGTTCCTGGATCTGGCGGTCGTCGGTGGTCATCGTGCCCTCCGCAAACTGGTATCGTTTCGATCGTCGGACGCTACGATAGCGGAAGGTTTCGAATGTCGAAAGATAGACTCGTCCGGGACGTGGCGATGCAACTGCGGCTGCTCCAGCAGAGCTTCGACGCCTTCGACGAAGCTGCCGCCGCTCGGCTCGGACTCAACCGCACAGACCTGCGCGCGATGGATCTCGTCCTCGCCAACGACGGTCCGCTGTCCGCGGGGGAACTCACCCGCGCCCTCAAACTCAGCCCAGCGGCGACCACCACGGTCATCGACCGCCTGGAAGGCGCCGGCCTGGTCACCCGTACCCGAGACGCCGAGAACCGACGGCGGGTCCTGGTCACCGCAACGGACGCCGCGCGCGCCGTTGAACAAGACATCTACCTACCCGTCGGCGCAGCCGGCGCCCAGGCCCTCGGCAGGTACAACAAGGACCAACTCGCCACGATCCTCGACTTTCTACAGACCGTCCGCCACGTACAAGAAAACCAGACGGCACGGGTCAGCATGGATCCCCGCGCCGCCCCAGGGCCGCTGATCCGCTCATCGGCACGATCGGAAGCCGGGCCAGTCACTCGCCGTAACGTGGAGTGACGAGCGGTCGGCGGCGTGAGCGGATGCTCGGTTCTACGCCGCGCTCTGCGTCTTTGCGGGCTTCATGATGGCAATCGGGACTGCCTTGATCACGTAGTCCTCGGTCAAATCCGGTTGCACGTCGATTGTCGCGTCGTCACCGACGTAGCGGACGACGAACACGGTTTCTCGCAGCCAAGCGGCATCGTCGTCCGTCAAGCTGGCTGGCAGCTCACCCGCGAGTCGTACTTCGTCTCCCGGCAGGATCGCGGCACCCCCGCCTCCGCCTCGCCACGCTCAATATCTGAGATCAACTGGAGCAGGGTGGTAGGGCACCGCCGTTCGAGCGGGCGAGCGGCGGGACAGTAGGTGTCCGGTCAGTGCGGCGGCGAGGCCGGCCAGCCCGGCCGCCGCGAAGCCGCCCGCTGGCACGGAGAGGTCGATCGCCACGCCGACGAGCGGGGATCCGAGCGCGAAACCCGCGCTCTGCGCTGAAGATTGCAGACCTATTACCTCACCCCGCACGCCGGGCGGCGCCAGCCGGCTCACCGCGTCGGCCACCGTGGAAAGGGTCGGCGCGGTGAGTAGCCCGCTGCCGACGACGGCCACGCACAACCAGGGCCAGTCGTGCGCGAGCCCGGCGGGAATCGTCACAAGCCCGAGCAAGCCGAGCAGCAGCCACGTGGGCAGCGGCCGGGGCAGCGCGCCATAAATCAGCCCGCCGACGACGGACGACACGCCGAACACCACTACGATCACGGCAGCCCAGGACATCTGACCTGCTTCTTGCAGCGTGGCGACGATGGCGAGGTCGACGCCGCTGAGCAGCGTCGTGGCACCGAACGCCATCGTCAGCGCGGCGATCATTCCGGCGCCCAGCCACTGCGTGCGCGGGGGCCGTCCGGCCGCGCCGGCATCCGCCTCGTCCTCGGCACGCAGCGGCGGGTTGAGCAAGGCGATTCCGGCTCCGCCGGCCACGATCGCGGCACCGACTCCCCACGCCACCACATCGGGGGACATCTTCGCCGCACACAGGATCACCACCGCCGGGCCCACGATGTACGACAGCTCGCCCTGCACCGCTTCCAGCGCAAACGCGGCCCGGCGCTGCTCCACTGTCGTCATCGCGGCGATCGCCTGCCTGCTCACCGCCTGGGCCGGCACCATCAGCAGACCCGCCACGAAGCTGGCGACCAGCAGGAACCCATACGGCAGGATCGGCACGCTCAGCCAGAACACGACCTGCACTACGACGGTTACCAGCAGCACGGTGCGCAGGCCCCGCGAGTCGATCATGCGGCCGAGCAGCGGCCCGCCCAGCGCCACTCCGGCGGTCAGGGCCGCCGCGACGCCACCCGCTGCCGCATAGCTCATGTCCAGACCCAGCACGACATGCATCGTCAGCGCCATCACGTCAGCCGTGATCGCGACACGGGCGAGCAGCGAAACGCCCAGCAGCGATGCCATCCCTGGCACGGCGAGTACCTGTCGGTATCCGGTCACCAGCGTGACGCTAGATCGTCCGCCACGTCATAGGAAGTGGTTAGTTTGTTGGAGCTGCCATAATGAATACTTATGGCCAGAGACCTTGAGACCGGGTTGCTGCGGTCGTTCGTCACCGCCGTGCGGGCGGGCAGCATCAGCCGCGCCGCGACCGCGCTCGGACATACCCAGCCCGCGCTCAGCCAGCAGTTGCGCAAGCTCGAGAGCGTTGTCGGCCGTCCGCTGCTCTACCGGTCGCCGTCTGGCGTCTCGCCGACTCGGGCGGGTGAGGAGCTCCTGCCGTACGCCGAACGCATTCTCTCGCTCTCCGCACAGGCACTCACCGAAACCGGACGCGCGCTTACCGGCCACTGCGGCGTCGGGTTGCTCGAAGACCTCGCCGCGTCCCAGCTTCCGCAGGCCCTCGCCGACCTCGCCCGGCTGCACCCCGGCGCGACGCTGGAGGTGCTCAGCTTGCCCAACGCCGCGATGCGGGAGGCCTACGACGCGGGCCGCGTCCAACTCGTGCTCAACGAGGTGCCGGAGGTTCCCGGGCCGCCGCGCTGGACGGTACGCCGCCCGCTGGTCTGGGCGATCGGCCAGGGTGTGGACGTGGCTGCCGATCCGCTGCCGGTGGTGCTGTTCTCGGACCCGTGCTTCTGGCGTACGTCAGTGCTGGAAACGCTGGAACGTGCCGATCGGCGCTGGCGGGTGACGTTCGAAAGCAACAGCCTGGTCGGTGTGCTCGCCGCGGTACGGGCCGGGCTCGGCGTCGCGGCGCTCATGCCCGCGAACCTCGAACCGGTCATGGCCTGCCACGACGCGGACGCCCTGCCCACCCTGCCGGACGTCGAGCTCGGTCTCGCACGGCACCCACGGACCACAGGTGATCCGCTGATCGACGCCGTGGAGACCGCGCTACGACGCATGGTCTGAGCACGAGCCCGTCGAGACCCCGAGCATGTCGTGCCCACAGTGCTTGGAAAGCGGGGAGGCATGACGGCGGTGGACGAAGTGCTCACGGTCGAGGAAGCCGCGGTACGCATGAAGATGAGCGTCCGCTACGTTCGCCGGCTGGTCGCTCAGCGACGCATCGCCTTCCACAAGGTCGGCCGCAGCGTGCGCCTAAAGGTGTCGGACGTAGACGCTCACGTCGATGCTGGACGAGTGGAACCGCTGACCGCCTCTGGCGTCTGGCGCGGGCTGGGACAGGTGGCCTGATGGCGAACAAGGACGGGCACCGGCGGTTCGGCAACGTCCGCAAGCTGCCATCCGGGCGGTACCAGGCGCGCTACCCAGGGCCGGATGGCCAAATGCGCAACGCGCCGGAGACGTTTGTCCGCAAATCTGAGGCGGACCGATACCTCACGCTGGTCGAGGCGCAGATGGCTCGGCGGGAGTGGGTTGACCCGGCACGTGCCAAGGTGACGCTCGGGGACTATGCGCGGCGGTGGATCGATCAGCGGCCGAACCTGCGGCCCCGGACGGTCCACCTGTACGGCTGGCTCCTGGACAAGCACATCGTGCCGTACCTCGGCGGGGTGGAGCTGGGCCGGCTCGACACACCGATGATCCGCGACTGGCGGGCGAAGCTGCTCGGCGATGGCGTCTCCGAGAGCATGGCGGCCAAGGCTTACCGGCTGCTGCGCGCCGTGCTGATGACGGCGGTCAAGGAAGACGAGATCCTGACCAAGAACCCGTGCCGGATACCGGGCGCCGACCAGGAGAAGCCGGCGGAGCGCCCAGTGCTGACGCTCGCCCAGGTCTTCAAGCTGGCCGACATCGTGCCGCCCCGGTACCGCGCCCTGGTCCTGGTCACCACCTTCGGGTGCCTGCGCTGGGGTGAAGTCGCCGCACTCCAACGACAGGACATCGACACGGCAGCCGGCACCATCCGGGTCCGGCAGGCGTACACCGAGCAGCGCGGCGTCGGCCTGGTCCTCGGTCCACCGAAGTCCCGGGCGAGCCGGCGCACGGTTAGCCTGCCACCGACCGTGGTCGAGGTCGTGAGCGACCACCTGGCGGCGGAAGTCGACGACAACCCGGACGCGTTCGTGTTCACCACCGAGAGCGGGCGGCCGATCTGGCGGGGCAACCTCAACAAGCTCATCAACTGGAAGGCCAGTGTCGCCCGGATCGGCCAGCCGGAGCTGCATTTCCACGATCTGCGGCACAGCGGGAACACCCTCGCCGCGCGGACCGGGGCGAGCACCCGTGACCTGATGGCCCGGATGGGGCACGACTCATCGCAGGCCGCGTTGATCTACCAGCACGCGACGGCGGAGGCGGATCGTGCCATCGCCCAGGCGCTGCACGAGGTGCTGCGCGCGGACCGGAAGACGTCCAAGAAGCCGGCCGGCGGCGCGGGCAAGACCAACGGCAAGCCGGGCGGCAAGAAGGGCAAGAAGCGGTCAGCGGACCGGGACGGGGCCGGGGATGACCGGGGCTAATGGCACGTTAATGGCACGCGGCCTGGTCCTTGGCTACGGAACGTCGAAGGCCCCGGCTCGGACTGCCGTCCTGACCAGGGCCTTTCACGTGGAGCGGGTGACGGGAATCGAACCCGCACTGTCAGCTTGGGAAGCTGATGTTCTGCCATTGAACTACACCCGCAGGCGGCACCACTGTACAGGAGGTCACCACCTCCGTGCACCCAGGCACCCCCGTAGCCGATCGCACGTCGAGCACGCGCGGCGACCCGCGGACTACCAGGAACAAGTTTCACCACGGCAACATATGGGCGTTCTCAAATCCGTCGATCGGATGTAACGTCTCCTCCACGTTCTCCGACCGGGCGTGACATACCCCCTGTCGCGCCCGCAGAAAGAGGTGGGCCCATGGGACTTCGTCCCAACCTGCTGACCCGGCGTACCGCCGGCGTCGCGTCGACGACCCTCGCGCTGCTGCTCAGCACCGCCGCCGTAGGCGTCGTCCCCGCAGCTTCGGCCTTCTCGGCCGCCCCGTCCGGCTCCTGCGCCGAGCCGGCCGACGTCCACGCGGACGCGCGGGTGAAGAAGGGCGGACACGCCAAGCTGGACCCGAACGAGCTGACCGCCAAGCAGGTCCGCGAGCGTGACGCCGACCTCGCCGCGGCGCTGCGTGAGCGGGCGAGCTTCCGCGCCGGCGCCGGGGCCACCCCGCTGGCCACGGTGACGATCCCCGTCGTCGTCCACGTCATCCAGCGGGACAGCACCCGGGCCGGCGGCAACATCCCGGACTCGATGGTGACCCAGCAGATCGCTGTGCTGAACACGGCGTACAGCGGTGGCACCGGTGGCGCCGCGACCGCCTTCAGCTTCCAGCTGACCAAGGTGCACCACGTCACCAACGCCGCCTGGTACCCGATCGTCCAGGGCTCCTCCGCCGAGCGCTCGATGAAGACGTCGCTGCGCGAGGGCGGCAAGAACACCCTCAACCTCTACCTGGGTGAGTTGAGCGACGACCTGCTCGGCTGGGCCACCTTCCCGCAGCGCAAGCTGAACAGCATGGACGGCGTGGTCGCGCTGAGCGAGTCGCTGCCGGGTGGCACCGCCACCAACTACAACCAGGGCGACACCGGCACCCACGAGGTCGGCCACTGGCTGAACCTCTACCACACCTTCCAGGGTGGCTGCTCGGGCTCGGGCGACAGCGTCTCCGACACCCCGGCCGAGGCCTCGCCGGCCTTCGAGTGCCCGACCGGTCGCGACACCTGCACCGCCACCGGCAAGGACCCGATCACCAACTTCATGGACTACACCTACGACTCGTGCATGTACCAGTTCACCGCTGGTCAGGCGAGCCGCATGCTGACCGCGTGGAACGCCTACCGCGCGGCCTGACCGCCACGCATCACACGCCGGTGCCGGTCCCGTCCTCGGACGGGGCCGGCACCGGCTTTTCACGGCAGGAACCCATCGGGTACGGAGTCAGGCCGCGGGGCGTCGGGTGTCGAAGCCGTGCCGGCCCCGCCGGCCTTCCGGGGCGAGCGGGTCACGCCGGGCCAGGGCGGTCGCCCGCGGATCGAGCCAGACGCGCACCTCCGGCCGGCCGGAACCGGGGCGGGCCACCTGGTCGCGCCGGGTCAGCATCGCCACGTCGACGGTGAACTCGAACAGTCGCCAGTCGCCCTGCGGCGCGGCCCGGCCGATCCGGGCCACCCGGGCGACGGTCGCCGGGTCGGTCACCGGGAGGGCGCGGCCGGCCACGTAGGCCTCGTCGTCGCACTCCTCCGGCGGGAAGGAGTGCAGCGCGTAGCGGCCGTCGCGTTCGAGGTCGCGACGCTTGGGCGAGTCGATGACGAAGCACCAGAGCCCGTCGTCGGTGATGACCGGGGAGACGGGGTGCACGCGCGGGCCGCCGTCGGCGCGGACCGTGGCGAGGTAGCCGAAACCCGGCCCGTACTGCTGCAACAGGAGGCGGATCTCGTCGGCGAGTCGGGGCTCGTCGGCGGCGAATTCGGACCAGGAAGCCATGCGGACATTCTATCGAACAGGTGTACGAAGATGTAGTCCGACACGCAGGTCACCCGTACCGGTCGCTATGGTGTTCCGATGCTGCTCTCCGACCGCGACCTGGTCTCCGAGATCAAGGCGGGCACGCTCGCGCTGGAGCCCTTCGAGCCCACGCTGGTGCAACCGTCCAGCATCGACGTACGTCTGGACCGGTTGTTCCGGGTCTTCAACAACCATCTCTACACGCACATCGACCCGTCCGTGCAGCAGGACGACCTCACCTCGATGGTGGAGGTGCCCGAGGGCGAGCCGTTCGTGCTGCACCCGGGCGAGTTCGTGCTCGCCTCCACGCTGGAGGTGATCTCGCTGGGTGACCAGCTCGCCGGACGCCTGGAGGGCAAGAGCTCGCTGGGCCGGCTCGGCCTGCTCACCCACTCCACGGCGGGCTTCATCGACCCGGGCTTCTCCGGTCACGTCACGCTGGAGCTGTCCAACGTGGCGAACCTGCCGATCACGCTCTGGCCGGGCATGAAGATCGGCCAGCTCTGCATCTTCCGGCTCTCCTCGCCGGCCGAGCACCCGTACGGCTCTGCCGTCTACGGCTCGCGCTACCAGGGCCAGCGCGGCCCGACCCCGAGCCGCTCCTGGCAGAACTGGCGCACCTGGCCGACCCGCTGACCAACCGGAAAGCGGTAAAACGGGGGCCCCTTCCGCTACCTGAGGCGTCAGAAGGGGCCCCTCCTCACCACTCAGCCGGGGCGGCCATAGCTGTTGATCTGGCCGTCGTCGACGCGCTTCATCGTGATCGGCTTGCCGGACTGGGAGGCGTGCACCACCCAGCCGTCACCGACGTACATGCCGACGTGGTGCAGGTCGCTGTAGTAGAAGACGAGGTCACCGGCGCGCAACTCGCTCCGGCTCACCCGCCTGGTCACATTGTGCTGCTGCCGGGCGTTGTGCGGCAGCGAGACGCCGGCCTTGGCCCAGGCCGCCATGGTCAGGCCCGAGCAGTCGTAGTGGTCCGGGCCGGCGGCGCCCCAGACGTAGATCTTGCCGATCTGGGCGCAGGCGAACTTGACCGCGACGCCGGCCGGGCCGCCGGGGTAGCCGGCGGGGCAGGGCGCCGGGCGCAGCGGACCGCCGCCGCCGTTGCCGTAGACCTTGAGGCGCAGCTTCTGGAGCTTGACGATCTCGGCGTCGATCTGCTTCTTCTTGGCCGCGAGCTGGGCCTCGGTACGCGACAGCTCGGTGATCATCTCGTCCAGCGGCTGCTTCTTGGCGGCCAGCTGGTCGCGCAGCTCCGCGACGGTCCGCACCTGCTCCTGTTGGCGGTTCGCGAAGCGGTCGAGCAGTGCGAGGCCGTCCACCAGGTCGCTCGGCGACCGGCTGCCCAGCAGCGCGTTGACGGTGGAGAGGTTGTTGTCGCCCTTGTACGCGTCGGCGGCGAGTCCGCCCACCTGACCGAGGGCGGCGTCCACCCGGGCCTGGAGCGGGGCGATCTGCTTGGCCAGCGAGGCGGCCTGCTTCCGCTTGGCGGCGAGCTGCTCGCGGGTGGCGTTGACCTGTTCGATGATCGGTTCGAGCTTGTTCCAGTCCTGGTCGATCTGGCGCTCGATCTCGGCGACCGACGGTTCGGCGTGTGCCGCCGTGGCGCCGCCGGTCAGGACGACGGCGGAGCCGACCAGGGCGGCGAGGGCGGTGGTGCAACGGGACCAGCGGGAACGCGGCGTAGCCGTCGACCGGTCGACCGACCGGACCGACGGTGGCCGCGGGGCATGGTGTGCCACCGGGCTTCCGTACTCCTTCTTCCTGGCCGCCTACCGGGTTAGCTGACGGGTTCGGGCGGGAAGGGAGGCGCCCTACCGCAGTGGCTGCGGATTCACCCCAGATACCTGGGTCCCCGGCTCGCCCGGAGGCGACTCGGCGGTGTCGGACCGTCACCACCCGGGATGGACGGTGAAGCTCGCGGCCGACGATTGACCAGAGTAGAGAGCGTCGTTATCAATCCGCAACCCGAGACGCCGTGACACTCCGTACGTCCTGCCCGCCCGGAATGAAGGATTTCTTCATACGAGATTACTTGCTGGAAAGGTATTGACCCGGAGGGTGTGCGGGGTGAGGGTGAGGACGCAGTGACCCCCATCCCTGTCTGGAGGTTCGATGCACCTCTCACCCCCGCCGTCGGGTAGACGGATGCTGCTGGCGGCCGCCGTCGCGGCGGCCACCGCGCTGGTGGCGACCGGACCGGTGGCCGCCGAACCGCTCACCGCCCAACCCACCAGCGACCGCCAGGAGCAGTACGCCGCCGCCGCAGCGGAGTACGGCGTGCCGCAGAGCGTCCTGCTCGGCGTCTCGTACCTGGAGTCGCGCTGGGACACCCACCCGGGCCAGCCGAGCACCAGCGGCGGCTACGGCCCGATGCACCTCACCGACGCCCAGCAGGTCCTCGCGACTCCGGCCAGCGGCCACGTGGACGAGAACGAGGACCCGCGGGGCGATGACTCACGCCCGCTCACCCTCGACCCGGCCATCGCGGCCGCACCGGCGGAGGACGTGCTGCCGCAGGCGTCCCTGCAGACGCTCGACGCCGCCGCGGCGCTCACCGGCCTCAGCGAGGAGGGGCTGCGCACCGACGCGGCCGCGAACATCCGGGGCGGGGCGGCGCTGCTCGCCTCGTACCAGAAGCAGTTGGGTGCGCCGGTCGGCCCCGGCAGCGACCCGGCGGCCTGGTACGGCGCGGTGGCCCGCTACTCCGGCGCGGACACCGAGGACGCGGCGGCGGCCTTCGCCGACGAGGTCTACGACCAGCTCGGCCTCGGCGCGGCCCGGACCACCGACGACGGCCAGCGGGTGACCCTCGCCGCCACCGCCGTGACGCCGGACCAGTCCGGGCTGCACAAGCTGGGGCTGCGCCGCGCCGAGCGGCCGGACGGCCTGGAGTGCCCGGTCCGCCTCGCCTGCGAGTGGATCCCGGCCCCCTATGAGAAGTACGGCCCGAACTCCGGCGACTACGGCAACCACGACCTCGGCAACCGGCCGGCCCAGCAGAAGATCGAATACATCGTCATCCACGACACCGAGGGCTACTTCGGCCCGAGCGTGAAGCTGGTGCAGACGAAGACCTACCTGGGCTGGCACTACACGCTGCGGTCGGTGGACGGCTACGTGGCCCAGCACATCAAGGCCAAGGACGTCGGCTGGCACGCCGGTAACTGGTACGTCAACGCCAAGTCCATCGGTATCGAGCACGAGGGCTTCGCCGGCCACGGCACCTGGTACACCGAGGCCATGTACCGGACCTCGGCCAAGCTGGTCCGGCACCTGGCGCTGAAGTTCCAGATCCCGCTGGACCGGCAGCACATCATCGGCCACGACAACGTGCCCGGCACCACCGCCGGCACCGTGGCCGGCATGCACTGGGACCCGGGCCCGTACTGGGACTGGTCGCACTACTTCGACCTCATGAAGGCCCCGTTCCGGTCCCTCGGGAACGCGCACACCGGCCTGGTCACCATCGACCCGGACTTCGCCACCAACCAGCCCGCCTTCGTCGGTTGCAACCAGCAGCCGCCGGGCGTCCCGAAGCCCACCCCGCCGGCCGCGCCGTGCCCGCTGCGCGGCTCGTCCGCGGTGGTCCTGCACACCGCACCGAGCGCGACCGCCCCGCTGGTCAACGACCGCGGGCTGCGGCCGAACGGCACGCCGGACACCATGTACATCTCCGACCACGGCGCCCGCGCCTCGGCCGGGCAGACGTACGCCTTGGCGGACGTGCAGGGTGACTGGACGGCGATCTGGTACCTCGGCCAGAAGGCCTGGTTCCTCAACCCGGCCTCGGCGCCCACGGCCAAGTGGTCGACGGGCTTCGTGGTGACCCCCAAGCCGGGCAAGGCCACCATCCCGGTGTACGGGCGGGCCTACCCGGAGAAGGAGGCCTACCCGGCCACCATCCCCTTCCAGGGCGTCTCCCCGCTCCAGTACACCTTCGCGGCCGGCCAGCGGTACGCAGTCGGCGGCGTCCTGCCGAGCGAGTACTACCGGGCGGTCTCGTTCGACGGCTCCGCGCCGGACGACCGGACCGTGGTCCGCGGCGAGACCCGGTACGTGCAGATCCAGTTCGGCCACCGGATCATGTACGCGAACCTCGACGACGTGCTGATCCTGCCGTCCCCGATCGGCGCACCGAGGTAGTAGCAGCGGCGCTCCACGGCGAAGGCCCCCGGTCCGCATGGACCGGGGGCCTTCTCGTCGTTCGGGGGACGGGTCAGCTGACCCGGACGAAACCGGCGAGCGGCTGTGTGCTGATGCTCGACACCTGGACCGGCTTGCCGGTCCGCGGGGCGTGCACCATCACCCCGTTGCCGAGATAGAGCCCGACGTGGTGCAGGTCGCTGCCGAAGAAGACGAGGTCACCCGGTCTGGCCTCGGAGCGGGAGACCTTGCGGCCCTCGTTCCACTGCGCGCCCGTGAAGTGGGTGAGCGAGATGCCCGCCGCCTTGTAGGCGTACTGGGTGAGGCCGGAGCAGTCGAACGAGTTCGGGCCGGTGGCGCCCCACACGTACGGGTCGCCGACCTGCGCGCATGCCGTCTTGATCGCGGTACGCGCGGCGCTGCTGACCACGCCGTCGATGGCCGGGCAGCCCGCCGGGCGGATCGAGGTCACCGGCAGCATCGCGGTCAGCCGCTTGATCTCGGCGTCGATCTGCTTCTTCTTGGTCGCCAGCTCTTTCTCCTGCTTGAGCTCGGTGGCGATCAGCGCGTCCAGCTTCTGCTTCTGCCGGTTGTACTTGTCCCGGACGGCGAGCACGCCGGCGATCTGCTTGCGCTGGTCGTCGGCGAGCCGGTCGAGGATGACCAGCTGCTCGGCGAGGGTGCCCGGGCTGCTGTTGACCAGCAGGGCGCCCATCTCCTGGGACGGGCCCTGGATGTAGTAGCGGGCGGCGATGTCGCCGACCTTGTTCATCGCGAGCGCCGACTCCAGCTCCAGCGGCACCATCTTCTTCTGCAGGTCCGCGGACTTCTTCTTGTTGACCTTGAGCTGGGAGCGGACCTTGTTGTACTGCTCGATCGTGGGTTCGAGCTTCTCCCACTGCTTGTCGATCTGGGCGTCGATCTCGTCCACCGACGGCGCCGCGTGCGCCGGGGCCGCCAGCAGCCCGGCGCCGACCGCGACGGCCGCGACGACGGTGAGGAGACGGCGTACCACCCGGTGGAACCCGGCCGGTCGGCCGGGCGGGCTCGGGGCGTGACGTTGAGGGGGCATGGTTGCCACCGGCACGGACTCCTTTGCAACCGACCGCCGGGCGCCTCGCGAGAGGGAAGATCGAGGCAGACGACCCACAGCGGTCGGTGCCCCACACTAGGGAAGGCACGGGGGTGGAATCAAGGCGACCTTTAGTTCAATCACGTCTGCGCAACCGCTTGCACACCAAGGGTATTCATTCACTTGCCAACGATTGCCGTCAATACGTCGTCGAGTGTCACCACACCCAGCGGTCGGCGGCCGTCGCTCACCAGCACCATGTGCCGGCGTTCGCGGCGCATCGAGAGCAACAGGTCGGCCAGCGTACGGTCGGGCGGCACCACGGCCAGCGGCCGGTAGATGTCGGCGGGCACCGGCGCCCGGCGGGTCGCGCCCGCGTAACCCAGCACGTCCTTCACGTGGACGAAGCCGAGCACCCGGCGGGTGGACCGCTGCACCACGGGGAAGCGGGACCGGCCGGTGCGGGTGGCCAGCACCTCCAGCGACGCCGGTGAGACGTCCTCGGCCACCGTGGTCACCGTCGACCAGGGTTGCAGGGCGTCGGCGGCCGTCCGGGTGTGCAGGGCCAGCGCGCCGGTGATCCGGGCGTGCTCCTCGGCGTCCAGCAACCCCTCGGTACGCGCCTGCGAGACCAGGCCGGCCAACTCCTCCGCGGTGAACACGGTCTTCACGGCGTCGGTCGCCTCGACCCGCCACAGCCACAGCACCTGCCGGGCCGCCCACTTCATGGCCAGCAGCAGCGGCTTGGTGGCCAGGCAGAAGGCGAGCATGGCCGGGCCGAGCCAGAGCGCCGACGGCTCCGGGCCGGCCAGGGTGATGTTCTTCGGCACCATCTCGCCGACCACGGTGTGCAGGAAGACCACCACGCCGAGGGCGATCACGAAGGCCACCGGGTGCACCGCCGAGGCGGGCAGGCCGAGCGCCTCGAACGGCGCCTCCAGCAGGTGCGCCAGCGCCGGCTCGGCGATCGCGCCGAGGCCGAGCGAGCAGACCGTGATCCCGAGCTGCGCCCCGGCGATCATCAGCGGGATCTGGTTCATCGCCGAGAGCGCCCACCGGGCCCGCTTCGAGGTCGCCGCCAGCGGTTCGAGCACCGTACGGCGGGAGGCGATCAGGGCGAACTCGCTGCCCACGAAGAAGGCGTTGCCGAGCAGCAGCACCAGGGCGATCAGCAGTTCACTCACCGTCGTCGGGCTCCTCGGGGCGGACCACCCGGACCTGCTCGATCCGGTGCCGGTCGACCTCCACCACGGTGAACTCGTACCCGGCCTCCTCGACCGTCTCGCCGGGCACCGGGATGTGCCCGAGCCGGGCCATCAGGAAGCCGGCCAGGGTCTCGTACGGCCCCTCGGGCAGCCGGAATCCGGTCTGCTCGATCAGTTCGTCCTCGCGCAGCACGCCGTCCACGAGCACGGTGCGCTCGCCGCCCGGCACGGTCAGCTCGACCGGCCCCAGATCGTCCACGGCGGCCGGGTCGAACTCGTCGGCGATCTCCCCGACCAGCTCCTCGACCAGGTCCTCCACGGTCACCACGCCGTCCGTGCCGCCGTACTCGTCGACCACGATGGCCAGGTCGGCGCCGGCGTCCTTGAGCGCGGCCAGCACGCCGTCGAGGTCGAGGCTCTCCGGGACGTACACCGGTTCGCGGGCGACCGCGGCGACCGTGGTGGCGGCCCGGCTGGCCAGCGGCACGCCGAGCGCGTCCGGCACCCCGGCCACGCCGGTGACCAGGTCCAGCGTCTCCTCGTAGACCGGGAACCGGGTCCGGCCCGTCTGCCGGGACAGGTCCAGCAGCTCGGCGACCGTCGCGGTGGCGCGCAGCGCGATCACGTCGACCCGCGGGGTCATCGCCTCGGCGGCCCGCTTGTCGCCGAACCGGATGGTGCGGCGCAGCAGCATCGCGGTGTCCGGCGGCAGCGCCCCGGCCCGGGCCGAGATGGCGGCGAGCAGTCCCAGCTCCTCCGGGGAGCGGGCGCTGGCCAACTCCTCCTGCGGCTCCACACCGAGCCGCCGGACCAGCCGGTTGGCCGAGTCGTTGAGCAGCCGGATCAGCCAGCCGAAGGTGCGGGAGAAGGTCCGCATCGGCCCGGCGGTGCCGAGCGCGGTGGGCATCGGCCGGGCCAGCGCGAGGTTCTTGGGCACCAGCTCGCCGAAGAGCATCGAGAGCAGGGTGGCCAGCGCCAGGGCGAGCAGCCCGGTGAACCGTTCGGCCCCGCCGACCGGGCGCAGCAGTGGGGCGAAGAGCCGGGCCAGCGCCGGCTCGGCCAGATAGCCGGTGAGCAGCGCGGTGATGGTGATGCCGAGCTGGGCGCCGGAGAGCTGGAAGGAGAGCTCGCGCAGCGCCCGGCGTACCGCGGCGGCCCGGCCGTCGCCCTCGCCGGCCCGCCGGTCGATCTCCGCCCGGTCGACGGTGACCAGGGCGAACTCGGCCGCGACGAAGAACGCGTTGCCGGCGGTCAGCAGCACGAAGCCGACCAGGGGCAACAGCGTGGTGAGCAGCAGGCCGTCGATGAGCGCGATTGTTCCACGGGCCGGCAGCGGGCACGAACCGGCGACCGGCGGGCTGGCGAACCCGACGTAGCGTGGCTCGCATGAACCGCCTGCTGCTCACCGACGAACTGGTCCTGCTCGCCCACGACGACGCCGGCACCAACCGGCTCGGCCGGCCGCACCTGGACTACGGCGTCGCCGGGGCCGTCCTGCTGGAGCTGGCCCTGGCCGGCCGGGTCGAGGTGACCGACGGCCGGCTGGCGGTGACCAACCCCGCTCCGACCGGCGTGCCGCTGCTGGACCACGCGCTCGCCACCGTCGCCGGGGACCGGCCGCGCAAGCCGAAGGACTGGATCGGCAAGCTGGCCAAGGGCCTGCCGGACCGGGTGCTCGACGGCCTGGTCGACGCCGGGGTGCTGCGCCGCGAGGCGGACCGGGTGCTGTGGGTGTTCCCGCGTACCCGCTATCCCTCGCCGACCGGCACGGAGCCGGCGGTGGAGACCGCGGCCCGGCAGCGAATGCTGGCCGCGCTGGCCGCCGACGGCCCCGTGGACGCGCGGACGGCCGCGCTGCTCACCCTGACCCGGGCGATCGGCCTGGACCGGACGCTCTTCCGCGAACTGCCCAGGGAGCGGGTCAAGGCCCGCCTGACCGAGATCGCCGCGGGCGACTGGGCCTCCGCGGCCACGAAGAAGGCGATCGAGGAGACGCAGGCCGCGGTGCTGGTGGCGACGACCGCCGCCACCACGGCCGCCATCGCGGTCACCACGGTCTCCTGACCGGCGACGGCGGCGACACCCCGCGTGGGTGCCGCCGCCGTCGTGGTTCAGCTTTTCCGGGGGTACGCCTCAGCCGGCGACCGCCTCGGTCTCCTTCTCGCCCGCCGGGGCGTCGGGCTTGACCGAGCGGAGCAGCACGCTGGCGACGTCGATGACCTCGACCTGCTCGCCGGCGCCCTTGCCGTTGACCCCGTCGTTGAGCATCGTCGAGCAGAACGGGCAGCCGACCGCGATGGTCTTCGCCCCGGTGGACATGGCCTCCTCGACCCGGTCCACGTTGATCCGCTTGCCGATCTTCTCCTCCATCCACATCCGGGCGCCGCCGGCGCCGCAGCAGAAGGAGCGCTCGCTGTTGCGCGGCATCTCGGTCAGCTCGCCCTGGATGGCGTCGCCGAGCACCTCGCGCGGGGCGGCGAAGACCCGGTTGTGGCGGCCCAGGTAGCAGGGGTCGTGGTAGGTCACGCCGCCGTCGACCGGCTGCACCGGGGTGAGCTTGCCGGCGGCCACCAGGTGGGCCAGCAGCTGGGTGTGGTGGACCACCTCGAACTCGCCGCCGAGCTGGCCGTACTCGTTGCCCAGCGTGTTGAAGCAGTGCGGGCAGGTGGCAACGATCTTCCGCTTGCTCTTCTCCCGGCCCTCGAACGCCTCGTTCAGCGTCTCGACGTTCTGCTGGGCGAGCATCTGGAAGACGAACTCGTTGCCGATCCGGCGGGCCGGGTCACCGGAGCAGGTCTCGCCCTCGCCGAGGATGGCGAAGGAGACGCCGGCCTCGTTGAGCAGCGTGGCCACCGCGCGGGTGGTCTTCTTGGCCCGGTCCTCGAACGCACCGGCGCAGCCGACCCAGAACAGGTACTCGAAGTCGTCGACCTCGCCGACCCGCGGCACCTCGAAGCCGAGGCCCTTGGTCCAGTCCTCCCGGGTGTTCTGCGGGGCGCCCCACGGGTTGC
Organism: Micromonospora sp. NPDC005299; assembly: GCF_042872345.1. Classification (NCBI taxonomy): domain Bacteria; kingdom Bacillati; phylum Actinomycetota; class Actinomycetes; order Micromonosporales; family Micromonosporaceae; genus Micromonospora; species Micromonospora sp. NPDC005299. The sequence goes on from NZ_JBIAKG010000003.1 coordinate 430,620, forward strand.
CCTTGTTCTCCAGGTTGCGGAGCATGACGCCGGCCTCGGACGGGAAGCTCGACTCGATCAGCACCTGGTAGCGGCGCATGTCGACGATGTGGTCGACGTGCTCGATGTCCACCGGGCACTGCTCCACGCAGGCGCCGCAGGTGGTGCAGGACCAGAGCACGTCCGGGTCGATGACGCCGCCCTCCTCGGCGGTGCCGATCAGCGGCCGGTCGGCCTCGGCGAGGGCCAGCACGTCCATGTGGGCGAGCTGCGCGGCGGTGGCCTTCTCCTCGCCGGTCAGGTCCTTGCCCCCGCCGGCCAGCAGGTAGGGCGCCTTGGCGTACGCGTGGTCGCGCAGGCTCAGCACGAGCAGCTTCGGCGACAGCGGCTTGCCGGTGTTCCAGGCCGGGCACTGCGACTGGCACCGGCCGCACTCGGTGCAGGTGCTGAAGTCGAGCAGGCCCTTCCAGGTGAACTGCTCGACCTGGGCGACGCCGAACTGGTCCTTCTCGGGGTCGGCCTCCTCGAAGTCGAGCGGCTTGCCGTCGCTCGTCATGGGCCGCAGCGGGCCCAGGCCGGAGCCGGCCGCCTTCGCGGGCTCGCGCTTGAAGAAGATGTTCGGGAACGCCAGGAACCGGTGCCAGGCGACGCCCATGGTGACGTTCAGCGAGATCACGATGAGCCACGTCATCGAGATGACGATCTTGATGAGGGCGGCGACGCTGACGCCGGCCGTCCAGGCCGGGAGCGCGGCGCCGACCGCGTGGCTCAGCGGGGTGGCCCAGACCGGGTACTCGAAGTGGTCGGTGGCGACCTTGAAGCCGCGGATCACGAAGCCGAAGATCAGGACCAGCAGCACGACCCACTCGACGAAGTAGCCCTGCCACATCGTCGAGCCGGTGAACCGGGAGCGGCCGCCCGGTCGGGTGGGCCGGTTGCGCAGCCGGATCCCCATCAGCACCAGGATGCCGGCCAGCCCCAGGATGCCGATCCACTCGGTGGCCAGGCCGAAGATCGTCCAGTGCCCGATGATCGGCAGCCCGCCGCCGGGGGTGACCACCTCGAAGTACGCCTCGAGCACCAGCAGCGACAGCACGATGAACCCGACCATCACGAACCAGTGCGCCGCGCCCACCACGCTCCACTTGAGCATCCGGGTGTGGCCGGCGGTCTCCACCAGCATCTTCGTCGTGCGGGCGCCCTTGTCGGTGAACCGCTCCGGCGCGGGCTGCCCGAGCCGGATGACGGCCGTCATCTTCATGACCGCGCGCACCGCAAGCCCCACCGCCACGGCGGTGATGGCGGCCGCGAGGATCGTGGTGACGATCTGGACGCTGCCCATCGAGTTGGCCTCCCGGTCTGCTGCTTGTCAGTGCAGCCTACGCGCAAGGTTACCCAGCAGTAACGTGAGTCATCTCGCATCCGGCCACGCCGCCCTGCCGACACCTTAGGGGCAGCGGGCGCCGGGCGCCGGTCAGGGGCGTCCCGGCGTGACGTACGCCCGTGATCACCGGGCGGCGGAGCCGGCCGGGGTCAGCGCCAGCGGGAGAGCAGGATCAGCGAGGAGACCATCGCGCCGAAGCCCACCGCGAGGTTCCAGTAGCCCCACGAGGCGACCGGGTAGGCCTGCTCGGAGAGGTAGTAGATCACCAGCCAGCCGATGCCCACCACGATCAGCGCGACCGCGGTGATCGGCAGCCAGACCGGGCTAGGCTTGCGCGTCGCCGCCGTCGCCGTCGGACGCACGTCCGTCGGCGGGGTGTACACCTTCTTCTTGCGGACCTGAGACTTGGGCACGACGCTCTCCAGAGGGGGGTACGACCTCGTCCGGCCTGACAACCGGGCGCGGGGGCGACGGTCCATGGCCAATAATGTTCGACAGCTAGCGTAGTCCCGCCGGCCCCTCCAGGCCACGAATGGGGTCAGGCCGGTGCACGGAGCGACCGAAAAGAGCGGGACTTTTCGGGTCGAGCAGACCGGTCCGCGCCGTCGCGGGCCGGAACGAGACGACGGGAAGGGAACGCCCGGTGGAGTACACGTCCGGCGCCGCCTCCTGGCAGAAGGTCCTGCGGCGCGCGGTGGTCGGCCTGCTGCCGCGCCGGCCGCGCCAGCGTCGCCCGGGCTGGTCGATCGGCGTACCCCTGATCGCCGCCGCGGCCGGGCTCCTGTTCACCACGACCGCGACCACCGCCGGCGGCACCCCGCTGCGGGAGGACCGGCGTCCCCAGCTCACCCAGTTGATCGAGGACCGGCGCGAGCAGGTCGCGGCCAGCGAGGCGAAGGCCGCCCGGCTGCGCGCCGAGGTCGAGGAGCAGACCGGCGCCCTGGCCGGCGCCGACGGCCCGATCAAGGCACAGCGGGACCGGGCCGCCGCCACCCGGCAGGCCGCCGGGTTCACCGCGCTCACCGGCAACGGCATCACCATCGAACTGAACGACGCCCCCCGGCGCGCCGACCAGAGCCTGCCCAAGGGTGCGAGCAACGACGACCTGGTGGTCCACCAGGGCGACGTCCAGGCCGTCGTGAACGCGCTCTGGGCGGGCGGCGCGGAGGCCATGTCAATCATGAACGTCCGCGTCCTCAGCACCAGCGCGGTACGCTGCGTCGGTAACACTCTGCTGCTGCACGGCCGGGTGTACTCCCCTCCTTTCAAGATCGTGGCCATCGGTGACCCCGCCGCCTTCCAGCGGGAACTCGCCGCGTCCAAGGGAGTCCGGTTGTTCAGGGAAGCCGTCGACCACTACCAGCTCGGCTACTCCGAGACCGTCTCCACGGTCACCGTGCCGGCGTTCGAGGACTCGACCGCACTGCAGTCGGCAAAGGTTCCCCGGTGAGACCGGACGACCCCCGGGAGCGGGACGGGCGCCATCGAGACCCGAGCGAGGACGCGACCGCCTTCCTCCCGAAGGTCGACCGGCCGGCACCCACGCCGCCCCGCCCCCCGCTCGACCTGCCCTGGCCGGACCAGGCAGCGCCCCCCTCGGTCACCGAACAGCGGCCGGCGCGACCGCGACCGCCCGCGTCCCCGCCGCCGGCCTGGCCCGGCGACCGGAGCCGCCCGCCGGCCCCCGCCGCTCGGCCGCTGTCACCGCCACCCGCCGCGCCGCAGGGCCCCGCCGCCTCCCACGACCGGCGTCCCCGGGGTGCCGCGCAGGACCAGCACCGGCCGGCTCCCGGGCGCCGGCTCGACCCGCCGACCGCCGAGGTACGGCCCTCCAGCCCCGGTGACGCGCCCACCGCGTTCATCCCACCGCTCGGCGATCGGCGCGAGCGTCAGCGGGCCGGGAACCCGGTCGAGCCCCGCCGCGGCGAGGCGGCGCGGCCGGCGGCGACCGGCCCGGCGGACCCGGGAGCGACCGCGCTGATCCCGACCGTCAGCCGCCCGCCGGCCCGTCCGGCGGCACCGGACCACACCGCGCTCATGGGCGCCGTGCCCCCGGTCCCGGACACCGGCGACGGCGACCCGGTCGGCACCCCGGCCGAGCCGCCGCAGCCCCGCCGCGGCGAGCGGGTCGTGCAGCTCCGGCCGGAGCAGACCGGCGAGGGATACAAGAGCGTCTACTCCGAGCTGACCCGGCCCACCGTCGGTTCCCGGCTGCGGGCGGTCGTGCGCGGCACCGGCGAGGTGCTGATCACCTTCGGTCTGGTGGTGCTGCTCTTCGCCGGCTACGAGATCTGGGGCAAGGCGGTGATCGTCGACGCCCACCAGAACGACCTGAGCAGCCAGCTCGCCCAGGAGTGGGGGGCGGACCCGACCGTCGGGCCGACGACCGGGCCGAGCGCCAAGCCGAAGCCGCCCGCCGAGGGCAAGCCGGTCGCCGGGCTCTACCTCCCGAAGTTCGACAAGCACTGGGTGGTGGTCGAAGGGGTCAGCCCGGACGACATCCGGTACGCCCCGGGCCACTACCCGAAGAGCGCCATGCCGGGCCAGGTGGGCAACTTCGCCATCGCCGGGCACCGCATCCGGGCCACCTTCTGGCGCCTCGACGAGCTGCGCCCCGGCGACGCCGTCGTCGTGGAGACCCAGACCGAGTGGTTCATCTACAAGGTCTACCAGCAGCGGATCGTCAAGCCGTACCAGGTCGAGGTCGTCGCGCCCGTGCCGGGCAAGCCGAACGAGCCGCCGACCGAGAAGCTGCTCACGCTGACGACCTGCAACCCCAAGTTCGACAACTACCAGCGGCTGATCATCCACGCCCGGCTGGACCACGTCCAGGCCAAGGCGACGGGTCGCCCGGCCGAGCTGGAGGGCTGAGGCGTGTACGGCTGGATCTGGCGGAAGCTCCCGCTCGGGCTGCCCGGAAAGCTGATCGGCTCGGTGCTGCTGGCCGCCGCGACGGTCGCCCTGCTCTGGTTCGTGGTCTTCCCCTGGGCGGAACCCCTCCTCCCCTTCGACGACGTGCAGGTCACTCAGGACTCCGGCGTGCCGGGGGACGACGGCGGGCTCACCGAGCCGAGTGAGCGGCCGTCCGAGGAGGAGATCCCCTACAGCACCGAGACGAACAACGCCCCGCCCTCCACCCCGAGCAGGTGACCCCGATGCGCATTCTCGTGATCGACAACTACGACTCGTTCGTCTTCAACCTCGTGCAATATCTCGGCCAGCTCGGCGTGGACTGCGAGGTGCGGCGCAACGACGAGATCGACGTCGCCGAGGTGGGCCGGGTGGGCGCCGCCGGGGTGCTGCTCTCGCCCGGGCCGGGCAGCCCGGACCGCGCCGGGATCTGCCTCGACGTGATCAAGGAGTACGCCGGCAAGCTTCCCCTCTTCGGGGTCTGCCTCGGTCACCAGGCCATCGGCGAGGCGCTCGGCGCGACGGTGACCCGGGCGCCGGAGCTGCTGCACGGCAAGACCTCCCTGGTGAGCCACCACGGGGTGGGCGTGCTGGCCGGCCTGCCCGACCCGTTCACCGCCACCCGGTACCACTCGCTGGCCGTCCTGCCCGAGACGCTCCCCGAGGAGCTGGAGGTCACCGGCCGGACCGGCTCCGGAGTGGTGATGGCCATGCGGCACCGCACCCTGCCGATCGAGGGTGTCCAGTTCCACCCCGAGTCGGTGCTGACCGAGGGCGGCCACCTCATGCTGGCCAACTGGCTGGCCGTCTGCGGCTTCCCCGAGGCGCTGGAACGGGCCCCGGAGCTGGCGGCCGAGGTCGACGCCCGCCGCCTGGCCGCGTTCGCCGCGGCCTGAGGCTTCGTTTACGTCAGCTACGCGAAGTGGCGGGGGCCCGGGGGCCCCGGCCCCCCCCCACCGCCGGGGTGGGGGCGTTCGGTGCGGGGTGGGCGAAACCGCCGGGCGGCGGGGTGGGGGACGGGCCCCCCACCCCGGTGCCGCGGGCG